>CAZAHE010000086.1:0-10077 GCA_964484965.1 uncultured Acidiferrobacteraceae bacterium | reverse complement strand
GCCAGCATGCCACATTAGCGCACTTTTAGCCCTTACAGATTGATAAACTTCAATCGAGATATAGTGACAATCACGATAAGGAGAACGCATTGTCATCAGAGCAGTTAGCGGTCGTATTGCAAGGCGTGGAGCACGTGCATGAGGTACCCGGTCTCGAAACGGCCGCGGTGAACGTCGAATGGCGTTGTGCGCCGACCTTTGATCACCTTTGCCGGGCGCTGCCGGGCGCAGCGGTGCTGCTTGGCTGGGATTTCAGTGCCAGTGAGCTGCATCAGGCTTGGCCACAGGCAGACCGTCTGCGCTGGATCCAATGGAGTGGTGCCGGTGTAGATGCGGTACTCTTTCCAGAACTGGTTGCCAGCAATGTTGTTCTGACCAATGTGCGTGGTGTGTTTGACCGGTCGATGGCGGAATACGTTTTAGGACTTATATTGTCTTTCGCCAAGGGTTTTAAAAACACTTTCGCTGCCCAGACGGAACGGCACTGGAATTATCGTTGGACCGAGCGGTTGATCGCCCGCCGGGCACTGGTTGTTGGTGTAGGCAGTATTGGCCGCGAGATTGCCAGGATACTGTCGGCTATTGGTATGGATGTTCATGGCGTCGGTCGCTCAGCCAGATCTTCGGATCCTGACTTTGAGACCATTTCGGCGGTCAAAGATCTAAACGGCTGTCTGGCGAACGCTGACTTCGTGATCGTAGTGACACCGCTGACTGCAGATACGCGCGGCCTCTTCGGTTCGTCACAGTTCGATGCAATGGAAAAATCGGCGCGTTTCATCAACGTCGGTCGAGGAGAAGTGGTCGACGAAGCTGCACTGGTGGCAGCACTAGAGACGGGCGGTATTGCCGGTGCTGCGCTGGATGTTTTTCATGACGAACCGCTGCCGGAAAATAGCCCCCTTTGGTCGGCACCCAATATTGTGATCTCGCCGCATATGTCAGGGGACTATGACACCCACCAAACTACTGTGGCAGAACTTTTCCTGGATAACCTGCAGCGCTACTGCCGTGGTGATGTGCTGATCAACCAGGTTGATAAGGTACAAGGCTTTGTGGTTGATTGAGATGACTCGAAGCCAACCGACAGAGGCCTACGTGGACCGTTAACAATGGAACTTGGAATTTTTACCCAGCCGGTGCACCGTGTTGAGAAACCGTGGCGACAGGCGTTGGATGAGGATCGTGCCTCGGTTCTGTTGGCGGAAAAACTGGGTTTCTCTGAAGTCTGGATTGGGGAGCATTTTTCAACCAAGGCCGAGCAGATTCCCTCACCGCTGATGTTTCTTGCCGGCTTGATAGAACAGACCTCGACGATTCGTTTTGCCACCGGTGTGATCAATCTCCCTTATCACCATCCCGTGATCGTGGCAGCGGAGACCGCTCAATTTGATCAAATGAGTGGCGGTCGGCTGATCCTGGGTTTTGGCCCGGGTGGTCTGATGAGTGACGCTGAACTGTTCGGCAATGAAGATATGAGCGAACGCTACAAGATCGCCATGGAGTCGATCGACATGATTCTTTCGCTATGGAATGCAGAAGCGCCCCTCGCGTTTGATGGCGAGCATTTTCCCGCGACGCTTGAACGCAGTGTTTGGCTGAGTCATGGTGTCGGTCAAATGGCCCGTCCTCTGCAGCAACCTCATCCACCGGTGGCGCTCGCCATGGTCGGTCCAGGAGGCCAGACCGCCGAAACCATCGCCGAGCGGGACTTCATACCCATTTCTGCCAATTTTGTTCCCGTCGAGAACCTGATTGCGCAGTGGCAAAGTTACGCCGAAGCAAGACAGCGACTGGGCAAAGAGGCAGACCCTTCGATCTGGCGTGTCTGCAGAAACATTCTAATCACTGATTCTGATGCTGAGGCTGAAGAGATACTGGCTGACCCTGACGGCACGTTTGCTTACTACTACCGGTATATTCGCGGTGTTCGGCAGATCGAGGAGTTTCGTGAGCACCAGTCAAAACCTTTACCCGAACTCAATGCAATGCTTGAAGTGGATCTCGCGCTTGAACAGTGTGTCATAGCGGGTTCTTTGGCGACTGTGCGGGATCGATTGATTGAATTGATCGACTGTCTGGGTCCGTTTGGAACCCTCGTCATGGTGGGGCACGACTGGGATGACGACACCTTATGGCCGACGTCCATGCGGCGACTGGCAGAAGAAGCGATGCCGATTCTGACGCAGCATGCCGATCAATTGAAGTGACGCGACTTTCCATGCATGACGGGTGTCTGGTGTGGTGATTGAATACACTGAGTTGGCGAGCGGCCTGCAGTTTCCTGAAGGGCCGATCGCGATGGCCGATGGCAGCTGTCTGGTGGTCGAGATCCAGCGGGGTAGTTTGACCCGTGTTGAAGCCGACGGTCATTGTGAAGTGATTGCGAAACCCGGCGGCGGTCCCAATGGTGCGGCGATCGGCCCGGACGGCGCCTGTTACCTGTGCAATAACGGCGGCTTTAACTGGCATATTGATGAGTTTGGTGTGCGACCAACGCTGCAGCCGAAAAATTACAGTGGCGGGCGAATTGAACGCGTAGACCTGACCACGGGCGGGGTCGATGTCTTGTATTGCGAGGCCGCCGGTGTGCCGTTGCGGGGCCCCAACGATATCGTTTTCGATCAATTTGGCGGATTTTATTTCACTGATCTTGGAAAGGTTCGTTATCTCGACCAGGATCGAGGCCGCGTGTTTTACGCGCGCGCCGACGGTAGCGGGATTGAATTGCTGATTCATCCATTGGAGATGCCTAACGGTATTGGTCTCTCGCCCGACGGCAACACCTTGTACGTTGCTGAGACGCCGACTGCCCGATTGTGGGCTTTTAAAATTATTGCGCCGGGTAAGATCGACAAGGATCCGTGGCCTTCTCCGCACGGTGGGCGTTTTATCGCCGGCTCAGCCAACTACCAGCGCTTTGACAGCCTGGCCGTTGAAGAAAACGGTAACATCTGTGTGGCCACGCTGGTGAATGGCGGTATCAGCGTGATTACGCCAGATGGCTCGATTGAGCACCTTCCGTTTCCAGATCCCTACACAACCAATCTGTGTTTTGGCGGGCCGGATATGATGACCGCCTACGTGACACAATCGCAAAGCGGTCGGTTATTGCAGGCGCGCTGGCCGCGTGCCGGCCTGGCGCTCGCTCATGGCCACGACTGATTCTGCTCTGGCATTAGCTATCCTCAAGTCAGGATAAATCCCGATGTCCGAACCAACCTACGACCTGGTCGTCATTGGTGCCGGCAGTATCGGGTTGTCGGCAGCGATGGAGTTGAAGCATCGTTATCCCGCGCTGCGTTTGCTGGTGCTGGAGAAAAGTATCAATTTAGGGACCCAGCAATCCGGTCACAACAGCGGCGTGATTCATTCCGGCATTTACTATAAGCCGGGCTCGTTCAAGTCTCGTTTCTGCGTGGAGGGGCGTCGTACTATGGCCCAATTCTGTGACGAGCACGCGATCCCCACTTGGCGTTGTGGCAAGCTGATCATCGCGAACAGCGATGCTGAAATGATACGTCTCGAGGCACTGCGTGAACGTGGTGTGGCGAACCAGGTCGAGGGGCTGGAAATTGTCGGACCCGAGCGCATTGCAGAAATCGAACCGCATGTACGTGCGAAAAAGGCGTTGTGGGCGCCGAATACCGGGATTGTCGATTTCCGAAAGGTGACCCAAGCGTTTGCCGAAATTTTTCAGGCGGCCGGGGGGGAACTGCGCGTTCGTTCGGCGTTTATTCGAGCCGTCGATCGCTCAGGCTATACGGTACTCGAAACCGAGACTGGTGAAGTGGCAACACGCTATGTGGTCAACTGTGCGGGTCTTCACTGCGATCGTGTCGCCCGGCGCATGGGTATTGATCCACATCTACAGATCATTCCTTTCCGTGGCGAATACTTCACCTTGAGAAAAGACCGAGAGTACTTGGTCAAAGGCTTGATCTATCCGGTGCCGGATCCAGCGTTTCCTTTTCTCGGGGTTCATCTGACGCAGACGATGAAAGGTTGGGTAGAGGCTGGACCGAACGCTGTGCTCGCTACGCAACGCGAGGGATACAGCCGTTGGGACTTCAGTGCGCGCGATTTTTCCGAGATCATTCGTTACGCCGGGTTTTGGAAGATGTTTGCGCGTGACTGGCGAACGGGACTTTGGGAAATCAACCGATCGATCAGGAAAAGCGTATTTCTGAAAAGTCTGCAGGCGTTGGTTCCCGCGCTTGAAGCCAGTGATCTGGCAGGCGCAGGTTCTGGCGTGCGGGCCCAGGCTGTTGATCCAGCCGGCAATCTGCTCGATGATTTCCGCATACAACAAACTGACCGAGCCATCCATGTGTTGAATGCACCATCGCCCGGTGCAACCTCATCGCTGGTCATCGGGCGCCATATCGCAGATATGGCCGGCAAGAACTTTCAATTACACTAGAAGAGAGGCACGTATTGTCCTACAAGATAGATTATTTCTTTTCGGTGATGTCACCGTGGAGTTACTTCGGTGACGCGCGGTTGCGGACCATTGCTGCCCAGCATGGCGTAGCGGTTGAACACAAGCCGGTTGATTCAAAGGTCATCTTCTCTCGTACCGGCGGTCTCGCGCTGAAGGATCGATCCAAAGAACGCCAGGCCTATCGCATGCGCGAACTGAAGCGCTGGTCTGCCAGACTTGGGATCAACATCAATTTTGCGCCGCAGCACTACCCTGTAAGCAGTGACGATGCGGCACGCGTGATTATCGCCGCCCGTCAAATGGGTGCAGACGTCAGCTTGTTGACTCATGCTCTCATGCAGGCGGTGTGGGTTGAAGAGCGCAACGTAGCAGACCACGATGTGCTGGGTTCGGTGCTGCGGGAGCAGGGCCTAGCCGCTGACGAAATGCTTCGATCAGCCGCAGGCGCAGGGGTAGAAAACGAGTATCGAGAAAATACTGAAACGGCGATCGCGCACGGCGTCTTTGGTGTTCCAGCTTATGTGTTCAAAGACGACCTGTTGTGGGGTCAAGACCGGCTCGAGTTTCTCGGGGAGATTTTGCAAGGTTAGGTGATTGCACACTGACGTACTGTGTGTTTCCCTGGCCAGGCGGACCCAGCGTCGGTTTTAGCAGTTCAGTCCGTTTAATGCTTCTGCCATGACCGATGCAGCAGCCGGAATGCCATCGGTGCCACTGCCGCGACCAGAAGAATCCGGACAGTGTGCATACTGGCAGTGAAAGCGGGATCCACGCCGAGGGCATAGCCGATAAGGCACATTTCCGCGAGCCCGCCCGGGGCCAGCGCCAGCAGCAGCGCGTGGTTGCTGACGCCGATCCATGGTGCGGCCAGTTCGGACAGGACGATGGCGGCGGTCAACATCATGGCGCCTGAGATCAATGCGAAAAGCAGTGGCCAAGCCATGCGCAACAAATTGAGTCCCTGAAATCGCACACCGATAGAGGCTCCGAGAACCACTTGTGCCATAGCGATAAGCGCTGGCGGTAAAGGTGCGTTGACGATCCCGGCCATATACAAAGATGCGGCCGCGGCCATCGGTCCGATGATCTGGTAGCCGGGCAACCGCATCAGGCGACCGAGTGTATAACCTGCAACTGCGCAGCCGCTGAGCAGTAACAGTTCAGTGCCGCTGGCGGTAGCGCCATCGTCCGATACCAATCGGCCTTGCGGGACCTCGATTCCCTGGACGAGCAGAAGATAAGCGGGAACTGCGAACACAGTAAAGAAAATCCGCGCGGAGTGTACTAGGGCGATCGTACGGGCCTCGCCACCCGCTTGTTCGCCGATCAAAGTCATCAGGCCTAGCCCACCAGGTGTACTGGAAAAATAGGCTGTGATGCGGTCGAAGTGACCAAATTGCCGGAACAGACGAATTGAAAACATCGTCATCAGTGTGACCGACACGATCATCAGGACCATGCCGGCTGTCCAGCGGCCGAGCTGGTTCACGATGTCCGTGGTGAACGAGCTGCCGAGCATCAATCCGAGTATCGTGACAAAACCGTTACGAATCGGCGTTACCAGCCGGACTGGCGCACCGGCGATGCCGGCGATCGCGGTAAACAGCATACTGCCGAGCATCCAGGGCAGCGGCAGGCCGAGCACGGAAAATAGCCAGCCGCCAGCCCCGCCGATGGCGACAGCGAGCATGAAGCCAATAAATTCAGTGCGCATCATGCAGCTTGTTGACCGTGAAGCGGCGCGATTGAGTTTTGTGCGCTGCGAAGGGGTCGACTGCTGACCCTCGCGGATATCGGCGTGCCATGGGGCTGTCTCGGGGCTTCGTTGCTGCTGCAGTACACTGTATCTTGGCTAAACGGACTGGTGCCGGGCATTCGTCGCTGACTCGGCCCGCAATGATGTGTGATTAGGAGACCAAGGTGGAATTAGAACAGATCGAACTGGTGCGAGACGGCGCGGTTGCCGTGATCACCCTTAACCGGCCGCAATCTGGAAATGCATTGTCTAGCCAGATGGCGCTGGAACTCAAGCGTGTCGCCGATACTCTGGATCACGACAGCGAAGTTCGGGCTGTCGTACTAACCGGTGCGGGAAAGCATTTCTGTTTTGGCGGTGATCTCAAGGAGTTCGTGCAGTTTGATGCCGATCCCGCCAAGATTACCAAGACTGCCGACGATTTCCATGCTGCACAGCTGACCTTGCTGGGCTTGGCCAAGCCGCTGATCGTCGCCGTCAACGGCGTCGCTGCTGGCGGCGGCTTATCAATGGCGTTGATCGGAGACATCGTATTGGTCGATGAGAAGGCCAAATTCAGGGTCGCTTACACCGCCGCCGGACTGAGCCCGGACGGTGGATCGACCTGGCTGCTGCCGCGCGTCGTCGGGCTTCGGAGAGCCCAGGACCTGATCTTTACGAATCAGGACTTTTCCGCAGACGAGGCGATCGAGTGGGGTGTGGGTACTCGCGTGGTTGCGGCCGGTACGGTGCTTGATGAGGCGATCGCTTTGGCAAAGCGTCTCGCGATGGGACCGACCATGGCGTATGCCTCCAGCAGGAAACTGCTGCTGTCGACTTTTACCAATGATTTCGCGACCCAAACAGATGCTGAGACCGCAGAGATCGCTGCCAATATGAGTGGACGTGACGGCCAGGAAGGCATGGACGCGTTTATCAATAAACGCCGGCCAGCTTTTACTGGAACCCAGTAAAGCACCCAGGGCGGATCAGTTGCGCTCGCAACCCTCGAACGCATGGCAAATTCTGATTACGGCTATGCTGGCGATTCAATCGCATGTTGTCTGGCTGTGACAGGTATGACATCAAGGCGCTTCGTTGCGACTGACCGCGGGCGCCACCGTGTCGGGGATAACACGCGCTTGGCCTTGTCAGCTCTGACCAGTCCGTATAGACTGTTTCTCCCAAGATGGGAGTAACAGGTAAGGTAGTATCAACAAAGGAACCGGCGCGGTTCCTTTTTTTTGTGCTCAAGGTGGGCAGCTAGTTGGTCCAGCAAGCGCTGCTGGCGCTGGAAGACGGTACCGTCTTCCAAGGCAGGTCTATAGGCGCGACCGGGACATCCGTGGGGGAGGTGGTATTCAACACGGCCATGACCGGATATCAGGAAATACTGACCGATCCATCTTATGCCCAACAGTTAGTTGCTCTAACGTATCCGCATGTGGGTAACACTGGCGCCAACAGTGAAGATATGGAGTCTTCAAGGATTTTTGCCGCTGGACTGATTATTCGCGACCTGCCTTCCCAGCACAGCAACTTCAGGGCCGGGGAGTCGCTCGATCAATTCCTGGCCAGACACAATGTCGCAGGCATCAGTGAGATCGATACCCGAAAACTCACCCAATTGTTGCGTCGTACGGGCGCACAAAAAGGATGTTTACAGGCCGGCGTGGTCGACGCATCGCTGGCAGTTGAGAGTGCTCGACGCTGGTCGGGACTCAAGGGTGTCGACCTCGCCCAGCAGGTGACAACCCGGCAGCCCTACGATTGGAAGCCACCAGTCGATCACCAATGGACAAAGTCTGTTACGCCTGAATCAGCGAGATTCTCGGTTGTTGCCTATGACTTTGGTGTCAAACAGAACATCCTGCAACTGTTGGTCGAGCGTGGATGCGATGTTCGGGTCGTGCCGGCACAGACGCTGGCGCAGGAAGTCTTTGAGATGCGTCCTGACGGCGTGCTTTTGTCAAACGGTCCAGGCGATCCGGAGCCGTGCGACTACGCCATTGAGGCGATTCAAAACATAGTGGCTCGACGAATACCGGTTTTCGGGATTTGTCTTGGACACCAGTTATTGGCGCTGGCCGGTGGTGGTCAAACGCAGAAAATGAAGTTCGGTCATCACGGTGCCAACCACCCGGTGCTTGAACTGGCTACGGGCCGGGTCTTTATAACCAGTCAGAATCATGGTTTTACCGTTGATCCGCAGTGTTTGCCGGAAAACATTCGTGTCACGCACCACTCTCTTTTTGATCAGTCGATTCAGGGTATTGAGTTCCTCGATGCGCCGGCATTTTCTTTTCAAGGCCATCCAGAAGCGAGCCCGGGACCAAATGACATTACGGGACTGTTTGACCGCTTTGTCGACATGATGCGTTCGTCACGCTTTTCTGCTTGTGCCTAAACGCACAGATATCGAAACCATACTGGTGCTGGGGGCGGGTCCGATTGTCATCGGCCAAGCCTGCGAGTTCGATTATTCCGGTGTGCAGGCATGTAAATCTTTGCGTGAAGAGGGTTACCGCGTGGTGCTGGTGAATTCAAATCCCGCGACGATTATGACCGATCCCGAGTTTGCGGAAGCGACCTATGTTGAGCCCATTCGATGGCAAAGCGTCGCGCGGGTTATCGAAGCAGAGCGCCCTGATGCGTTGCTGCCGACCATGGGTGGCCAGACCGCATTGAACTGTGCACTCGACCTTGCCCGTCACGGTCTATTGGAACAATTCAACGTCGAACTAATCGGCGCGAGCCGACAGGCGATCGACAAGGCGGAGGATCGAGAGAAATTCAGAGACGCAATGCACTCAATCGGGTTGCAGACAGTACATGGCGAACTGGCACACTCGCTGGACGAGGCCCATGCGATTGCTGAAAAACTCGGCTACCCGGTCATCGTCAGGCCTTCGTTCACCCTTGGGGGTTCTGGAGGCGGTATTGCCTATACGGCGGGCGAATTTAGCGAAATCTGTGTTCGTGGTATCGATGCCTCGCCAACTCGAGAACTTCTGATTGAGGAATGCATTCTAGGCTGGAAGGAATACGAGATGGAGGTGGTGCGCGACCGCAAAGACAACTGCATCATTGTTTGTTCAATTGAAAACCTTGATCCGATGGGGGTTCACACGGGTGATTCGATTACGGTCGCGCCCGCTCAGACGCTAACGGACAAGGAGTTCCAATGTATGCGGAACGCCAGTATTGCCGTACTCCGGGAGATCGGCGTCGATACTGGAGGATCCAACGTCCAATTTGCGGTTAACCCGGAGGACGGTCGTCAGGTCGTGATCGAAATGAATCCGCGCGTTTCGCGCTCTTCGGCCCTCGCTTCTAAGGCCACTGGATTTCCAATAGCCAAGATCGCAACAAAACTTGCTGTTGGTTTTACTCTGGATGAACTTGACAATGACATAACCGGTGGAGCGACACCCGCATCATTTGAGCCAACCATCGATTACGTCGTCACCAAGATGCCACGCTTTGACTTCGAAAAGTTTCCCCGCGCCGATGCGCGCCTCACAACCCAGATGAAATCGGTCGGTGAGGCAATGGCAATCGGACGGACATTTCAAGAATCCTTACACAAAGCACTGCGCAGTCTTGAGATCGGTAGTGTCGGATTCGACCCTCAGATTGACGTAGATTCCACGCGTGGTCGGTCGCTGATCAGCGATGCCCTTCGTGTCCCGGGCGCCAGGCGATTGTGGAGTGTTGCCGATGCGCTTCGTTCGGGGATGAGCCAGCAAGAGATCCACCGGCTGAGCGGCATCGACCGATGGTTCATCGCACAAATCGCTGAGCTTGTTTTGATTGAAACTGCCGTGATGGAAACAGATGTGGACCAGTTGGATGCGTCGCAACTGCGCGCGTGGAAACGCAAGGGCTTCTCGGATGC
>CAZAHE010000085.1:0-10338 GCA_964484965.1 uncultured Acidiferrobacteraceae bacterium | reverse complement strand
GCTCGGTGAGTTAAACAGCTTTGTATTAAAGCGGCACATGCCGAGCGCATCACCGCTGGCATACTGATCCTCGCAGCGCAGTACGGCATATTCCTTGCCCTCGTAACTGTTGGGCTCCCCTGACACGCTGGCGCCGTACAATTGTCGCTTGTAGTTCGGGTCATCATTAATGCGGGGATTGATCTCAAGCGTGGCTCGATTCCTGAGATGATCCATACCGCGCGTGGCAACAGCCAGCCCAAGTGCAAATGCCTTGATAATGCGTGAATCATGCGGATCAGACTGGAATAAACCTTTAGATGCCATCCGGTATCGCAGTGCCACCGCGGGGTACTTACCACGCTTAACCGCCTGTGCCGAGTCGGCGATGGTATCTCCAAAGCCCTCGCGCTCAGCGGTCTTAAACAATAATGTTTCTATCGCCTCAGCGTCACCCCAGACGAGCGGCAGCCCATCGCAGATGTCTTCGGAGATAATGTCGCGCTGGTAGAGTTCCATCGCCCACGCAATGGCACTACCAGTGCTCGCCGAATCGAGTCCCAGATCATTGAGGATATTGTTGAAGCGCAAAACCTGTTCGGGTTTTTCAATGCCGAGATTAGGTCCAAACTTGCCAAGGGTCACATACTCAGGTCCATCGCCGTGCTGATAAGGATCGTTTTCATCCTTGTCAGGCAAGCGGTTCAATGCTCGACAATGCACTGGGCATTTGTAACAGCCTGCCATGCCATCTCGAAATGGATCAAAACGCTCAGCATCCAGAGAATCGTGCCAAGTGGTCTGCTGGTTGTTTTTCGTGCCAAGCGCACCGAGCAGGCGAGAGGGTTTGTATAGAAATGGCGTACCCACTGTCTTGAGTACTTTCTTAGCCACCCCCGTACTGAGAATCTTGCGACCAATGCGCTTGTTGTCGTCTCGGTGAGTCTTATCAAGCGGCCATTCAGGGGGACGACCCTTAATCAGCACTGCTTTGAGGCGAAGCGAACCCATTTTGGCGCCGCCCCCGCCGCGAGCAAATATCGACTTGGGCCCCGCCATGATACCGCTGCAAAGGACCTGGTTTTCGCCCGCCCGTGTGATCCGGGCGAATGCCATGTTGCGTCCTTCTTGTCCGTCGAAGTCGGTTTCAATTGCTGCGGTCAACTCGATATTATTCATACCGCTGTAGGGACGTGCGTCACAGAACTCGATAGCACCTTGCTCTAGTTTCAGCAGCGTCCAATCGTGTGCCTTGCCGTAGAAGACCAAGTGATCAATCCCATGGCGTCTCAGGTAGGCCGGAAAATAATCTCCCGCGTTCGAATCCAAAATTGCATCGCTGTCCGGCGCAACGCTAGTCACATTTCCACGCGGGCCGCCTGGTATGTATCCGCTGAGCACGCCGGATCCGAAAATCAATGGCACATTTGGATCGAGCGGATCGAGCCCATCTTGCAAAAGGTTGTAGAGCAAAACCATGTTCGCGCCGCGTCCGCCAAGGAAGCCTTGCAATACGGCCCGAGACAAATAAGCCTCGCGAAAAGATTGTTGAGCAAGGTCAACAAAAATGACCTTGCCCTGAGACTGGTACTGAGGTGTGGCATGGAGTTGTCCATACAAACGGTCCACACGCTGTCTAATGATCATAGCTTGCTCGATAGGCGTTCGAAACTGACGGGATTATATCGATGCGGCCCAGCCAAAGCGCTAAAGACACCAAGGTGAGCAGGCCTTGCCCGTATACTGCACCATTAGCAACCGATTTAAGCTACTGATCGTTAAACGCAATGGAAGATTCAGCGCCTGTTGTCGTAGTGGGAGCCGGCATGGTCGGTGTTTCCTGCGCCTTATACCTGCAGCGCAGCGGTTGCAATGTCCTGCTTATTGACCGGGACAAACCCGGCTCGGGCGCCACGTATGGCAACGCCTGCACCATTTCCCGCTATGGCTGTATACCGATCAATCAACCCACACTGCCGGGCAAGTTACCCAAACTACTGCTGCGCAAAAACCAACCGTTGGCCGTTTCGTGGACGTATCTACCGCGAATGATTCCGTGGCTCTGGCAGTTCCTGAATCATTGTCGCCGCAACCGTTCCTTGCAGATCGCCCAGTCACTCGCCAGCCTGCTCAGGTATGCCGAAGGTGCCGCTCTATCACTTTTTAACAGTGCACATACCCAACGACTGCTTAAAAGACAAGGATTGCTGTCGGTCTATTCCAGTACTCGTAATTACAATATCGATGAACCAAACAGACATCTGCGCCAGCAGCTTCTTGGTCATGATCTCATCGAATTAAATCGCGGTGAAATCAGCGAACTAGAGCCCGCTCTGTCTGAACGCTATCAGCATGGTTATCTTTACAGTCAATGCCTGCATTTACTCGACCCGCAGCAGATGAGTCAGCAACTGGTAGAAGAATTTTGCCATGCAGGTGGTGAATTCATCTCAGATGACATCACGACGATCGGGGCGCCCTCAGCAGACCGGCTGCAGTTGTCGGGTGAACAGACTGTCTACAACGCCAGTCAAATCGTAATCGCAGCCGGCGCCTGGTCCAGACGATTCCTCACAACGCCGCTGGAATCACTGCCATTGGATACCGAGCGGGGCTACCATGTGTTGTTTCCTGATGATGGCAGCACCATCAATCGCGTGATTGGACTTGTAGACGAGGGATTTTTCATGGCACCAATGGCGCACGGCCTGCGCGCCGCAGGCACGGTCGAACTCGCCGGGCTCGATGCGCCCGCAAACTCAAAGCGCACCCATTACATCGAAACGCAAACACGCCTTGCATTACCAATACTTGGCCGCTCGACGAGTACTTGGCTGGGCTTCAGGCCTACTTTGCCGGACAGCCTGCCTGTAATTGGCCGCTCACGACAATTACCCAATGTGATCTTCGCGTTCGGCCATCAACATCTGGGAATTACTTTGGCAGGAATTACCGGTCAACTGGTGAGTGAAATTGCTACAGGTCGAACTCCGAGCATTGACCTCGCACCCTTCGACAGCGCCCGCTTCGCCTAATCAATCGCGTAGACAAGGTAAACTCGCCGCTCAACCACAACAAAAAAGCCCTATGGAGTTTCTCACCGAATACGGATTGTTCTTTGCCAAAACCATTACCTTGGCGATCGCCGTGGTGGTGGTGATTGGTCTGATCATCGGCATGGCTACACGTCAGCGCCAACTTCCGACCGAACAAATTGAAGTCAAGAAAGTCAACGATCGTTATCGCGAGATGACTGCCACTCTAGATCATGCAATGCTGACGAAAAGTGACTTCAAAAAACGCAAGAAATCTGAAAAGAAAGTTACTAAAGCTCAAAAACGCGCGTCGAAAAAAATAGAAGAACCCCCGAGAAAAAGACTATTCGTTCTCGATTTTCATGGCGACATTCGCGGCACCGAAGTCGGACTTCTGCGCGAGGAAATAACGGCTTTGCTTACCGTCGCACGGAATCAGGACGAAGTGCTCGTGCGCCTTGAGAGCAGCGGTGGCCTGGTTCATGCATACGGGCTGGCCGCTTCCCAACTGGCACGGATCACGGATCAGAAAATACCCCTCACGGTCGCTGTCGATAAGGTAGCCGCCAGCGGCGGGTACTTAATGGCGTGCGTTGCCGACAAATTAATTGCAGCGCCGTTTGCCATTATCGGATCGATTGGGGTCATTACTCAGATACCTAATTTTCATCGCCTACTGAAGAAACATGATATTGATTTTGAGCAGGTCACTGCGGGCGAGTTCAAGCGAACGATCACTATGTTCGGAGAATCGACTGACAAAGCTCGTGAAAAACTTAAACAAGACGTTGAAGACACACATACGTTATTCAAGGATTTTGTCAAACAACAGCGGCCGGTAGTTGATCTCGACGAAACGGCTACCGGAGAGTACTGGCTCGGTCAAAGAGCGCACGAGTTGAATCTGGTGGACACCCTTGGCACTAGTGACGATTACCTAATGAGCCAGAGTGAAGAAGCCGACATCTTCGAAATTCACTACCGCGTTAAGCAGAAGATGGTGGAACGCATTACAACGATGTTTCGGCAAATGGGGCGACGACGCCTATCCCTGGACGAGCACGACGGCCACTCGCCCCATCTGATGTGAGTCCACATAAGGAGACATCGAATGATCTACAGCCTGGGAGAGCGAGTTCCAAAGATTGATGACAGCGCCTATATTGCAGATGATGCAACCGTGATTGGCGCAGTCGAGATTGGCCCTGAGGCAAGCATTTGGTTCGGTGTCGTACTGCGTGGAGACAATGATGTTATTCGCATCGGAGCACGAAGCAATGTGCAGGATGCCACAGTCATCCATGTTGACCCAGGCATACCAACGACAATAGAAGAAGAGGTCACGATCGGCCACAGCACAATGATTCATGGCTGTACGATCGAACGTGGTTGCCTGATCGGTATCGGTGCCATCATTCTCGATCATGCGCGTATCGGTGCCGAATCGCTGGTAGGGGCGCACAGTCTGGTGACAGAAGGCAAGGAATTTCCTGAGCGCTCTTTGATTTTGGGATCACCAGCAAGAGTCGTTCGATCGCTAACGGAAGATGATCTCAGAGGCATCCGCAGGGCCACTGATCATTACGCAGCCAACACCCGCTACTACAAAGAAAACCTTAAGCCTTGGGTGCGTAACGATCGCTGAACGCTGTTCCCCTCAGAAACTGTCAAGTCAAGCCCATTTCGCGAGATTTTCATCATGTCAATTTTTGAAACTGGCCTGGAGCGAAATCCCGCCAACTATGTGCCACTATCGCCCGTTAGCTTCCTGCAACGAGCCGCCACGATTTGCCCGGATAAGACTGCCATTATTCATGGCGAACGTCAGTATAGTTATCGCGAGTTCTGGCAACGTTCCTGCCGACTGGCGTCCGCTCTTGCTAAACGCGGAATCGGAGTTGGCGATTGTGTCGCTATCATGGGCGCAAACACACCGGAAATGTTGGAGGCGCACAACGGTATTCCGATGCTTGGTGCGGTACTTAATTCACTTAATATCCGCCTCGATGCTGACACCATTGCTTTCATACTTAATCACGGTGAAGCCAAGGTTCTGCTAACCGATAGGGCATTCTCATCCACTATTAAACCGGCAGTGGCGCAGCTTGAAAGAAACATCCTGGTGATCGACATTGATGATCCGTTAGCCGATAGCGGTGAATTATTGGGCGCACTTGACTACGAAGCACTGTTATCCGAGGGAACCGAGACGTTCGACGCAAGACAACCGGTTGATGAATGGCAGGCTCTGTCCCTGCTCTACACCTCGGGCACGACGGGCAACCCCAAGGGTTGCGTTTACCATCATCGTGGCGCTTACCTTAATGCGATTGCGAACATGACGAATATGGACGTTCGGCGCGATTCTGTTTATCTATGGGCCTTGCCAATGTTCCACTGTGACGGTTGGACCTTCACCTGGGGGGTGACCGCCGCGATGGCAACACATATTTGTCTGCGCGACGTCCAACCAAAGCGGATCTACCAGGCGATAGCTGAATTCGGGGTGACACACATGTGTGGCGCACCGGTTGTTTTGACCGCCCTTGCCAATGCCTCTGAAAAAGAGCGACCAACATTCGATCAACGAGTTGAAATCGCTACCGGGGGTGCCGCTCCTCCGTCGGCCGTCATTGAGGCGATGGAAGCGTCGGGGTTTAACGTCATCCATCTCTATGGTCTTACAGAAACCTATGGTCCGGCGACGGTCTGTCTACCACAGGAAGACTGGTCAGATTTGTCTCTTAACCAACGTTCTGCCCGAATCGCCCGCCAAGGCGTTCACAACTTCACTCTTGAAGGTGCCAGAGTGAAACAGCCAGACAACATGGAAGATGTCCCTTGCGACGGAAATACCATGGGTGAAGTCATGATACGCGGTAACACGGTTATGAAAGGCTATCTCAAGAACCCCACCGCCACAAATCAGGCCTTTAGGGGTGGCTGGCTACACACCGGTGACCTCGCAGTGCAACACACGGACAACTATATCGAGGTCCGTGATCGATCCAAGGACATCATTATTTCCGGCGGCGAAAACATATCCAGCCTCGAGGTCGAAGAAACTTTATACCGGCACCCTAAAGTGCTGGAAGCCGCGGTCGTTGCCCAACCAGACCCTAAGTGGGGAGAAAGCCCATGCGCATTCGTGACATTACGTGACGGCGCCGATGCCAAGGCCAACGAGATCATTAGTTTTTGTCGCGAGCACATGGCCCACTTCAAGATTCCCAAGAAAATCATCTTCGGACCACTACCAAAAACATCAACCGGCAAGATACAGAAATTTGTCTTACGAGAACGTGCCATTCAAGACTGAAACTGCGGTTCCGATATCTACCTCATACTCGCTCCGCCCTCGATCTTGCTGCACTCGGCCACACCACCGGAAATCGATCACTGTCGAGGCGCTGTCCATCTCTGTGCCCATCAGAGCGCAGATGAAGATTGGTGCCCGAGCGCGCATCATAGCGGGCGTCGTCTCCCGTATAACGAACCGCGTAACCGCGTCGTCGAACAGTATTGCTCAGGTTACCGCGAGCGCTATGGACGGTAAGTGCGTGAAAGGCATATACGTCTCCGGCATCGAGATCCCAGCTGACAATCTCGTAGTCGGCTCGTGCCGCGTCGATATCTGGGATGTCCTCGTAATCGGGATTGCGGTCGTAGTCATCAAATCCCTCGGTTTCGCCGAATGCCCTTGGCTGAAACCAACGTGACCATCGATGTGAACCGCGGATAAATTCGAGGCCCCCGCTGGACAGCGTGACTGGGTCCAATGCAACCCAGAACGACATCACCTGCCAGCCGCGAACAGCCCAATACGGCTGGTCGTTGTGCCAGCGAGTCGGATTTCGAGTGCCGGGTTCTTTTATAAATAACTGATCGTAAAGCAAGTTGACCTGCTTGGTTTGTAGCAGTGTCGCAGCTAATTCTGGCAAGTTTGATTCACAACAGAATTGTCTTAATTCAATATCACTTTCCCAAGTTCGCAGATTGCCATGAAAGCGGCCATGACCGTTACGTGGTGTGTAACTGTGTACATACGGTCCCGGATTTCGGATGTCTGCCTCGAGCGCGTCGCGGATACGCGCAACCCACTGCCGAGTAACTGCCCGACGCAGCACTATAACCCCATCGCTCAGGAAAGCCTGCTTGGCTTCTTGAGACGTTATGCCCGCACAAGTCATATTCTTGTTGTCCAGTCCCATATTCACATCAGGTCATATGCCAGCGCGTAATTTTAATCCAGCTCCCTGCAGAGCAGGTTCTGCCACACCGCCGTTTGCATTAAACTCAGGCATCAAAAGCCGAATCAGCGGACATCACCGGGAGACACGACATCATGCGTTCCTTTCTCCACATTGACCTAGAAAACAAAAGTATCAACCGCGAAGAATTGGAAGGCGAATCGATCGCCCGAGCTGGTCGCTACCTGATCGCCAAAACCCTGCTTGAATCGGGTAAGGCAACTTGCGACCCGTTGTCACCGGACAATCCGTTGATATTCTCTACCGGACCATTTGCCGGCACAAACTTCTCCAACGCCAACCGTACGAGCGTCGGCTGCAAGAGTCCGCTTACAGGTGGTGTTAAGGAGGCCAACACAGGCGGCACATTTGGTTTTGCGCTGGGACAGCTGCACCTCGCCGGCCTGACCCTTTACGGAGCATGCGATGAATGGACAATCATTCATATTGCCAAAGATGGATCGATTCGCTTTGACCCGGCCGATGATTACCTTGGCATGGGAAATTTTGAAACCGCGGCCAAGCTGCATGCACACTACGGCAATAAAGTCAGCCTAGCACTATGCGGTCCAGTCGGAGAGTACCAAGGCCTTCTTGCGGGCATCTCGTTCAGCGATGTTGATCTGCGACCTTCACGTCTTGCTGCTCGCGGAGGCGTCGGTGCGGTGATGGGCAGTAAAAAAGTTAAGGCTGTCGTGGTCGAACTAAATAAAATGCCAAAACTTCACGACCGGAAAAAGTTCATGGGTTCAGTCAAGCAATACAACGCCTTGCTCGACGAACAGGATCCAGTGCATACCATGCGCAACCTTGGTACAGCGTTCATGGCCGATGTACAGAACCACATGGGCGGTATACCAGTGCGAAATTTCAGCGCCGGACAGTTCGTCAACACTGATGAGGGAACAATGACCATGGGCGGCGAATTTATCCGCCAACAAAATCTCTCACGCGGAGGCGAAACGACCCATGCATGTATGCCTGGCTGTACCATCGAATGCAGCAATGTCTATGTAGATGCAGACGGCAACGAAATTGCATCGCCTATCGAGTACGAAACGCTTGGCCTTATGGGTACCAATTGTGGACTGAACGACCCGGACGACCTGGCGCGCGTAAACTTTATTGCCAACGATCTTGGCGTGGATACCATCGAAACAGGTGCAATGATTGCCGTATTGATGGAGGCTGGTCTGGGTGAATTTGGTGATGTCGACTTTATGCGCCGCACCCTGGCAGAAATTGCCCAAGGCAGTGACGACGGTCGACTGTGGGCCACTGGCACCGCACGAGTAGGCGCACACTACGGTGTACGCCGAATACCCGTAATCAAACGACAAGCAATTAGTGCCTATGACCCTCGCGTAGTAGAAGTCACCGGGATTACTATGATGGTCACCGCACAAGGCGCAGACCACACTGCCGGCAATGTTCCGACTATGGACTGTACTGACAAATCTCTCGAAGAGATGGTAGCTGCTAGTGTAGAAGCACAAGTCCTTACTGCAGCAGCAGATTCATTGGGCCTTTGTATGTTCGGTCGTTCTGTAACCAACACTCGCATTGATTTCGTCGTCAACGCCATCAACGATGCGCTTGGCACCACACTGACGCCAGAGTTTTTCAGTGAGCTGGGTAGCGATGTCTTGAAACTCGAAGATCAGTTTAATGCGGCTGCCGGCTTCAGTGTTAAAGATGATGAGCTACCAGATTTTTTCTACAACGAACCCGTTGCCCCAACCAATAAAGTCGCCCGTATCCACGGTCCGGAAATCCGCCAGCACCTGCCGCATTGAAAGCGCGGGAGCTTCAGCGACAAATCGATGCTATCTCTTCTCAGCGATGATCTCGAACAATACGTCCGCTCGCACTGCGAGCCCGAAGAAACACTGCTACAGGAACTCAGAGAAGAAACAAGGGCAAGCCTGAAATACCCACAAATGCAAGTAGGGCCAGTCGAAGGTGCGCTGCTGCGACTTTTGGTAAGGATTTCGGGTGCCAAGACGGTGCTAGAGATTGGAACTTACAGTGGCTACTCCGCGCTCGTAATGGCAGCAGCCCTACCTGCAGATGGTCAACTAATCACCTGCGACATCGACCCAGTAACCAGTGCCGTTGCGCAGCGCTATTTTGAGCGCAGCATCCACGCAGCGCGCATTACTCTTCGTCTCGGCGATGCTCTCGAATCAGTGCAATCAATGGCAAAAGAGGGCGCACGATTCGACTTGGCGTTTCTAGACGCAGATAAGCCGCGCTACGCCGATTACTGGAAAACTATTCTGCCAATGATCCCCAGCGGAGGGCTAATCATTGCTGACAACACGCTGTGGGGTGGGCGCGTACTAGACCCCGTCAGGGATTCGGATAAAGGGATTGTCAAGTTCAACGATCTCGTGGCCGCTGACACACGTGTTGAGCAAGTGCTATTGCCCGTACGCGACGGCGTCACCGTGTGCCGAAAAATATAGAAAGGCAGCGAATTAACTTATTAGCAGTCTGTCGCATTACAGCGGAACGTTGCCATGCTTCCGCCATGGATTGGTCAAGGCCTTATCGCGAAGCATCTCCAGCGAACGGCACACCCTGAACCGGGTGTCATGCGGCAGAATGACGTCATCGATGAATCCGCGGTGTCCTGCAATGAACGGATTAGCAAACTTCTGACGATATTCTTCACTGCGTTCAGCCAGCTTTTCCTCATCACCGATGTCCTGGCGAAAAATAATCTCAACCGCGCCTTTCGGACCCATGACTGCAATCTCAGCCGTTGGCCAGGCAAGATTTACATCACCACGTAGGTGCTTTGATGCCATCACATCGTAGGCGCCACCATATGCCTTGCGCGTAATCACGGTTACCTTGGGTACTGTGCATTCCGCATACGCGTATAACAACTTGGCGCCGTGTCGAATAATGCCTCCGTGTTCTTGGGCCGTGCCTGGAAGAAACCCGGGCACGTCGACGAACGTGACGACTGGAATGTCAAAGGCATCACAAAAACGTATGAATCGGGCCGCCTTCACAGATGACTGGATATCAAGACAGCCAGCCAGCACCATCGGCTGATTCGCGAC
>CAZAHE010000084.1:0-10355 GCA_964484965.1 uncultured Acidiferrobacteraceae bacterium | reverse complement strand
AGTTTGACCATTGCTCGAGCCATGACGGTGTCATGCACGCCTGTGGTCACGATGGTCACACGACCATGCTCCTCGGTGCCGCCCGATATCTTGCCCAAACCCGACAGTTTGACGGCATCGTCCATTTTATTTTCCAACCTGCGGAAGAAGGGCTTGGTGGTGCATTGGCCATGATCGACGATGGACTGTTCGATCAGTTCCCTTGTGAAAGCATCTATGGCATGCATAACTGGCCGAGCCTGGCAACAGGCCAATTCGGCATCACCAGCGGCCCTCTACTTGCCGGCGGTGCCTTGTTCGACATTACGGTCCACGGACAGGGGGCGCACGGTGCCTTTCCACATCACAGTAAAGACCCAGTCCTTGCCGCCAGTGAAATTGTCGTCTCTTTGCAGCGAATAGTGTCACGCCGGTTCAATCCTCTAGAGGCTGGTGTGGTCAGCGTCACCATGTTCAAGGCCGGCGATGCTTACAACGTGATTCCAAAAACGAGCGTGGTAGGAGGAACCGCTCGAGCATTTTCTCGAGAAGGCCTTGACGTCATCGAAGAGGAGATGCAACGTATCGCCAAAGGCGTTGCGGCAGCCCACGGCGTAACCGCCGTCTGTGATTTTCGTGTGACCTTCGCGCCGACGATTAACGCGGAACGTGAGGCTGGAATGATTGCTGATGCGGCATCAGAACTGGTCGGGGAAAGCAATGTTGAACGAAACCACTACCTGATCTCGGGGTCAGAAGATTTTTCATTCATGTTGGAGAATCGGCCCGGTGCGTTCATTCTCATTGGCAACGGTGAAGATGCATCTCCTGTACACACGCCTACATACGATTTCAACGATGAAATTCTGCCCCTCGGCAGCGCGTTGTTCGCAAGGGTTATCGAACGCGAACTAGACAACACGAGCAATTGAATCACCCCGCTTGCAAGACCTCTGGCCTGCCAGGCAAAGGCATAGCATCGATAACGGCCAGCAGCAGTGTGGCCTTTATCGAATGTGCCATTCCTCGTCTAGAGGTATAGCACCGACCAATTCCCCATAGCCCGCGCCTGTTGTACCACCTGGACGTGGCCCAAAGTAGCGTGGGTCACGTGCATCTGATGCGGCTTGATAACGGACGTCGCACGAGAGACGGATACGCTGTGAACGATCCACATTGTCGAATGAGCCATGGAGGATGTGCATTCCGAAGACCACAATGTCGCCAGGCTTCATGTGACGGGTGAGGAGTCGGCTAGGCAACGTTCTAGCCAGCTCGATCGGTGTCTCAGTCCATGAAGCTTTGCGGTCCTTGTCACGCACGACATCAAAATTACTGACACTTTCCAGTACTCGTGGGTGACTGTGGCTGTTCTCTACTACGAAAAGTGGCCCCATACTGAGTGGGATGTCACCGAAAGACACCCATACGGTGACGACTTGTTTTGACATGCGCGCGAAGAAACCCGAATCGCTGTGCATTAGGGTTTTGCGACCAAAATTCGAAACCCTCAGAAAGAGATAGTCCTGGGCAACGCTCGGTTGACCGAGGAGAACATCACAGAATTCATGAAGCCGCCGACTGTGGGTGACCCGGCGCAAGGCCCAGTTTTCCGAAACCTCGCGCCAAAACTCTCCAAGATCCTGAATCTTCTCTCTACGCTGGCTGTCACCTGAGTAAATCCCCTCTATGGGATCACCACTGATCTCACCGGTTTTTGCAAGGCGTGAAAATACTGCCTCACGCACTGCCTCAACGTCTTGTGTATCGAAGAATCCAGGGACACACACGTAAGCATCTTTTGCAAAGCGCTTTTGAATTTCCTTGTCTGAAGTGCCGATTAGCGTTTCTCGCATTGGCCCGACAAGTTCGGCGGAAGGTTTTTCTCCTAGTAAACGTGCCTCTTTAATCTCGAGCTTAGCCATCTTCTAATGCCCTGTTAAAAGGTTTTCCTCTGAACCACAATTGAGAAACCGAGAATGCGTGTGATCACAATTTTCGAATCTGCTGATAATCCCCGTCCACCGCCCGGAGTGGCTTCGAGCGCATGGAACGTTTCACTCAGGCCAGTGACACCGTCCGTTTTTTCAAGTACTAGCCACAGCATGTTTCGGCCTTCTTCGAACCGATCGGCAGTAAGCACGCTAATGGTCATATCACTTTCTTATCATCTGCAATGCCAGTATGGCCTTGCTTGTGTGCTTTCGTAATGCAATAGCTGTTTGCATCAATACATGTACAAGAAGCTCTTTCGCATGCCCTCTTGGGGAGAATTCACAGAGAGCCCCAGGTTACAATGATAGGTCGTTAAGTTGTTACAGGCGTCGAGCCAGTTTCTATCCGCAATAGTTTCCCATCTTTAAGAATTCCGACATACATCACCGCTTCGCTTGTCCCATTCGGGAAAGTGACAAATGAATGAGAAACCATAATGTCGTCATTCTCATAGATGCATCGGTTCCGGTCACGTTTAAATCCTTCATTCTGAATCAGTTTACCAAAAGACTCTTTCCACTCATCTGAATGAAGCACTTTACCGGTCGAATGCAGGAGCATTGTACAATCAGGATGCATCAGTTCCACCATTGCATCTAAGTCTTTGCTCTCGATCGCCGCTTCCCATTTGTCATAAAAACTCATCTCTTTCGCTCCTCACGTATGTGTGCGAACAATATTGCAATAGATGATGCCAAAATATTATCAGAGGCTGTTCTACTTCACACCTCCTAGATCAAAACCCTTTCTCAAAAGTAGAACAAACGTTAAAGCGTGATATCCACTATTGCGTACACACCTTATATTCTCTCTACGAATGCTCGGTGAAGAAACAGTTGTGTAATATTCTGTCTATAACAGCGATTGACGCTCAAATAGACAAACGTAGCAGGAGAAAGAAGATGCGCAGCATAGTAATGCTGTTATTGGGTGTGCTGTTATTTCAAAGTGCAGTTTACGCCGAAACATGGGAAGACCGAGCGGCTCGCAAAACACCTTGGAGTACCGACTTTCCAAATGATCCAGCCTGCTGGAATCCAGATGTGGGATGGAATACCACAAACCCATGGATCGTAGGCATCGGTGGGCACTTTCTGTTTGAGGATTTTGCTGATTGCTTTAAAGCATGTGCCAGATACGATACATGCTATCGCACGGGCTGGGTAGATGAAGATATTGCATCGTCCCCTTGCACTTCGTCATCTGCAACGTCTCTACGAGATGGACTAAATACAGAATACGGGTTCGTCTTGGGAAATGGCAAGACTTCAAAAAGCAGATGCAAATAGACGTATCACTGCGCTTGTCTATATGTATCGATTAACATGATCGACGATGCAAACTGATCCAACAGAGATTTTTGAACTTGCACACCGCCACTATTTACCCGTTGTCATAGTAATGAATCTCGAATAAGACACATCCCCCCTCAGATTTGAACGGGCCATGATGGGCGCCAGGCGGGCGGCAAGCATAGGTATTAGGACGAAATGATTCGCCGCCATTACCATTTTCATCGTTACCGACAGTCAGATCACCGGACACCAGAAAAACCTCCTCCCAATAGTCATGGACAAACGGTTCAGTGGTATAGCAACCAGGTTGGAATCGTAGTAGCCGCGAACGATTGCCGGTCCTGGCTTGTTCGTCCAGCACACCAGCAAGAATTTTCTGCTCAATACCCTTCGGATATCCTTCAGGACATTCCCAGCCCTCGTTCATATCGATGGCGTAGAATTCCTTAAACTCTTTGTTGATTGTCATGTTGAGAGGGCGCCCATTGTTATCCCCATAGCGGATTGCTTTCGATACTATAGTGTTGAATTCTCAGCGTGGTCCAGATCGTGCTGGGTGGTAGGCTGAAAAGAGCGATCGTGAGCATAAACGATGCGATTATTGTAGGTGCCGGGCCGTCCGGTCTGGTTTGTGCCATGCATCTGGCCAAAGCCGGATTCCGCATAAAGATTTTAGAATCGGAGCCCGAAATCCCGCAAAACTTGCGTGGATCAACATTCCACCCCTCCTCGCTCGACATGCTGGAGACCGCCTTCGGCGCGGCAACACCGTTGATCAACCAGGGACTGATCTCCCCCACTGTCCAATTCCGACGCCACGGTAAGGGCAAAATCGCAGAGTTCGATTTCAAGGACATCGAGGATCTCACCCACCACCCCTTCCGCCTGCAGGCAGAACAATACAAGCTGTGCTTCATCTTGCGCGATATGTTGGCCGACTATACGGGGGCAGAGATTATCTACAACGCCAAGGTTACGGCTGTCCGCCAGAACGCCGATACTGCGCAGGTCACGGCCAACGATGGCAATCAGGAACATGCTGCCCGCTACCTGGTCGGTGCGGACGGTGCGGATTCCATTGTACGCCGCGCCCTTAATATCCCATTCGAAGGCTTCACCTGGCCAGAGCGTTTCCTCGTGGTCAGCACCCCTTTTGATTTTTCCTCAGTGTTTACGGATCTTTCATCAGTCAGTTATTTCGCCGATTCCGAAGAGTGGTATTTCCTTCTGAAAATCCCTGGCAGGTTGTGGCGTGCCATGTTCCCAACTGAGGCTGTGGAAAAAGACGAGACCGTTCTGTCGGATGAACGCGTGCAGGCCCGCATGACACGCGTGCATGACAAGGGCAGCCCCTACGCGGTCACCCACAAAACTCTTTACAACGTGCATCAGCGTATAGCTCGCACCTACCGGGCCGGTCGGATCGTGCTGACCGGCGACGCCGCGCACATTAACAACCCGCTCGGCGGTATGGGTATGAACGGAGGGATTCATGACTCCTTCAATCTGGCAGAAAAGCTGATTCCAGTCCTGAAAGGAAAAGCCGATCCTGCGATTCTCGATAACTACAGCGATGAACGCCGAAATATCGCAATGCAATATGTACAGAAAATTTCAATACAGAATAAAAACGATTTGGAAGCCAAGGAGCCTGCCGAACAACTCGCCTTTGAACGACGGTTGATTCAGGCAGAACACAACTTGACCAAGCGACGCCATCTGCTGTTACGGCTTTCTATGCTGGCCAGCCTAGGCAAGACCCCGTAGTGAGTCGGCATCAAAGCGCCATCGCAGCACAGCGGCAAGCATTCTGACATCGCCATTGAAGGCATGTGGCGCAGTTAGTGACAATACCTGATCGAGACTATCAAACTCTGTCGCGTTAGGAAGATATGCGCAGTGCACCGTAAGACCTGTCAGAAACAACAGTCGGATTTTGATTGGCTTTGACTGACCATACCATTTGCAGATTGTTCGGAATGGCGGTGCTTCACAGACCACTCACAGCGAATACTGTACGGGTGCGGGAACGCCTTAAATCCCGTTGTTTTCAATACAGTCTGACGCTGCAATAACGCCAGGGGGCCTCTTTTAGGAGTGCTACTATCATGGGTATCCACTATCCCCTGTCTACGCCACGTGACCGACTAAGAGGTTTAATCCCATGCCATTGCACACAACCTCCCCTTTTACCGCTGCCGAATTTCAACGCCGACAACGTCATGTGTGCCGTGAACTCGCTCGGCGCGATCTGGACGGCCTACTCATGTTCCGTCAGGAAAGCATGTACTATGTGACGGGTTACGCGACGTTCGGATACTGCTTCTTTCAGTGCCTCTACCTCGGAACGGACGGCCGAATGACTCTGCTTACGCGGCTACCGGACACCATCATTGCAGGACTGGATTCGGTGATTGAGGATATTCGTGCTTGGCACAATCTGCCCGGCTCGAACCCGGCGAACAATCTAAGGGACATCCTTGAGGAACATGGCGTGCGTGGCGAGCGCCTCGGCATCGAGCTCGATGCTTATGGTCTGACCGGATTGCACTATACCCGCGTGCAAGCTGCACTCACGGATTTTTGTCGACTCGAAGATGCATCGAACCTGGTCACAGAACTACGTGTAGTAAAGAGCAGGGCTGAACTGGCATGCTCCCGAAAAGCCGGCGAACTGGCGGACGCCGCGTTGGTTGAAGCCAATCGCCTGGCAGTCCCCGGTGCCTGGGGCGGAGATATCCTAGCCGCAATGCAAGGCGCGGTCTTTAAAGGCGACGGTGATTACTCTGGTAACGAATTTATCCTGAATTCAGGTCCCCGAGCCGTTGGTGGACGATACATGGCCGGGCGCGATCACCTCGGCTCCAACGACCAGCTAACCGTTGAATGGGCCGGGGTTTACCGTTTCTACCATGCCGCCATGATGCGAACTATCCTGACCGGACGGGTGACCAAGCGACAGTTGAATCTCCATTCACTCGCACTCGATGCTCACGCAGCTTCTGTGGCCGAACTCAAGCCTGGGAACACCTTCGGTGATGTCTACGATGCGTATGCCAAGGTTGTTACAAACGCCAGGCACTTTCATTTCACTGCCACAGGTTACAGCCAGGGCGCAACGTTTCCACCAAGCTGGATGGATTGGCCGATGTTCTGGCACGGTAACGACACAGAAATTCGTGCTGGTATGGTGCTGTTTGTTCATACTTATGTAGCCACCATGGACCAAAAGCATGTCACAGCTCCGGGGCAATCATACATCGTTACTCGCAACGGCAACGAGGCGCTGTCCAAGATGTCAATGGAATTAGTCGCCAATGATTAAAGTCCGGAGCGGACCATCAATCATCAGACCAACAGCAGCATAAAATACGCAAGATGTATGGCAACAACTAACCTGGTTGGGACGCCGCTCTTGATACGCCGGGAAACGCTGTACCGTTTGGTACTCAATGAGTCGGATCAATAATAAACATCAGTTACCACTGCCACACTCGTCTCAGGTAAGGGCGGAAGAAAGAATCATATGGAAGTGAGGCGGCACTGGAATGATCTCGTCAAATTGCTTAAACCATTCAACAACTCCTTTCTTACCAAAATAATATCTTATTCTCGCCTTATTCCAGTTCTCGCTTTCATTTTTTCCAGTATCCAGATTAATTAGATGTTTTGCTCGCGGCGAGGCATGACTTGATGCTACGACATTAAACATCAGGTTAAACAACACCAGCTCCATATAGGCTGAATACTGCACCTTCTCCATATCATCTAGACCATAAAATGATTGATCGCCCCTCTCGACGAGCGCAGCTAGATTCTTGTCTAATAGTAGATGACGAATACGCTGGTTCTTCTCCATGCGCTCGTACCAATTAGTCGCTATTGATTGCTCGACATTCTTTTTTAATTCAATAGCTACAAAAATAAGAGAGACAATCAAAGCAATAGCGCCAATCACTGCAGCGATATCGGTTATCAGTTCAACATTCATTTTTAAGAGCTCCTCCCTATAAGTATGTGCAGATGAGGGAATAATACCGGTCTTGTTACAAGGTTAATCGTAGAGACGGTTCAGAATCTGCACCGTGTTGGACCAACCAGTACGCTTAACTACAAAAACGGCGCGATGACTTATAGCTGTCTGAGTGATTTGCTTAATCGTCATTTTATTAGTGTTGAACGTCTCACGGATTCATCGCGACGCCAACATGAAAGTCAATTATTTCTTAACACTGGCAGGACCGTTTATAGAAGCAGTCGGCACAACTTGTCAGACCAATTAAGGCGCCTTCGATGTCACGCCGCCATCTGCTAGCACCACGGATCCAGTCATGAACGAAGCATCGTCGGAAGCCAAGAAACAGATAACGTTGGCGATCTCATGGGGCTGACCGAGGCGCCCGAGAATAGTGGTGGCTTCAGTGCGGCGTCGCGTTAATGCCGGGTCGAGAGTTTCCTCGATACCTCTTTCCAACATTGGTGTTTTTATCGGCCCAGGGCACACGCAGTTCACACGAATTCGGTCGACACCGTGATCGTTAGCGAGACAACGAGTGAGGTGAACCACCGCTGCCTTGGTGGCCGAATAAACACTGATGTTCTCGGCCGCTACGTACGCGAGCTCCGAACCGGTGGTGACGATCGCCCCGCCGCCCGAATCGCGCATCAGCGGAATGGCCCCTCGACAACAAAGGAACGTGCCCTTCAGATTGATATCGACCACCGTATCCCAATCATCAGAAGAGATCTCAGTGACCAGACCTCGCTGCACCACTCCAGCGAGATGGGCCAGTACGTCGAGCCGGCCATAATGGTCTGCTATTAGCGAGTACAAGCGCTCAACCGAGGTTTCGTCGCTGACATCCACTTCAACCGCCATCGCGTCGAGCGCTTGGGCTAATTCACTGCTGTCCTGCCGGTCCGCCAGTACCAACGTGGCCCCTTGCTCGGCGAATCGTTGCGCACAGGCCATGCCAATACCCGATGCCGCCCCAGTCACAAGAACAACTTTATCCTTCACCTGTCCATTCCTCACTGCGATCTAACGCATAAATCATATTCCGTGCGCATCACTCATGGAAACGCAAAATAGAGGCGCACGCCGAGCCTTTAGCCACAAGGTTGAAACATTCGCCGCGCAAGCCTAACTTATTTGATCCGTATCGAGGCGCACAACAATATTCTCAGAGGAACGAGCCGTGGAGGGATATCGCGTCATCACGAGCGGATCATGTCCCGGAATAATGTGTCGAGGGCTTTCCGCTAACGTCTTCAACCGCTCGAATCCCTGCAACATCGTCCTGACGTCAGAAACAATCGGATACGGTGCCATGTCTTCAAAATTGTCATACATATGGCTTGCATCACTGGCGAGCACTACCCAACCGCGGCGCGTTCGTACGCGCACACATTGCATCCCCAGAGTATGGCCCCCAATACAGTGAACGGTTACCCCGGGTACGATTTCAGCATCTCCTGATACGAAAACGACCCGTCCACGATAGACCTGTCTCACCATCTCAACAACATGATCTACGGTGTAGGCCCCATTAAAATATGAATGCGCCATACAGGGCCCTGTTGCGAACTGCATTTCTTGCTCCTGCAGGTAGAACTGTGCTGCCGGAAAATCTCCGAGCGTGCCCGCATGATCGAAGTGCAGGTGCGTAATAATGACATCGGACACTTTCCTGGCGTCAATTCCAATCATGGCGAGTCCCTCAACGGGGGTACATTTCATTTCCGGGCGCCATAACTCTCCGGAATCAGCACGTCGGCGCGCTGCCTCACCAGCATTGAAACCGGTATCCACCACGATCGTGTGGCAGTCATTGACGATAGCCCACACATAATAAGAAATCGGTTGATCTGTACCGTGCAGCGGATCGGTCCAGGCATTTGTAATAAAACTCTCGTGTCGTTTTCGATCCGGCCGATAGGCGTATTGGACCGCGTAGACCTCATAAGTGCTGTCTTTGTCCATCGGGCATCTTCCCTCACTGATTTTTCTGGTGATAGTGTGACGCGCTTTAACGTCATCACCGAACAACTTAATGTTCTACTTATTAGCATCCTTGAAATCGCGCTCCTCGCCGAATCCAATCTCTCACTCCGCAATTTTTTTGAATTTTCGCGAGCCACAATTTACATGACATAGGCTGGCTATGTGGGCATTGATACTGATTTCATCATTGGCGGTGGGCTGGCGTTTTGTTGGATCCTTTTAATATTCACAGCACCTTCATGGTAAAAGGCTCTATTCGCGTGCCTTATACTCTGAACGATCATATTGAACACGGGGCGAGGGAATTTCGATATGTCACAAAACGGCTACAGGGTCATGGACAGTGATATGCACGTGATGGAACCCCCTGACTTATGGCAACGTTATATTGAGCCGAGGTTTCGAGACCGTGCACCAGTCGGAACCCAAAACTACTTGGTTGATTTACATCTGATGCACGACGGCGAAGTAATTTCCCGTTTTAAGCGACCCATGGAGGGAAAAGACAAGGTGGTCGCCCAATGCAAGCGTTTCGGACGGCTGGAACAATATCTAGACTTCGACAAACGCGGTTGGGATGCTCACACACAAATTGAGGCGATGGATGCCGAGGGTATCGACGTTGCTATTCTTTTCCCCACGCGTGGCCTTTTTGCACATGCCAAGGAATACGATGACGACGCACTGGCAGCGGCAATTTCTCGAGCCTACAACAACTGGATGGCCGACTTCTGCGCACTAAATCCGCAACGTATGATTGGCTCAGCCATGGTGCCGGCACAGAATATCGATGCCGCCGTACAGGAAACCAAACGAGCCAAAGAGGAACTCGGATTCAGAAGCATATTCCTGCGCCCTAACCCGGTGCGAGGACGAAACTGGAACAACCCAGCCTATGATCCGTTGTGGGCCGAATGTGAGAAACAGCAGTTGTCAGTCGGATTCCATGAAGGCACCCCTTGTCAGCTTCCGGTCGCCATCGGTGAGCGCTTTGATGGAGTACACGAGGATTTGTGGATGACCGAGCACGTTTCCGCGCATCCGATTGAGGCGATGTATGCGTGCCTGGCGATCATCTGCGG
>CAZAHE010000083.1:8296-10409 GCA_964484965.1 uncultured Acidiferrobacteraceae bacterium | reverse complement strand
GTACAAACCCAGGGCGAAACACAACGTTGTGGCCCAGCCGAGCCAAGGCATCAGCCGTGTCGCGAGACGATATGCATGCGGCGGCGAACTGAGCTGGTGGAAAATTTTCGACAGCGTGGACAGAGGGTGCATCCGGGATTTGGAACGCGGTAGAGCCATTAAAGGCCAGGGCAGCGGCCAGCGGCAGTTCAGGCAACGGCCAAGCCGTGGTCGCTAAGTTGATTAAGCAGCGTATCTCCCTGCTCATCGCTAAGCTGAACCAGCGGTGGTCGCAGGTAACGCCAGTCGGGATCATTGTAGCGTGCGGCCGCATAATGTTTGAGAGCCGCGATCGGGGCGTAACCTTCGAAAGTTTTCCGTACACGGTTCGCTTGTTCCTGCAAGGCACCTGCATCTCCGTCATCGGCGATGAAGCTGTCATAAATGCTCCGGATACCAGTAGGATTCGCATTCGCAGTAGCCGAGATGCAGCCTACACAACCGTTTTGCAACCCGGGTAAAAGAGACGTTTCCGCACCAGGGAATATCGAGAGCTGAGAAAAACGACGCGATAGAGACAGAGTGTTTTCAAGATTGCCAGAACTGTCCTTCACACCCGCGATGATGTCAGGAAACCTTCTAACCAGGCTGTCAATCAAATCAGCAGAAATCGGTATCTGTGACATGGGTGGAATGTGGTAAAGAAAAACATTTAAATCTGTATCAGCGACTCTTTCGATCAGTTCAGAAAAACTGCTTAACAGTCCAGCGTCGGTGGTGTTCTTATAATAAAAAGGTGGAAGTACCAGTGTGTGGCAGCATCCATTCGCAACTGCGTGACGTGTTAACGTGACGCTATCAGTCAGTGCGCAGCAGCCGGTGCCGATCATCAGTCGATCAGGTGGGATACCATGCTTGAGAACCTTTTCCAGCGCCACCATGCGTTCCTCAAGCGAAAACGAATTTGCTTCACCGGTCGTGCCGAACAGTGCCACGCCGTGGCAGCCGGTTTCAAGCAACTGGCTTATGTGTGTGCAGAGGCGGACGTGATCGATAGCAAGCTCTTTGTCTACCGGTGTTAACGCGGGTGCCCAGACCCCGCTCGCTGGATACGCGTCATAATGGGTGTTGTTCATATTCAGTGCCTCGCGTTTTAAAACAAACCTTCAACCTGGCCGGAATCATCGATGCGTATACTGTTCGCCGCCGGGACTCGTGGTAACCCGGGCATCGTCATAATCTCTCCACAGATTGCCACTACAAAGCCTGCTCCCGCAGCTAATCGGACTTCGCGTATCGGAACAGTGTGTCCCTTAGGGGCGCCGAGCATTGTTGGGTCAGTAGAGAAACTGTACTGTGTTTTTGCCATGCATACTGGCAGCTCGCCAAATCCGTCTTCCTCTAACTGAGCTAGTTGCTGGGCAACACGCTTGTCAAGAAGGATATCTTCGGCACAGTATAGGCGCTGGGCGATGGTCCGGATTTTGTCCACCAATGGTATGGTATCTTCGTAAAGAGTCGTGAAATCAGCCTCTCCGCTATCAGCAATCGTAACCACCATGCGAGCTAATACCTCGGCGCCTGCACCACCATCAGCCCAGTGGTAGCAATCTATCGCTTCAACGCCCACTGCGGCACACAGTTCCTGCAGGCTTTCGCGCTCTTCATTCGTGTCGGCAGAGAAGCTATTAATGGCAACAACGGCAGGAACGCCGAACTGGCGAATGTTGTCAATATGCTGAGCCAGGTTGCTAAATCCATTCCTCACCGCCTCAGCATTCGGTTCGCTCAACTGGTCACGTGCAATCCCGCCGTGATATTTGAGTGCGCGGATAGTGGCCACGACTACAACAGCGTCCGGGCGCAGGCCAGATTTTCTGCATTTGATGTTAAAAAATTTCTCGGCGCCAAGGTCAGCACCAAATCCAGCTTCTGTAACCACGTAATCGGCTAGCCCCAGCGCTGCTCGTGTCGCGATTATAGAATTACAGCCGTGGGCAATGTTGGCGAATGGACCACCGTGTATCAACGCTGGAGTGTGCTCGAGAGTCTGTACGAGATTTGGCCTCAGGGCGTCGCGCAGGAGTACGGTCATTGGCCCTTCTGCCTTGAGGTCACGGGCATAGATTGGTTG
>CAZAHE010000083.1:0-8196 GCA_964484965.1 uncultured Acidiferrobacteraceae bacterium | reverse complement strand
GCAGGAGTACGGTCATTGGCCCTTCTGCCTTGAGGTCACGGGCATAGATTGGTTGGCGTTGACGTGTATAGCCGATAATGATGTTTCCAAGCCGCTTTTGAAGGTCTTCCGTGTTGTCGGCCAGGCAAAAAATGGCCATCACTTCGGAAGCGACGGTGATGTCAAAACCGGATTCCCGCGGGAAGCCATTGGCGACACCACCTAAGGCAGTGGTTATTTGTCGTAACGCACGGTCATTCATATCGACCACCCGTCGCCAGCTAATACGTCGTGAGTCGAGATCGAGTTCATTCCGCCAATAAACATGGTTGTCGAGCAAGGCCGACAGCAGGTTATGCGCGGTTCCAATGGCATGAAAATCGCCCGTGAAATGCAGGTTTATATCCTCCATTGGTATCACTTGGGCATAGCCACCGCCCGCTGCACCGCCTTTCATGCCGAAACAGGGGCCGAGGCTTGGCTCACGCAGGCAAACAACCACGTTTTTGCCGATACGTTTTAAGCCGTCACTAAGACCGACGGACGTGGTGGTTTTCCCTTCACCTGCCGGGGTCGGTGTCATGGCAGTGACCAGGATTAGGCGTCCGGAGCTGGCGCTTTCTGCCTCGGCCACACGCTCTAGTGACAGCTTCGCTTTGTCGTGACCAAATGGGATCAGTTGTTCCCATTTAAGGCCAAGTTTTTCGCCAATCTCGCGGATCGGTTTTCGTTCACTGGCACGAGCAATTTCGATGTCGGTCAGCGCCATGCAGAATCTCCAGTTGTTCTAGTTGGACGAGTCAAAACCTGTCCCCACCCAGCTTCCTGCCTAACGGAGGGGCAACTAAGTGAACTTTATTCGATTTATCGCACTAAGGTAAGGGATTCGACAAATGAAGTAGTGATGTAATGTGCCTGGTTGCCCCATTTGTAATTGCACAGCAGTGTTTGATCACCGTTGTGGGATAATCAATCTGTAATGGAATCCACACGTGTATTGTCGCGAGCAGCATCGTTGGTGGATGGCACAACCTGGCAGATTGGTTCAAATATGCAGCAAGACCTGTGTGCGCGTATCGAAGCGCTCAGCACAGTTTTAGTTGTCGAAGGTGCAATTGCTGTTCCCTTTCTTAACCATTCAGAGTGCACGGCATTGATAAAATGGTTGGACCAGTTGCCGTATCGGCCAGCCCAACAGGTAACGGGATCAAGCAAATATCCTGTTTTCCAGGACTTCGAGCTTTGCTATGACATCCCTTCAATGCATCCTTTATGGCAACTCGCAGGTGACCTGGGGCGGGTATTGCACCAGGCTCTCTCCAACAAGGTGTTACTTGCTTCGCCGATGACCTTCACGTTCAATGACGTGATAGTCCAACGTTACCCGCCAGGGTGTAGTGGAATTTCCCCACACCGGGACCATCTGCGCTACGCCGTTGTCATAGCGATTCTAGTCCTCAGCGGTGACGGGCAGTTCTGTACTTGCGAAGATCGAGTGGGCCGCGGTGCCCGTGAAATTCCAGCAGTGGCGGGTGACTTGCTTTTGATGAGTGCGCCGGGTTTGCGCGGCATCGATCATCGACCTTTACACCGCCTGGGCGAGGTCACTCGCCTTCGCCGCACTGTCGGTATGCGTTACGATCTAGAAAAAAACATACCGCCGGCGTGAAAACTCACCGCATACAACTCTTCAAGCTAAGACACTGTTTGGCACAATGAACGCCACGGATCGACCCATCAAAGATCAGATTATTGAGGCGCTCGATCGTGTCAGTGAGGTGATTCTCGGTAAGCCGCTGCAAGCGAGGCTGGCTTTCAGTTGTCTGCTGGCCGGCGGGCACCTCCTGATCGAGGATATTCCTGGCGTTGGTAAGACAACGCTGGCTCAATCTCTTGCACACGTGCTCGGATTGCAGTTGTCGCGAATCCAATTCACCAGTGACTTATTACCGGCGGATGTGGTGGGTGTCGGGGTATACGAGACCGATACAGCCTCATTTAGATTTCAGCCTGGACCAGTGTTTGCCGAAGTGGTGCTTGCCGATGAATTAAATCGTGCCACGCCGAAAGCGCAGAGCGCGTTACTTGAAGCGATGGAGGAGCACCAAGTTACGGTCGACGGAGAGTCACACCCATTACCGAAGCCGTTTTTTGTCGTCGCTACCCAGAATCCTGTCACTCAGGTTGGTACTTTTCCTTTGCCGGAATCTCAGCTTGATCGATTTATGATGCGCATTGATATCGGTTATCCAGATCCAGTAGAGGAAAAGATACTGCTGACAAGACAAGACCCGAGGGTAATTCTGCCAGCATTGGTGCCACTGATGAGTGCGCAGCAGGTCAGCGTCTTGCAGGAAAATGCGGCTTCAGTCCATACAAGCAATGCCCTGGTTGACTATGCACAGGCATTGTTGACAGCGTCGCGTCGTTCAGGATGGCTACTTCAAGGCCTGTCGCCTAGAGCGGGCATGTCACTGATTCGAGCCGCTCGGGCATGGGCATTAATTGATGGGCGAGATCATGTTGTGCCGGAAGATCTTCAGCAGGTGGCCCCGGCAGTACTTGACCACCGGTTGCAGAGTGCTGATCGTGAAGTGCCGTCGCGTGGCCTTGCTGAAAGACTGATTTGGGAGACCGATATTCCCTGAGCTTGCTGATGTCTGACGCCGCTTCGATACTGCTTCGTCGGCGGCATGTGTACATGCTGCCGACGCGACCGGGCTACCTGTTCGGAGGCAGTGCGCTGGCTATGTTGTTGGTTGCTACGAATTACAGTAATGGTCTAGCGTTTGGGTTTTGTTTTTTACTTGTTTCGATCGCCATAGTTTCGATGCTGTATACCCAGCGTAATTTACAAGGCGTTCAGATTTCTGCAATTACTGCCGAACCTGTGTTCGCCGGTGATACTGCCCGTTTCCCTGTCGTGATCAGTGCCCTGGGGAGTGTGGCGCGGTTGGGGTTGTGGTTGGAAGGAGATTTGAGTCCGGGAGAGTTTTCGGTATTGTCGGGGCAGTCCGTCCGCCGAGTGATTGGAAGGTCTGCGGCCAACCGCGGGCGTGTCTCGATGCCCGCGGTTCGCTTATCCAGTGCCTACCCGATGGGTATCTTTTTTGCGTGGTCACGCCGTGCTCAGTTCGACAGGGACTGCATCGTATTTCCGCAGCCAGCCGCACCACTGCCATTCCCAGACACGACCGATCATACGTCAGCGAGTGGCGCTTTGGCGGGACGAGACGGCGATGACTTTCAGGGTCTTCGTGCCTATCACGCGGGCGACTCGTTTCGTCATATTCACTGGAAAACATTACCGAGAACAGGGTCACTCGATGTCAAGACATTTTCTGGTATGCGTCAGCAGGAACGTTGGTTTGAGCTGTCGCTTGCGCCGGGATTTGGAATCGAGACCAAGTTAAGTCAGTTGTGTCGATGGATCATAGATGCTGAGCAACAGAATTTGCGCTACGGCGTGCGTCTCGGCGATGACATTGCCCCACTTGGCCACGGTTCCGGACATAAGATTCGATGCCTGACCATGCTTGCACTTTATTGTTCAACTGATGATGGCGGTGTGTCTGAATGAGTCGAACTTGGTTGCACAGCATCGTTAATATTCGGCCATTTTCGCCGCCAGCGCCCTATCCAAGGCGCAATATCGTGCTTTTGCTTCTTGTGACGGTGTTGCTGACTGGACAGTTGCATCCCGCAATGCTCCCTTGGTGGGCGCGGTTGGGTTTACTGATTCTTTTCCTTTGGCGTATTGGGATCGAGCGTTTTGCTTGGCCAATGCCTGCGCGGGTGTTGCGGTGGTCTCTGACCGGCTGCTCTGTTGTTCTGGTGGTGGTGGCATTTCATGGTCTCCATGGCCGCGATGCGGGAACGGTGTTGCTGGTCTTGTTGATGGGGCTGAAATGCCTTGAGATGCGTAATCGCCGAGATGTGATGATCGTCGTGTTCCTAGTGTGGTGGACAACCCTTACCGGATTTTTGTTCTCACAGTCAACAATCACCGCAGCCAGCGGGATGTTCTGCAGTGGACTGGCCCTGACAGTAATGATTCGAATGAATCAACCACAGCAAATAGTTCCTGGTCGGTTTGTCCGAGACATTCGTGGCCTAGTGTTGCTGGCAATTCCCATAATGATCGGGATGTACTTGCTGTTTCCCCGAATCCAAGGTGGATTGTGGGGTTTCCCTGACCTGGCGCAGAGTGGCCTCATGGGTCTCACGGATGAGGTGAAGCCAGGTTCTATCCGGAGACTACTGAACAACGATGCGGTTGCTTTTCGCGTTCGCTTCGACAGTCCAGTGCCGGAGCCTCAGGCGCGCTATTGGCGGGCACTGGTGCTGGATTGGACAGACGGTCGTTCATGGCGGCGTCTGAAGGAACGCGCAGGACATCATAGAAAGTTACAGATGACCCGGCGCACCAACTCGGTGCGCTACACCACTACATTTGAGGTCAATGAGAATCGATGGTTGCCAGTGTTGGATTGGCCATCGATGACGCCAGACGGAACTCGTGAGGGCTATGGATCTGTTCTTGAATCGGAAACGGTTTTATCGCGTCCGTTGCGACTGGAATTTGTGTCGCATTTGGATGTAACGACTACTGGTCTGAGCAAAAACGAAGCAATCAGAAATCTGCAGCTTGCGCGCAAGCCCACCACACGTGTCGCTGCTCTGGTATCGAGATGGCACGAAACCGCACTAGACGATTCAGATGTCGTGGCCAGCGCATTGGCATATTTCAGGGATCAGCCGTTCTACTACACACTTTCGCCGCCGCCCCTGGGATCTCGGCCTGTCGATGAGTTTTTGTTTGAAACCCGTTCTGGCTATTGCGAACACTACGCAGCGTCTTTTACATCATTAATGCGTGTCGCGGGAATACCGGCGCGCATAGTGGCCGGTTACCAGGGCGGGGAAATAAATGGCGTAGGCGGTTATCTGGTTGTCCGTCAATCTGATGCACACGCCTGGTCTGAGGTGTGGCTGGAACGACAAGGGTGGGTCCGGGTAGATCCAACAGCGGTAATTGCACCCGAACGTATTCGTTACGGTGTCGATTTGCTGCGCTCGATTGAATCTCTCGGTTGGTCGATCGGTGATGTGCCGGCTATCACGATGCGGCGCTTACTGCAACGGGGCCACTGGGATAGCAGCGTGTATTGGTTGCAGCAGCGTTGGGATGCACTTAACTTCCATTGGAATGAATGGGTAATGGGTTATGGCCCGCAACGTCAGTTTGCCGTGCTTGCGGCCCTTGGTCTTGGCCGATTAGGACATATTGGTATGATTGTTTTTCTGGTCTGTGTGGTTGGCTTGTTAATGCTGCTGGTGCACGGCGTGCTGTTGCACAGTCCCACGCCGAGAGATGCTGAGCAGCGTGCCTATGCTGTTTTCCTTAAGCGCATGGCCCGACTAGGATTTAAAAAAGCTGCCTGGGAAGGACCTGTCGATTTTTGTGAACGCGCGGCAAGTGCGCTACCGAGTTGTGCGAGTGTCATTCGTCAGGTAACCCATTTATACGTTGCGGCCCGCTACGGTTCCTCACCACCGCTCGCGGCAGTCTCCAAAATACGCCGACTGATAAAAACGATCCATTGATTATCGGCTGCATACCTCGACGGTGCCATTAGTCTATCAAGACTACCAATCGTCCTTAAAGTAGGTGTCTCGTACGCGGTCATAAACACGTTTCGCGGTATTCACACTGATACCCGCTCGGTTCGCAGTCTGCTCTAGAGCACGGGCAAGAGTCGAGCGCCGTCTAGCATTTTCGATTTGAACGTATAACACTATGTCTGCTGCAACACGTGGAAACGAGGGGCCAGTAGGGGGCGTGAAGTAGTGTCGCGGATCGAAGCCATGCGAGAGAATCTGCAGTATCGCAGAAACAGTAGCTGCTTCATCTGCTTCGAGTTTCTCGTGGCGCGTGATCTTGTCAGCGAGCGATTGAAGTTGGTCTTCCAAACTGAGTGTTTCTCCTTTGTGACAGCGCCGTCACTATCACCCGATATACTCCCGAGCCGGACAACACAGATGCGGTGCAGGAGGCCATGTGAAATTTAGCGAGTTTCGGGTGCCGGTTGAAGAACGGTATTTCGAGGATTACGAGGCCAATTGTACTTACGATTGTGGTCGTCGAACGGTGACAGAGTATGAGATTATCGAATTTGCCCAGCGCTATGACGCACAATCGTTTCATACTGACCCGCTCGAAGCCAGACGGTCTATCTATGGTGGTTTGATTGCTAGCGGATGGCATACGGTCTCGATGACTATGGAGCTACTGGTCAGCAATTATGTATCTGCTGTTGCGAGTTTAGGCTCTCCTGGAGTGGAGACATTGCGTTGGCCTGCACCTGTGCGGCCAGGAGACCAGTTGTCGGCAACGGTAAAGGTCCTCGATGCGAGGGTCTCGCGTTCAAAACCTGATCGCGGTATTGTGAGGGCCCGGATTGAGACACGAAATCAGGACGATATCGAGGTATTAGGATTGGTTTCCGTTAATTTCTTTTTACGACGAAATGCCTGAGTAGTTTTACAACATGACAAACGAGGGTACGATGATGCCGGCGCTGCGAGTAAATCGAGAGCGGTTGTGGGAAAGCCTCATGCAGATGGCGCAAATTGGCGCGACTGAAAACGGTGGGTCTTGTCGATTGGCTTTGTCTGATGAGGATAAAGTCGGGCGAGACCTTTTTGTGGCATGGTGTGAGGCAGCTGGTTGCTCGATCGAGATCGACCGTATGGGTAATATTTTTGCAACTCGCAGGGGTCGAAACGAGCATTTACCGGTTGCCACAGGGAGCCATCTCGATACCCAGCCGCACGGCGGACGCTTTGACGGAGTGTACGGCGTACTTGCAGGGCTCGAGGTGATACGGACACTCAATGACCACGCTATCGAAACCGATGCGCCGATCGAGGCGATTGTCTGGACTAACGAGGAAGGCTGCCGTTTTGCTCCAGCAATGGTGGCGTCCGGGGTCTATGCCGGTTTGTTTGACTTAGATTACGCTCTGGCATGTGCTGATCAGGACGGCATAACAATCGGTGACGAGCTGGAGCGAATTGGTTACGCCGGCCAGAGTGTCTGTGGTGATCACCGACTGGGGACACTGTTCGAGGCACATATTGAACAGGGGCCAGTATTAGAACATGCCGGAGATACCATTGGTGTAGTGACAGGTGCGCAGGGCACGCGCTGGTACAGTGCATCAATAGCGGGCCAGGATGCGCACGCAGGGACTACACCGATGATTGGGCGCCGCGATGCCATTGCCGCTGCTGCTGACTTGATCAATGCTGTAGAACGTATCGCCTTGGACAAGGCACCGCAGGCAGTGGGTACGGTCGGTGCACTGACAGCGAGTCCAAATTCGCACAATACTATTGCCGGACAGGTCGATCTTCGAATCGACATACGGCATCCTGATCACCAGATCATGCTGGAGATGGATAATATCCTGCGCGATCGTGCACAAAGTATTGCACAGGTGCGCAATGTCAAAATCGAAATTGAAGAAATTTGGTACAAGCCGCCAGTGCTGTTTGACAGCGGTTGTATTGATTCGGTTCGAAGCGCTGCTAAAACGCTTGGTTATACGCAACAGGAGATTGTTTCTGGAGCCGGACACGATGCCTGTCAGGTGTGTTCAGTGGTGCCGACATCAATGATTTTCGTACCATGTGCGGGTGGACTCAGTCACAACGAGGCTGAGAGCGCAGAGCCAGAGGATCTCGAAGCAGGCTGCAACGTTCTCTTAAACGCCATGGTCGAGCGTGCCGGGGGTGTCGCCTCATGACGCGGGGTCTTTGCTTGATTACGGGTGCGAGTCGCGGTATCGGGGCGGCCACGGCAGTTCGCGCTGCAGAAGCGGGTTGGGACGTCGCGGTTAACTATGTTTCAAATCATGATGCGGCCAACGCAGTGGTCGATGCGGTCACCAACCGGGATCGCCGAGCGGTAGCGATACAAGGCGATGTATCCCGGGAATCCGATGTCATACGTTTGTTCGAGCAGGCGGAAAAACAACTCGGGCCAATCCGCGCGCTCGTAAATAATGCTGGAACGACAGGCAGGATTACACGCGTTGAAGATATGACGACTGCCGCAATGAAAAAAGTACTCGAACTAAATGTTCTCGCGACTATGATGTGTTCACGGGAGGCTGTGCGCCGTATGTCTACGCGCCGCGGTGGTGCGGGAGG
>CAZAHE010000082.1:0-10438 GCA_964484965.1 uncultured Acidiferrobacteraceae bacterium | reverse complement strand
ATCCAGGTCGTGGTGATGAGAAACAAATAATAGCCGGTTACCCGGCTCCACCTCAGTTAGCTGCTCTAGTTTATGCCCAGACCCTTCTACCAACCTTGGTTGCCCGGGTCACTCAAGGAGGAGAATCCTTTGACGATGCTATCGATTGGGCTGCGAATGAGGCTGAGGTGATGTCACGATGATCGGGAACGTTTCTATCTCCGTTCTGTGGGGGCATTTTTACGTAGAAGCCGTTTTTTTAGATCTTTATGTGCTAAATAAAAGTTTTTTTTGGATTTGATTTGAACACGTTTTAAGCGAGGGAAAAATGAAACAAACTACGGTTGTTGCTGCGGCATTAGGCCTTATTCTTGGTTTGGTAATAGGCATCTTTGCTTTGTCCCCTGGATCGGATACAGCGGTTTCTGTGGGGGAAGAGACAGCTGGTTCCGAAGTGGCGGTTGCAAAGCCTGTTCGTTGGAAGATGGCCAGCAGTTTTTCCGGGAACTTAATATTACTTGGTACTCAAGGACATTTTGTTGAAGAGCGGGTGAAAGTATTATCTGGGGGAACGATGGAACTAAGGTTCTTTGATCCAGGGGCACTTGTACCAGCACTTGAGATTTTTGATGCAGTTTCAACCGGTTCGGTTAATGCAGGTTGGACGGGTTCTGGCTATTGGGCGGGTAAGGTGCCAGCCTTGCAATTTTTTACGGCGGTTCCTTTTGGTCCAGACGCTGGTGAAGGTTTGGCGTGGATGTATTATGGCGGGGGTCTTCAAATGATGCAGGAGATTTATGCCCGTTTCAATATTTACTCACAGCCTTGCAGCCTTATTTCTCCGGAAGGATCTGGATGGTTTACGAAAGAAATCAATTCAGTGGAAGACTTGAGGGGTCTCAAGATGCGGTTCTTTGGCCTGGGAGCAAAGGTTATGGAAAAACTCGGTGTTTCCACACAGTTGTTAGCTGCGGGGGATATTTTTCCAGCACTTGAACTGGGAACTATTGACGCCACCGAATTTTCTAACCCCGCAATTGATTTAGACTTAGGATTTCATCAAGTTGCCAAGCATTACTATTTTCCGGGTTGGCATCAACCCATGAGTATGATTGAACTAATGATAAATTTAGATGATTGGAATAGCCTTAGCGTTACGCAACAGGAAATTATTAATGCGGTATGTAAGGAAAGTCTGCTCCAGGGGTTTGCGCACGGAGAGGCAATCCAATTTTCGGCTTTACAGGAACTACAATCAAAGGGTGTAACTGTACATCGATGGAGTCCTGAAATTATGGAATCACTGGAGACGGCCTGGAACGAAGTTGTCGAAGACGAAGCGTCAAAGAATGAGGAGTTTGCACGTGTTTGGAATTCTTTAAAAGAGTTTCGAAAAGGATACAAAATTTGGGGTGATCTAGGCTACTTAGACTGAGTGCAAATTGGACAACTATAAGGAAACGTAGCTAATATAGTTACTAGCTGTAGAAGATACGAGGTCATTCAGAAGGTAGTGGGGAAACCTTAACATTAATATGAGGCAATTGTTGTATGCTTAGGGCAAGTGATATCGAAAAATATAGGGAGGAGGGGTATTTAGTCCCTGATTATCGAATACCCGGCGAATTTTTGGATGGAATTAGCTTGAAGGTTAGTGAATTCTTATCGGAACATCCAGAGTTTCGGGACAACTGTCCGGCATTACTGCGACATGACATTACTTTTTCCGAGTTTTGTTTTGTGCCTGGTATTTTGGATATGGTTTGTGAATTGATTGGGCCAGATGTTGCCTTATGGAATATGAGCTTATTTGGGAAGCCAGCACACAATGGAAAAGCTACGCCATGGCATCAAGACGGAGAGTATTGGGCCGTGCGACCTCTTGCGACCTGCTCTGTCTGGATTGCGATCGATGATTCAACGACTGAAAATGGTTGTTTGCAAGTTATCCCAGGTTCGCACCGATCCAGAACCTTAGCTGCGCACCAGCATAACCCGAGCGAGGATATAACTCTACACGAAGAACTACAAAGTAGTGAGTTGGACACATCAAAGGCTGCCAACATAATATTGGAACGTGGCCAAGTGTCCCTGCATGATGTCTATTTAATGCACGGCTCAAAGCCCAACCGGTCAAATAAGATGCGGCGCGGAATGACTATGCGGATGATGCCAACCACTTCTCATTATGATAGGGCAGTCGCTGACGAAATGCATCAGAGGCGTGCGGGGACATATGGTTCAAAGCTAAATTTCGCGGATAACCCTGTATTTCTGTTGAGGGGTGTTGACCGTTGCGGAAAGAACAAATTTACAGAGGTGATAATGTAAGTTTGTGCTGAATTAAGATTTCATCTCACTCGCTTTAGTCGCATCCGTATTCTATACAATTACACTGAGCTAAATTTGGAGGAGTCATGTCAGATACCCGTGCCAATCGTACTTATCGTTCTCAAGAGTGGTTTGATAATCCGAATAACCCGGGGATGACTGCCCTCTACATTGAGAGATATTTAAATCAAGAATATACGCGTGAAGAGTTGCAGGCAGGACGGCCTGTAATTGGAATAGCGCAGACTGGTTCCGATATTTCCCCTTGTAACAAGATACATGTTTTTCTTATGGATCGAATTAAAGCAGGTATTCGAGATGGTGGAGGAATCCCAATGGAATTCCCAGTCCACCCAATTCAGGAAACTGGGAAACGTCCAACTGCAGCGTTGGATCGTAATCTCGCCTACCTTTCGTTAGTTGAGGTGTTGCACGGCTACCCTATCGATGGGGTCGTGCTTACGACTGGTTGTGATAAAACAACTCCGGCTATGTTAATGGGGGCCGCGACAGTTGATTTACCAGCGATCGTTCTTTCCGGTGGACCTATGCTAGATGGCTGGTGGAAGGGTGAGTTAGCCGGATCTGGTATGATTGTCTGGGAGAGCCGTAGATTGTTGGCGGAAGGGAAGATTGACCTAGACGAATTCATGTCCAGAGTATGTGCTTCCGCCCCTTCACTCGGACACTGCAATACTATGGGTACTGCATCAACGATGAATGCTATGGCTGAGGCACTTGGTATGAGTCTTCCGGGTTGTTCCGCTATTCCTGCTCCATTTCGTGAGCGGATGGCTATGGCGTATGCTACTGGGAAACGGATTGTCGGGATGGTGGAGTCAGATCTGAAACCTTCAGACATCTTGAGTAGGGCCGCGTTCGAAAATGCGATAGTCGTGAACTCGGCCATTGGTGGTTCCACGAACGCGCCGCCGCATCTGCAGGCTGTGGCAAGGCATGCAGGAGTACAGCTAGATATTACAGATTGGCAAACCCATGGATTTGAAGTCCCGTTGTTGGTGAACATGCAGCCGTCTGGGAAGCATCTAGGAGAGTCATTTTATAGGGCTGGTGGTGTCCCTGCAGTAATGGGCGAGTTAGCGGCGGCGGGTAAATTAAATTTAGATGCAGCAACGGTTTCTGGCGTGCCAATTGGCGAACAAATCGCAGAAATGCGTAGTAGTGATCTTGATGTTATCCGTTCGTATGATGAACCTTTGAGGCAGAAAGCTGGATTGCTCGTGCTATCGGGAAACCTTTTTGATAGTGCATTAATGAAAACGTCTGTGATATCTGCTGATTTTCAGAAACGTTTTTTATCAACCCCTGGCGAAGAGGGAGTGTTTCGGGCAAAGGCGGTCGTCTTTGAAGGACCCGAGGATTACCATGAACGGCTCAACAATCCAGAATTGGAGATTGATGACCATACAATACTCTTTATACGAGGAGTAGGCTGTGTCGGTTATCCCGGATCCGCTGAAGTAGTAAATATGCAGCCGCCGGATGCTGTTATTAAGTCAGGAATCGATCATCTCCCGACGGTTGGGGATGGACGGCAGTCTGGAACATCAGAAAGTCCATCCATACTTAATGCTTCGCCGGAAGCTGCTGTAGGCGGCGGCCTTGCTTTATTAAAAACTGGTGATGCAGTGTGTCTTGACTTAAACGCCCGGACGTTAAATGCGGATGTGGATCCCGACGAGTGGGAGAAGCGTCGGAAAGCATGGGTTCCCCCGGACCTCACTAATCAAACGCCATGGCAGGAAATTTACCGAAACAACGTTGGACAACTTGCGGATGGTGGATGTTTGGAGTTGGCTACCGCATACCACAAGGTTGCTAAAGATTTGCCAAGGGACAACCATTAGCTGAAGTGCTTTCGATGAGTTTGTGTTTTAAATTTTTGGTCCACTATTTTCTATTTCTGCATAGCAAGGCAGTAGTTTAGATTTGGACACGAGTAAGTCTAAAGAAAAGGATACAAGTTATGGCAAGTCATGCAACGGGAGACGGGTCGATTCCACCAAGGGACGTGGCAAAGAAAGGGTTGAAAAGAATTATGACCCTTGGCGGTGCGTATGGTACTCGGAACTATACCGTTAAGGACCTAAGGGATCAAAAAGGAGTGAAAGTTCTTGTAGAGACTGTTCCATTTACACCGGAAGAAGCGGCCGCGGCAGAAGAGGCAGGCGTCGACACCATGAAAGTGCGCTTTGATCCCTCAAATCCCGAACCAGCCATTGCGATGCGTCGCGCTGCTCCAAACACGTTTATGGCTTTCTCGGTGCCTTTAGTCGCTGCTGCGAGTGAAACGGAAGCGGTTCGACTCGCATATAAGGCGATGGTGGTAGGGGCGGATGCTATTATGTGTCAGTGGAGTCCCCGGTTTATCAGTGCCGCAACAGAGGCTGGAGTTCCCGTACAGGGCCATGCTGGGTTAGTCCCTAGAAGAAGTACTTGGACAGGAGGTTTGAAGGCTGTTGGAAAGACCGTCGAAGAGGCATTATGGGTCTTCCAAAAAATTAAAGAATTTGAGAGTGCTGGGGCCTATGCAGTTGAAGTAGAGGTTATACCGGAGGAACTCCTTGCTGCTATTAGCAAACGCACTACGCTCCTAACTTCATCGATTGGTGCTGGAAGCGGTGGAGACATGCAATTTCTGTTTGCTGAGGACATTCTTGGTAATAATCCTCCTCCCTACCCGCGTCACTCCAAACAGTATCGTGAACTTTATAAACTAAAACAGGAGATGCAGGCACAGCGTATTAGTGGTTTTAAAGAGTTTGTTAATGATGTCAAAAGCGGCAAATTTCCTGGTCCAGAACATGTTATCCGTGCCGAAGAGGGATTAGTTGATAAATTTGTAGAAGCACTAAATACAGGTAAATAATTTACTCCACAGCTGCGTCAATGAAATTTGGTTTCCTACCCTCGCATGATCCCCTCTAATTCGTTTTCTGCCCAAGATATGGCTTCGTCAAATGTTTCGCCTCCCTGGGTGACGCGTGCTACTAAGTTTCCGAAAAGTCCTTGCACCGTTATTTGTGAGGCGATTTCCGGTGGGGCGGGATAGCCAGCGGAAATCCGTTGTTCCTCTCCCCGGACAGGATAATTGTATAGAGTCCCTTTAGGAGGGCCCGATTGTGCCCATACATCGTTGTTCTGGTAATGCGAGTTAATGACAGGGATATCAAATCCTTGAGAAGCTAGCACGAGCTGGTCAACAACGTGCCGGTTGGAGACATAACGCAAAAGATCTTTGCCTGCTGAAATGTTCTCTGAGAAATTCCACACTCCCCAGAAGAAGGGGACATCGGCTCGAAAGCTACCCATCGGTCCAGCCGGCGTATCGTGATGCCATAATTGCTCTGCCACGGCAGGCATGTCCCTGTTAGACACCGCCCAAATACTTGGAGGATTAACGGTAGTGGATCCTCTGCCGGATATCATAAACCGATTGTTGCTTGCGTCATCCCAAGCATAGACACTATCAGGCATAAACTGTGTTAAGCGGGACAGATATTCGAGAACGTTACGGATTTCGTCTGAATTTACAGTCACTTCACCATCTCGGTTTACAAATTCGGCTCCGTAGGCAGAAAATAAGGCTGCGAGCCAATTGGTTCCGTCTGGTGTCGGAGATATAGCGGCTCCAAAAGGATGGCCGGCCAGATGTAATTGCTCCGCAGCCTTCAGGAATGCTTCGTAGGTCCATCCATTGACCAGTTCGGGATCACGGTTCGCATGGGGCGGGAAAATTTTCGTCAAGTCTACACCGGCATGGGCTTTGTACAGATCTAGTCTGGATACACTAGCGAGGTTGGGGGAGGCACTTGGCGATGGCGCAGCACGCCAAACTCCGTCAAGTTGAGCTAGAAAATATGCAGACGGCGTCAATGGGCCGTGAGCCGAAATAATATCCGTAACTATATCATCTACTGGCTCAAGGGAGCGACGAAACATAGACGTGTAATATGTCGGTAAGGAGAAGACGTCGTGGCCGGTTCGAGCTCGGCTTTCAGCTTGTGCAGTCAGCAGCAATTTGTTCCCGATCGATGTGATAAAATCGATTGTTACCTCCACACCGTTGGCCTTTCCCCAATCTTCACAAATTGATCGGAGCACGTCATTCACACCGGGTACCCAATGGTCCCAAATTCCTAACGACAGTTTTCCAGCGGAGTGGCTCGATTTGATGTACGGGAATGCGACGGTTGCGGCACCTGCTGCGGTGAGCTGCAGGAACTTTCTCCGATTGGAGTGTGAGCTTTTCACAATAGTCCCCTTTTCCTGCTATTTTAACTTTGTTGAATTGATTCCTATATCGTTACAAAACTCATATTGTTGATCCAAGTTGGTATCAAAATTCTCTTCAAAACGTGTTGTGTAAAGGCTTCATGAAATGCCACGAATTATCTGCTGCGACCGTGAACGAAAATCCCGACGATATAAAACAACCGTTACCCAGGTTGTAGCAATTAAGAATGCTACGGGATGCACAACCCACGCAAGTGCTGCAAGAGCAAAATAATATGCCCGTAGTCCACGGTTAAAGTGGCGTGATGCTAGATTTGCAATTTTTCCAGCGCGTTCTGCCTGGTCTTCAGCATCTGTATCTATATTTGTACTGCTCGGAACGGCGCCTATTAAAACAGCACAATACGTATTCAGTCGGTAGGCCCAAACAAATTTAAAAAATGCAAATACGAAAATTAGCAATAGAAGAAGTATTTTCAGTTCCCACTCCAGTCTGGAGGTCTCTCCAATGAGTGGAAGGGAAGAGAGAACGGCGATCGCTTTTTCTGTCGCCCCAAGCGACGCTACTAGACCGCCAACCGCAAGGATACTGGCCGATGCGAACATAGCTATTCCACTTTGAAGATGGTTTAGAATTAGGGCGTCGAGCATACGCATATCCCGCCCCAACATTTCGGTCATCCAACGGCTTCGATGCTCATTCATAATTCCCATAACGGAAATATGTTTGAGGCGGTCACTATCTGCTATTAGGGTGTAACCCATCCAAGAAATAAAAAACCATATAATTGCGACCGTATCGAGGGGTGTAAGCAAGGAAATCATATAGGTTATACTCCTAGACTTCTCATAATATTAGGCCTGTCGCCCAGTTCTCGCCATTGCCAAACTAGATACTTGTTCGTATTAGTCTCCTCGCCGCTGACAGTCCAGTGTAGAATCTTCGGTCCTAGTGGCAACCGAAAGGGAAGTCCATTTCCATGTCAGCTAACGTAATAATTTTCTGCAATAGTTCATGAGACTGATAACAGCATAATTTCTCAAACGAACCCTATCCCCCGGTAGTCCTACCTCTTCCACGAACGAGTCATTGCCAATTATCACACCGAGGTAGACGGTCCCGAGAGGTTTTTTTTCAGATATAGAAGGGGTTAGGGCGGCTACAGCCACATCTGTATTATAGGACGACTGAGCTTTCTTTGCCGCCCAGACCGCTCTTTCTGTGCCTGTGGTTTTGCACTCGCTATCGCCGATAACTATACCTCCTTTAAACACATCCATATCTGGGTCTTCATTTGTTACACGTGAGGCCATTACTCCGCCGGTAAGAGATTCTGCGATTGCCAACGTCATGTTTCTTTTAACCAAGGCCTGCAGAACCGCCGTCTCAATCGTTTCATCATCTATTCCAAATATGATATCGCCTAATAGGCCACGCAACCGAGTTTCTTCGTCAGTTAAAATTTGTTCAACAGTGGCTTCGTCGTCCGCCTTAGCAGTGATTCTTACTTTGATGCCTTCGATGCCACTAGCTAAAAATGCCAGCGTTGGATTTCCAGTTTCGTCCAGTTGATCGATGCGATCTGATAGTGTTTCGGCCAAGCCGGATTCGCTATTGCCCCAAGTTCGTAGCACTCTGCTTCGTATAACCGCTCGTTGGCCCGATCGCTTCTGCAAATCGGGTAGTATGAAATGTTCCATCATCTCCCGCATTTCGTAAGGAACGCCAGGGACTGCATAGATAACTTTGTCTTCGATCGGACAGAAAAGACCGGGGGCGGTTCCAGGCATTTTTGGTATGGGGGAAGCTCCAACCGGAATATCTGCTTGCCGACGGTTATTATCTGTCATTTTCCGACCTCGAGTCTCAAACATGCGCTTAATTTTGTCTACAATGGTTTCATCACGAACGAGATCAACTCCCATGATATTGGCTATCACGTCTCGAGTAATATCATCTTGAGTCGGTCCAAGGCCGCCACAACAAATTACTGCATCGCTTCGAGCTAGGCCCTGCTGAATACTAAATTTCATCCGGTCAAAATTATCTCCGACTTTTGTTTGGAAATGAGAATCAATTCCTGCCAAAGCTAATTGTTCTCCGATCCATGACGAATTTGTATCAATGATTTGGCCAAGCAGAAGTTCTGTACCAATTGCCACCACCTCACATCGCATCTATAAACCTCCTTAGATGATAGCCAATCAGTGCCTTTGGGTCTCGCCACAGACCTCAATATGCTGCTTGCAGGATATTTGGAATCTACGGTCTACGTTAAGGTCTGCATGGCCAACCACATCCATGCTAACAATTATAGGGAGCTTGAAGTAACAGTAAAATTAAAACTTTTCCTACTTTTCCGTTGCATTATGGAATAAAGGTTTTAAAAACTGGGCAGGATTACTTGTATGTCGTGAACGGATCCAACTAATCATTTTATTTCTTTTTTCCATAATTTAATTGTACCCGCACAACCGATGACCAACCATTCTTTTGGACTCCGCAATATTGCTATTATTGCCCATGTAGATCATGGGAAAACGACTCTCGTTGATCAACTGTTGAAACAAGCAGGTATGCTGAGTCGTTCAGAACAGAGTTCAGTGCGAGTTATGGACTCAAATGATCTCGAACGGGAACGCGGAATCACGATCCTTTCAAAGAATACGGGCCTACAATGGGAGGAGATCTATATTAATATTGTCGATACTCCAGGGCATGCTGATTTCGGCGGAGAAGTGGAACGAATTCTTTCGATGGTGGATTCAGTTTTGTTATTGGTTGATGCGGTGGAAGGGCCAATGCCTCAAACTCGATTTGTCACCAGTAAAGCCCTTGCTTTAGGACTTTGTCCGATCGTAGTGATAAATAAAGTGGATCGATCTAGTGCACGTCCAAATTGGGTTTTAGACCAAACCTTTGAGTTGTTCGATCGGTTAGGAGCGAATGATGCGCAACTAGATTTTCCAGTGGTGTATAGTTCAGCTTTAGAGGGTTGGGCGAGGTTAGAAGTTGATAAAACCAACGAAGACATGGTGCCCCTATTTCAAACGATTAAGGACCACGTACCTCCACCCGAAGTAGACATAGATGGTCCTTTCCAACTCCAGGTTAGCGCGCTGACATACTCAAGTTATGTTGGAGTAATAGGTATTGGTCGCGTCCAACGGGGGCGCATTAAGCAAAATTCTGCGGTAACTTTAGTCGATTCGGCTGGTGCTAGTCGTAACGAGCGAATCTTGCAAATTTTTGGGTTTCAGGGCCTTGATCGGGTGCAATTAGACGATGCCGTAGCGGGGCAGATTGTTGCTTTCACTGGTTTAAACGAACTTAACATATCCGACACAATTTGTGATCCGGAAGTGGTAGAGGCATTGCCTGCTCTTGTCGTCGATGAGCCTACCATAAGCATGACTTTCCAAGTTAATAGCTCACCATTTGCGGGACGAGACGGTCAGTTTGTCACTAGTCGAAATTTAGGTGAACGTCTTTCTAGGGAACTTATTCACAATGTTGCTCTTAGGGTCGAGCCAACCCCAGACCCTGATAAATTTAAAGTGTCAGGGCGCGGGGAATTGCATCTAAGTATACTTGTGGAAACTATGCGTCGTGAAGGATATGAGCTTGCTATCTCCCGGCCCGAAGTAATTATGAAGGAAGTTGACGGCAAGCTTTGTGAACCATGGCAGATTCTTAGTGTCGACATTGAAGATCAACATCAGGGCGCCATTATGGAGAAACTGGGGGAACGTAGGGGTGAATTGCGAAATGTCGCCTCCGATGGTGCTGGTAGAACTCAGTTGGAGTATTTAATCCCCACACGTGGACTAATTGGTCTTCGCTCGGAGTTCCTAACGTCCACTTCGGGAA
>CAZAHE010000081.1:0-10505 GCA_964484965.1 uncultured Acidiferrobacteraceae bacterium | reverse complement strand
ATTGTATTGAGAGCTGTGATTAGTGTCGTCGGCCATGGGCTACTCATTCTTCTGGTTACCAAGGCAGGACCTGTATTTGCCAGTCAGACAAGTTATATCATCACTATTGCTGGTGTTGGGTGGGGAATTATTCTTTTCGACGAACAACACTCCGTTTGGATCTGGCTGGCATTAATCACTATGCTTTGTGCACTATCACTTGTAAAGCCGCGTACTGCAGCACAAGCAAAGCCTATCTGACGCAAGTCGTGTGTCAGGTGTCCTTTAGATTGGATGCGCTCTTAAAGTCAATACTTTTTCCTGACAATGCAGCTTGTTTGATCGTGTCGATTACCTGAATAAGGCGGATACCGTCGTGGTGAAACACACTGCGGCTCGGTTGTCCGTGAACCGCTTTGACAAACTCCTCAAATTGCCAAACGAACTGCAAAGACGGACGTGCCATTTCAGCGCGTTCGCCTTGATCTGGTGAAACCATAAGCTCGTTGTTGACACGGACTTCAAGGTCATCGTCCACTTGAACAACACAATCGTCGAACAACAATACCTTGCGGTCGTAATGGGGCTGCTGGTTATAAGTCAGATGGACAAAGACCAGTCGTTCATCAGGATAGGTGAGAACAATCATTGCCTCGTCATCCCCTTGCCAGCCAGTCTGATGGCGCACCGACTCAGCATGTATTCGAATAGGATGGTCTTCCCCCATGACCAACTGTACAAAATCCATTGAATGCGGTGCGATAAGTGAGAGTACTAACCCTTGTTCCCGAGTGCGCTCTGCCCACCAGGGTGTCTGAGGGCCGTCCCAGCGAATACAGTACGACACATGCAAAGAACGAAGTTTTCCAAAGCTTTCCAGGTTGTCTTGAATATATTGAACCGCTTTTGTGTGTCGTTGCGATTGGGCAACAACCAATATCCGATTATTTGATTCAGCGGCTTCGCCCATTCGCATCGCCGATGCAGCGTCGTCTGTCATTGGCTTTTCTACCAATACATGGCGGCCAGCGTTCAGTGCAGCAACCGTTGGGCCCTCATGCAAATCATTGGGCAAGCACACATCGACCGCGTCGACTTCGTCAAGAGCGAGTGCTTCGTCGAGCGATGTAAACACTCGAGGTATATTAAATCGGTCAGCTGCTGCCCGAGCCCGTGATAGGTCCAGATCAATGACTGCTTCAACACGACCAAATGCCGGGCTGCGCTGGACTGCATCGAGGTGAGCATCGCAAACTCGTCCGCAGCCGATCAAGGCAATGCCGATGGGAGTTGTATTAGGTGGCATGTCATTGTCCTCGGAATTTCCCGTGGGGCACGTCTTTTATTGTGTAGTGCTGGAGTAGGCTAGTATATTGCTTTGTTATAACGAACAGGCTGTAAAAATAATCAGATTGCTCCATGATGGAAGGTGCCGGTCAGGCAGTGTTTGGTGCGATGAGCAATAACCCAGAAGAGTAAGAATAGCTATGCGATTTGGATTGTTTGGCGCGGGTAGGGTGGGGCGGCTGCACGCCCGGAATATTGCCGATCACCCGGATGCGGAATTGGCTTATATCTTTGACATTGATCAGGGAGCGGCTCGGCAACTAGCGGGCGCGTTGGGTACTGAAGTTGCACACACTTCAGAGCAAATATGGGCAACAGACAGTGTTGATGCGGTACTGATCGCATCCTCTACCAACACCCACGTTGAGTTGCTACGTGGAGCAATCGAGTCTCGAAAGGCGGTGTATTGCGAGAAACCGATTGACCTTGATCTTGAGGTGGTTAAAACGGTTGCACAGGAGGCTCACGATTCCAGCATTCCGGTCTTTATGGGCTTTCGAAGGCGATTCATACCGGAAGTTCAGTGCCTTTACGACGGCATCCGTAGCGGCGAGGCAGGCTCACTTGAGGTGATACACATTATTTCGCGGGACGCGGCACCGCCACCGGTCTCTTATGTCGAAGTATCTGGTGGATTCTTGCGTGATAAAACTGTTCATTATTTTGACCTCCTCTGCTGGCTGACCGGGGAGGCGCCGATTGAGGTCTACGCCAATGGCGCATGTCTAGTCGACCCCCTGATCGGTGTAGCCGGCGATGTGGATACGGTGAGCGTGACGCTGAAGATGCCCAGCGGAATGTTATGCCAAATACAAAATGGTCGTCGTTCGAGTTATGGATATGACGAGAGAATCGAGGTCTTCGGTGCGTTGGGAATGTTGCAATGGAATCCGGACGTAGGTTCAACACTGTCGCGTTCTACGGAATCAGGGATCATGATAAACCGGCCCGATAATGGGGGTGGATATTTCAAACAAGAGAGCTTTGCGGCGGCTTTGGATGCATTCATAAAGGCTGTTCAATGTGGTGATAAATTGGAACCTTCCTTGGCCGATGGCGTACGTGCCCAGGTGATCGCCGATGCGGCAACCGAGTCACTCACGAACCAGCAAGCGGTAACAATTTCCTATTGGGAGCCCGCATAGCTCACTGAGTAGTTCGAAAGCGTGTGCAAAGGAGAATGCAGGAGCACACGATGCATGATCTGATCAAGGGCGTTGGAAAATAGATTAAGCGCTTGGTCTATTCAGGTTCAAAGCCCTCACGAGAACTATGGGCTCGGCAGATAATCTGCATACCTTCGAAGTCTTCTAAGGCTGCTAATTGCGGCTTCGCGCAAGCGAATTACGAGCCCACGATGCCGGGAGGGCAGTTCTTGGCAAGATTAGTCTGGTCTCAGTTACAGCCGCTTCTGGGGGAGTAGTGTGGTTTTGGGTAATTGTTACAGCACAGTTTCTGTTGCTGGATCGATCAGGTGCATATTCTGCATGTCGATGGTAAACATCATTGTCTCTCCGGGATTATTCACCGCGTCGGGTGCAGCGCGTGCGCACACCTCGACATTACTGATGTCCATAAATACCATGGTGTCTATGCCCATAGGCTCCAGCACCGATACTTTGCATCCAAAATCCTGCTGCTGATCATTGGTGTGTTGGCGGCGTTCGGTCAGGTGTTCTGGTCGAATACCCAGAATCATGTCACGGTCAATATGTGCACGGTAGCGTTGCTCGCGCCCGACGGGGACATTCAGTTGAATCTCATCTGAGAGTTTGATCCCCAGTCCTGCTCCATTCTGAGTCAGCGTACAGGGAACGAAGTTCATCGATGGTGACCCGATAAATCCTGCGACAAACCGGGTTTTGGGGCTGTCATACATCTCCTGAGGTGAGGCGACTTGTTCGATAATGCCATCGTTCATAACGACGATCCTGTCCGCCAGTGTCATGGCCTCGACCTGGTCATGCGTTACATAGACCACCGTGGTTTGTACGCGTTGATGAATGCGCTTAATTTCGGTCCGCATTTGAACGCGCAGCTTGGCGTCCAGATTGGATAAAGGTTCATCGAAGAGGAAGGCCACGGGATTGCGCACGATCGCACGACCCATGGCAACTCGTTGACGCTGACCACCTGAAAGCTGTTTTGGTCGACGCAATAATAGTTCTTCAATATTCAGGATATCCGCCGCATTTTTAACACGATTGTCTATTTCTGCTTTTTTTACTTTCCTCAGTCGCAGACCGAAAGACATATTTTCATAAACGGTCATATGCGGATAAAGGGCATAATTTTGAAACACCATTGCAATGTCGCGATCACGGGGCGGTACATCATTGATTAGCCGGTCACCGATGAAAATCTCACCGGCGGTAATGTGCTCCAGGCCCGCGATCATGCGTAATGTTGTCGTCTTGCCGCACCCCGATGGTCCGACCAGAACTACAAACTCATTCTCGGCAATGTTTAGGTCGATGCCGCGCACTGCAGGCGTTTCATCGTAGGTCTTGTATAAATCTTTTAAGAGAATTTCTGCCATGACTGACCAGCCTTTCTACTTGATTCTGATTAATGTTTCGATACCGTCAAAATTAGCCTTTGACGGCCCCTGTCATGCCAGAGACGTAATGCTCGACAAAAAATGAATACACGATAGCAACTGGCACCGATCCGAACAACGCGCCTGCCATCAGCGGTCCCCAGAAAAACACATCGCCCAAAATCAGTTCTCCAGTCACACCAACGGGTACTGTCTTGTTTTCTGGAGAGGATAGGAATACGAGTGCGTAAAGGAATTCATTCCAAGACAGCGTAAAGGCGAAAATCCCCGCGGAGAGAATTCCGGGAATAGCAAGAGGGAAGACTATTTTCACCATCGCCTGAATTCGAGTTGCTCCGTCGATCCGGGCGCATTCCTCGAGTTCTTTGGGAATGGTCTGGAAGTAGCCAATCAGCAACCAGATACAGAACGGCACTAGAAACGTCGGGTAGGTGAAGACCAGAGAGAATCGAGAATCATTTAATCCGAGAAACGCCATTACGCCCGTCAGGGGAATAAACAAAAGTGCAGGCGGCACCAGATAGGTGATGAAAATCCACACACTGAACACTGTTGACCCGGGAAATACGAGTCGTGACAAAGCGTAACCGCCCAGAACGCCAGCAAACAGCGAGATAGCTGTGGAAGCGCAAGCAACCCATAGCGTGTTCCATGCCCATTGGATGAAAAGCGTGTCATTGAAAAGCATTTTCCAATGATCCAATGTCGGATCTCGGACGAGAAACGGTGAAATACGGCGGTTATATAGTTCCGCATCTGTTTTGATCGAGGTAATCAGCATCCAGAAAAAAGGGAACAGCATTGCGAAAACAAATATAAAAAGAGGAATATAAAAGACGAAAAGCCTCTTGCTATAGGTCTCGCCGACCAGACGATTCATGCTCACTATTCAATCACCAGATTGTATAAAGTTTGTCAGGCGTCATTATTGAACGCCCTGACGCCGCAGGTAAGTCAATTGCAGGATGATCACGACGAGTAGCAGCGGCAGCATGAACAATGCGGCGGCAGCACCTTCACCCAGATTCCCGGTATGCATCGACAGCTGATATGCCAGCGTGGCAAGTAAATGTGTCGAATTGTGGGGACCGCCTCTGGTCAGAACGTAAACCAGCTGGAAGTCAGCAAAAGTCACCACAAAAGAGAACACAATCACGACGATAGCGACTGGCTTGATCATTGGCAGTGTGACATGCCAGAACTTTTTCCAGCCGCTTGCACCGTCAATGTCGGCCGCATCGTAGAGTTCCGATGGGACCGTCTGCAGTGCCGCAAGGAATGAAATGGCGAAAAATGGCAAGCCGCGCCAGACGTTGGCCATGATGATGGAGCCCATGGCATAGCCTGGATCTCCGAGCCAGTTTGGTCCTCGTATGTACCCGAGGTCCTCCTTTAAGACAAGGCCGAATACACTGATTTCCATGTTCCAAAACCAGCGCAATATCCAGTTGAACACGCTGAAGGTACCGTCGAGCATCCATAGCCAGACCAGAGTGCTGAGTACGGTCGGCACGATGAATGGCAGTAGCACAACGGCTCGTGTTGCCCGCGAAAACATGAATTTTCGATTCAGCAATACGGCCAACCACATACCCAGCGCGGCTTTGATGGCCGTCGCAACTACGGTAAAAAATACGGTATTCCAAGCGGCCGTGTGAAAGATGTCGCTGCCGAGGAGTTTGGTGAAATTGGCCAGTCCAACAAATTCGCCAGGTGAGCCAACGACCTTATTGGTTAAAGACATCCACACGCCCAGCACAAATGGATAGCCGATAAAAACAACGATCAGCAGAAACGCTGGAATCAGCAGGACATAACCCAGAACACGTTGGTCCTCAAGCTGTGTTGTCAGCCAGTTGGTTCTGGATGCTTCACTTCGCCGTGGCTGTGCAGAGATAGAGCCGTCAGTCATGGGTGTCAGTTGCAGGTGTTGATTAGGGGTGCAGTATATTTTTTAAGTCGCGATTAGACCGCAAGGGAAAAATCTCGCAGTACCTTACCTGGGCGTTCGCCATTATCCACGATACCATGGTTATCTGCGACTTGAACGCCATTGATCCATATGCCGTGCACACCGATGGGTTTGCGGTCTAATCGCTCAGCACCTGTGGGAAGATCGTTAACGCGTTCCAGCGGTCCCTGATTGACCGTCTCTGGATTAAACAGTAACAAATCCGCGTGGCAACCAGGCTCAATTCGCCCGCGGTTAGGAATACCAAAGACTTCAGCCTGTGCACTCGTCAAAAGCCTAACAGCTTCTTCGAGCGTAAAGTCGTTGCGTTCCCGGACAAAGCGGCCAAATAAATGTAGCGCAAAGCCGGCGTCACACAGCAAAGACAGGTGGGCACCGGCGTCAGAAAGCGCAATGGTGCTGCTCGGATGTGTCAGCAGCTTTTTGACCTCGTCTTCATCGAAGTTTGAAATCTGCACAGAGAATTGTGTATCGAGGTCATCTGCCACCCCAAAATCCAGTATCCAGTCCAATGGCTCTTTGCCGTCTTTTTCGGCCAGTTCTGCGACGTTGCAACCACGTAGATGAGTATGTTCTGGTTTGGCCACTTCAATAATCGTGACCTTGTCCCATTGTTTCTCGAAACTGGTAATGGCGCGTTTTTTGAAATCTGCTTTGACATCAGCTCGGAACTGCGGATCTGAGAATAGCTCAGCGATAGCAGCCTTGTCGTTGTACAGCGGAATGGCCCGCTTCCAGGCTTCCCGTGGTTCAAACGGGTAGGCACTTCTTAGTGTGAACTCCTGAGTAATGCCCTGGCAGCCGACTTGCGCGTAGAGTTGTACACCGCGTTCTCTTGCGTCAGTAATTTCCTTTACCTCATCGAAAACGCGCTGGGGATGGCTGGGATCCCAGATCATTGCTGCAATAATCATTCGATGACGCCCTTCGGCTGCGACGGATTCAAGGAAGGGTACTGTCGTGTGCTCTCCCTTAGTTAGCATGAATAGGCCTTTGCGCTCTTCTCCCAGTGTTTTTGCCAGTTCGCGCACCTCATGCTCGTCTGCAAAACGCGAAGCAATCGGGACGCCACCCCAGCCGTTGTGGGCTTCGTTGGTCGAGGTCGCAAAGCCAAGGGCCCCGGCATGCAGTGCCTCACGCAGCAGTGCTTTCATTTCGGCAATTTCTTCATTGTTCGCAGCGCGCTCGGTCGCCGCATCACCCATCACATGGAATCGCAGGGACGAGTGGCCGAAGTAAGCGGCGATATTGGGAACGATGCCGTTTTTCTCGAACATATCGAGGTATTCAGGAAAGCTTTCGAACTGCCACTTTGTGCCAGCCTCCAGAGCGTCAAGCGACATGCCTTCTACCTGAGTCAGGTTCTTCAAGATCATTTCACGATCGGCTGGTCGACAGGGCGCAATGGTAAATCCGCAGTTGCCGATCACCATGGTCGTGATCCCCAGCGACACCGAAGGTGTCGCATAAGGGTCCCAGGTGAGTTGGGCATCATAGTGTGTATGTGAATCAATAATGCCCGGCGACAACACAAGACCCTGGCAGTCGAATTCCTCTGTCCCAGTTGCAACATCTGGTCCCACTTCTGAAATCAAGCCATTCTTGATTGCGACTGCGCCCTCGAAGATCGGCGTGCCCAATCCGTCACAAACTCTCGCGTTTCTAAGAACCAGATCGTGTGCCATTTTTATTTGTTTCCTTTACCGTTAATCCCCTGAAACAACCTTAACATCAAATTCCTCTTCAGCAAGATAGAGCAGTCCCATGCAGTCGCGTGCGACCTCGCGCTTGCCCCGGTCCCGGTCGATCAATATTTGATACTTATCGCGTATTTGTTTGCTGAATGATTCCGTCACGCCCATTGCGGCCATGCTCTCGACGATGCATTCCATATCTTTATGCAGCAAAGTCATCGGCCCCATCGCGGCAACTTCTTCAAGGTTGTCATCCAGGATCCCTGGGGAATTGACATTGAGTTGTTCGCTCGCGGCACGACCGGATTTGAGGATCTCGACCAGAAGGTCAAGATCGAGTTCTGCCTTTGCACCATAGGCGATGGCTTCGGCAACTGCGGCGAGATTAATGGCGACCATAATCTGATTGGCCATTTTCGCGTGCATGCCGGATCCGACTTTCTCTCCAAAATGACGGATCACACGGCCAATCGCTTCGAACAGAGGTAGGCATTTTTCATAAGATACCCGATTGCCGCCAACCATAATGCCGAGTGTCCCTGCTGCAGAGCCGGCCTTGCCGCCGGTTACAGGCGCGTCGAGCATGTCAATGCCCTTCGGTTTAAGCACATCCGCCAGATGCGCGCATACCGGCGGTGGAATCGTCGATGTATCAATATAGATCAGACCGCTTTGGCCGCCTTCAGCAACGCCGTTGGTGCCTTTGACGACCTCCTCAACACTTTGCGTTGTTGGCAGACTGGAAAAAACCACCGAAACCTGCCGGGCTACTTCCGCTGGGCTGTCCGCAGTTGAGGCGCCTTCGTTTGCGAGCGCTTCCATTCGAGCGGGATCCAAATCATGGACAAGCACGGGGTAACCCGCTTTAAGCAAGTTGCGTGTCATCGGGGCACCCATGTTACCGAGCCCGATGTAGCCTACTGTCTCTTTATCACTCATTTTGTGCTCCGGTTAACTGGCGAATCACAGCGCAGCAACATCCTGCTGGCATAACAGGGCTACTCTGGGTATCTCAATAGACAGATCGCCACGTAGACCTGCGTTGTATATCAGATTGACAATGATGGCTTACCGCTATCCTTTGGGAAAGGTAAATCCTTCGCTTCCAAGCGCGCAATTTCATGCGCATTGTCGCCGGTAGCTATCTATCTACCCGTAACCGTGGCTCTGAAATGTTTGGGGTGCCCTGCTGCATAAACAGCAGGGCACCCCAATCGAGTCGGGTTGCTGAGTTAACTCAACACCCGACTGGAATCTCGACGTTAACCGCCGTAGATGTTTTTCAGCTCTTTTTCAGCCCAGCCAACCGCTTCCTCAACCGACGCGCCTTGTACTGCTCTGGCGTACATGTCGACGATGATGTATTTCGACTGTGCCTCAGAGGCCTTTCTGCCAAACGGACCTGGCCAGCCAAAATTACGCCCATACTGTGGCACGGTTGCAAACACCGAAACGGCCGGGTCAGAGTTCCACACCGGGTGGTTTTCCATACCGGGCTTGCGCGGCAGCGCGAAGCAGTTCTGCACGGCAATGTAATTGGTGTAGACATCGTCGCTTAGTTGGTAACGAATCCACTCCATCGCTTCGTCCTGATTCTTCGAATATTTCGGAATGCAGAAACTCAGCGGCACGGAGGTCGCGAATTGCCCACCGGGCCCTTTGGGGAACATGTAATGACTCATATTGTCAGCAATATGATCCATTCCTTTCATCCGAGCCACAAAATATATGCTGGCACCGTTAGCAGTTGTGTGGATCTGCTCAGACAAGAACGCCCGGTTGTTGCTGCCATCGTCCCAGGACAGACCACCTTCCTCAAAAATAGAAACCCATGCTTCTTTCATGAACTCTACAGAAGCGCGGGTTGCGGCTGAATTGACTGCCACTTTTCCGGACTCATCAATTTCTGATCCGCCGAAACTCCACATCAACGGATAGCAGAACATCGGCGCATCCCCGAGCGTGTGTCCAAGCGTCTGACCGAAGGGTCGGCCGCTCGCTTTGCACTTCTTGCCCGCTGCCAAATATTCATCCCACGTATTAGGGATTTCAATACCCAGTTCCTTGTACGTGTCAGTTCGGTAAGCCATGATGTTGCCAATGCTGTAGTAAGGAATACCGCGCGGCACACCGTTGACGGTTACGGCTTCTTTTTGAAAGTCATACACCGAATCGCCACCGTCGAGGCTAGCGATCTTGCTGTGATCGATCAGACCGCCTTCATAAAGATGCGCATGGTTCCAGTGCAATTGCAAAATATCCGGACCGGCACCGCCTTCGATCGCGGCAGCCGCTTTGGCTTGCAGGTCGTTCTGGTTGATCGTCTCAAAACGAACTTTAATTCCGGTAGCTGCTTCGAAAGCTTTAGCACTAGCTTTTGTCGCGTCATCGGCAGGCGGAATAAAGTTGTTCCATGCCACATGATGCACCTGACGCTTCTTTGCAAAAACAGGCGCTACGCCTCCAAAAACACCCAGACTAGTACCGGCAGCTAATGCTGCGGTCGACTTCGTGAAGTCGCGCCTTGTCCAGCCTTTTTTCGGCAGTACGTTATCCGTTTGTTTGTCTTTCTTCATACATCCTCCTGTTGCCATTTGTAACGTGTACTAAACTCTTTTAACCTAGATAGTCTGCAGTTAAAAGGATTACTTTTAAACTAGGTTGTTTGCAGTCTAGCGTTCAAACTTGGTTTGGTAAAACCTATTCGGCGACATGGGTGCTATGAGTCACGAAATGGGAAGTGGAATATCGGTAAAATGGTACGCATCCTTTGAGGGGGCGACACTAAAATATAAATTTTCATAGTTAATACGCAAATTGGAAAATAAAACTATGTTCCTGGCTACAAGACGAAATAATAATTTTCTTATGGGAGTGATGAAATAATGTATGACCTCATTGTTCGTAATGCACGCATCGCCGATGGCCTGGGCAATCCATTGCAAGAAGGTGA
>CAZAHE010000080.1:4874-10515 GCA_964484965.1 uncultured Acidiferrobacteraceae bacterium | reverse complement strand
CCCATGATCGGCAGGGCGATCACACATGGACAGTCGTAACTATGCAACGCGTTAATTTTCTCGGTGACGGAGGCGACCATATCATCGCTGGTTTTCAACACCAAGGCGACTTCGCTACTGCTTTCCACGCGTCCTTCCCACCAGTAAATGGCCGTCGTGCGCCCGAGGATATTAGCACAAGCCGCGAGCCGCTCATCAACCATGGCACGGCCTAACATTTCAGCCTCTTCGTTGTCGCTCGCGGTGACATAAACCCAAACGGCGGCCATCGCGCATCCCCCTCCTCTACTGCTCTAAATAACGGCGGGCTTGGTTGTGGGATCAATCTAACGTATCGTGCGCCAAGGTGCCACCCGCTGGTCGGAGGGAGAAAAACGTGAGTGCAACACCACAGAATGACAATCCGGACCCCGCTCCCGTGCGCCCGCCATCGCAAATGATGCGCAACCATCAACCAACTGGTAACCAACAGCGCTGGATGATGCGAGGCCTTTCTCAGCCTGGTGGCAAACTACCGCTTTTTGACGACGAAGGCCAAAAAGTTAGTGCCCGCACGGTAGCGAGTTGTCTCGATCACGGATGGGTCGAGCCTTGGTTCGTCAATCCGATCAAGCCCGATTGGATGGTCTGCAAATTGACCGATAAGGGCCGTGCCTTAATTGATAAAGACGTCGGGTAATTTGCCTCCCTTGAGCCACTGTCTAGACATGCAGTTGCCATCGTGACGAAAGCGAAAACAACGCCTAGCGGCGCGACAGCGTTAATGGTTAGAATCAGCCAGCATTTCCGCTCGGATGAAGCACCCTGCACCAACCGTGGAACAAAAAAGATTGTCGACGCGCTGGAAGAAAACATCAGCGAATGCAATATTAACTTCACGCTGGAACGTGGCCTGTTCATGGGCCATTACCAAAGGGGATCAATGTTACGCTTTGCGCCGAGCGGACGATCCAATTAGGTCCTAAGCCCGGAAGAGATTACCTGCAGCCATGACGAACATTGACAGCTATGTGTTAGAAGTGAACCAGCCTCCGGCCGCTACATTTACTCGGTTCAGAATTACTTTCGTCCCTGTGATTGGCATCACAGCGGGCATCCATGACTTTTGAGAAGATACTTGTGTTGGATGAATTTCAATTCGATGAAATTCCTCTCTTCCCTCAAGAGCACAAACTTAAAGTCGGCCTTAAATGGCCGACTTTTTCCTTTGCGCCTTGCTTGATTGGGTAATGTTGACATCCTCACGGTCGACGGTCACTTTCAGCGCAATGGTCGAAAAATCCAATATACAGCTACTAACTGTCGGCGTGCATGGCATCGGCGCACATGCTCGCAACAAGTTATTGCCAGCGTTCCGCGAAAGCCCCGCGATTCATTTGACTGGTATCTCGACGCGAAACGATGGTGTTCGTCAATCACAGTGCAAGACATGGAACTGTCCGGGCTGGGAAACGCTGGAAGCCATGCTGGCTGACGCCAGTCCCGATGTGGTGCTCGTTACCTCGCCAATTGGATGCCATTTCGAGGATGGCCTGACGGTCCTCAATGCTGGCGCCCACTTATGGTCAGAAAAAGCTTTCACGTCGAGCGAGGCCGAGGCCGAAACCCTAATCGAGATAGCACTTGCCCAGGACTTAGCAGTTTGTGTATCACTAGCGCCTCACTACCATCCGCTTTTCCAGACCGTTCGGACCCTTGTAGAGGATGATGAGATCGGCGAGGTCCGGAGTATCACCGCACACTTCGGTTTTCCGCACGAAACCAATGACAATATGATTTATGACCCGGCTCTGGGTTGTAGCGCCCTATTGAATGTCGGTTATTACCCGCTGATAATGATATCCGAACTGCTCGGCAGTGAGATCACTTTGGTTGGTGCCTCTGCCATTCGTGAAGACGGTTATCAGGTGGACACAAGCGGAGCGGCGCTTTTTACGTCATCTTCCGGCGTAACAGCAACGGCTGAGTGGGGTTATGGGCGCGACTATATCAACCGGCTGGAAATCATCGGTCAGACCGGTGCCATTGTGGCGGGTCCTGTGTTCTCCAAACCGAACCATCTGGACATACAACTCGCATTGCGTCGTCAGAATGAGGAAAGATCTATTAAAGTTCCGGCGGCTAATCAATTTGCCATCATGCTCAGCGCTTTCGCCGCAGTCACGGCTGACCCGGTGCTACGCCAAGGCATGCGAGAAAGTTCCCTTGAACATCAACGTTTATTGGCTCAAGTTGCCACTATGGCGCAGCAATGATCCTGATGCGATTCATAAAATAGCCAGAAAATCACAATGTTATCTGATAGCAACGTTCCCGTACTTGTCACCGGCGGCGCCGGTTATATCGGCAGCCACGCCATTTTAGCATTGCGCGAGGCAGGCTATCCAGTCGTCGTTATTGATAACCTTTCCACCGGCGAACGCCGACTGGTGCCCAAAGATGTCCCGTTGGTGGTCGGCAATATCGCCGATCAGGAATTGGTTAGCGCTGTGATTAGCGAACACAAGTGCAAGGCAGCGATGCATTTCGCCGGCTCGATCATCGTGCCCGAATCGATCATTGATCCACTGAAGTACTACGCCAACAACACTGCCACCAGCCGTGATCTGATTGCGTGCTGCGTACGTGAAGGCATTGAGGCGTTCATTTTCTCTTCCACAGCAACGGTTTACGGCAACCCAAAATGCGTTCCCCTGCCCGAGACAGCCGAAACCCTGCCGGTCAATCCCTACGGCACGTCAAAACTCATGACCGAATGGATGCTGCGCGACGTATCCGCGGCAACAGGAATGCATCACGCCATCCTGCGTTACTTCAATGTCGCCGGTGCCGATCCGGCAGGCCGCAGCGGTCAGTCCGGCCCCGATTCGTCGCATTTGATCCGCGTCGCGTGCGAGCTCATCGTCGGCAAACGATCAAAGATGTCAGTCTTCGGCACCGACTACACCACCCCGGACGGCACTTGTATCCGCGATTATGTCCATGTCAGCGACTTGGCCGAAGCGCATGTATTGGCATTGGAGCATCTCTTGCGGCATGGCGAGAACGTGATACTCAATTGCGGATACGGCCATGGTTTTTCCGTCTGGCAGGTCATTGACGTGGTGCGTAAATTAGTCGGCCGCGAATTGGCCATCCATATGTCCGCGCGCCGCGCGGGCGACGCGGAAATCCTGGTTTCGGACTCGCGCAAAATTCGCGAAACCCTTGGCTGGAAACCGCGCTTTGACGACCTCGAGACAATCGTGAATACCGCGCTCGATTGGGAAAGAAAGCGCGTTTGAGTGCGGGTTGACAGTAGAATTGTTAGTGGGCAGGTTGGCCGTCTTCGGTACATTTTCATGATAAAGATCAGTATTTTTTCATGGCGAAACCCCTGACGCGCTTGGCGCGCACGATTCTCAACCGAATGGGCTACGATCTTTTGCGGCTGCAAAAGACCAACATCCACCATGAAGCCCGGAGTGGTCTTGGCCGTGGAGAGGGGTTCGATGCGTTTGAAGCAATTCTCCCTCGACCAGTAAAATCATTCGACATTTATTTTCGATGTTGCGCACGCGTGGAAATTTTTGGGCAATCACGAAATAGGATCGTTGATGTCTTTAAACAGGAATTAATTGCGCGTTGTCTGAATAGACTTATCCAATCGGTCAATCATGCACTCTCTCACAGAACCGATATTGCCGTTACAGTGTGGGTGATGGACGATCATTCCGACGCCGGCTGCGTCAAGAAAATTAAAATGCTCCTCGATAGGGCTCACTGTAAAGCCAACTTAATATCGCTTGATGTGACAGGAAACGGCCCATCGGTAGGTGCCGCTTTGCGGCACGCTAAAGCTAACGTATCGGATGTCGTTTATTTCGTTGAGGACGATTATCTTCACGCCCCTCACGCGATCTACGAGATGATGGAGAGCTACGAGCGCTTAGCGGCAGCCGTTGGCGGAGAAGATGTCGTCTTATTTCCAAGTGATTATCCCGACCGCTATAGGACTGTGGAACCCAGCCTGGTCCTACTTGGCAGTCACAGACATTGGCGCAGCGTTCCATCGCCGACATTCACCTGCGTTACAACCAAGGGATTACTTGATCGTATCTGGGACTGTAACATCGGCCTTGAAAAATAAGGTCTAGATCCAGAAGTGACTGAGGAATCAACGATCAATCGGATCTACGGAGAAGTGCTTTGTTTTTCCCCGCTCAAAAGTTTAGCCGTGCACTTACAGCACTTCGACACGCTTGCGCCTTACGTGGATTGGCGTAACTGGTGGCAACAATCCGCAATTGATGACAATTCTTAATACCGGCACAGTACTTGTTCCTTGGCCATAGAATGCGCTCACGCATACGATGCGTGTCAATCAGGTATTCTCTCTGTCAAACATTACATCGGAATTATCGCCGCTGGCGATCTTAGGGTCACGTCCTGGCGCGAGGAAACTCAACCCGATTCCGTCATCGATCTGTCTCACGATAAAAACCGATATGACATGGCGTTGCATTCATCATATAGAAGAGCAGCCTACTTGACTGATCAAAAACCTGCGTAACATCCCTTTTGTCGTGAAGGCTACCTTCTCCCGCCGAAAAAATGACAAACATGTAGTTTTCCGAATATTACAGACCAAATGCAGAACAAAAAAAATCACCGCGCTGGTTTACCCGCTAAAAAGGCAAATGCCGCCATCGCCTTGGCCAAATTTCCGCGAACCCGGTCAGGTCGCAATTAAACCGTATAGAGCGCAGTCTTGGTGGCGTGCGTGAGCAATATCCGCCGCGCCTCACAGTTCGCCGCCGCTATGTCGCCGTGCTTAGCTTCGTGGTATAGGCGGCTCCAGGTCTGATGCCAATCCTTGCGCCAGCGTGTCCGCCAAGTCACCTTCGATGATCGGCCTCCAACATGTACGACGTTCGCCATCGGCGCCAACACCAGGCTGAAGCCAGCCGCGGTGGCGCGCAGACTTAAATCGGCATCCTCGTTATAGAGAAAAATTCGTTCGTCAAACCCGCCGATCTGCCGCCAAGCCGACATGGAGGCGAGAAAAAACCCGCCCATGACGAACCACGTACAGAAGTCCCCGTCCGGTTGTTCCGTCATCTCCGTGTGAGTTATTTCTGACGGCCCCATTACGTAGAGCTCCTGTTTGCCGTCGGGCCGCTGCAGATAAGGACCGACCATGCCCGCTTCGGGATAAGCCGCGGCCGCTGCCAACAACTGCGTCATGGCGTCCTCAGCGAGAACGGCATCGGGACTGAAGCAGAACCCGTAACGGGTCTCGACCAAGGCCATGCCCTGATTGACCGCGAATCCGAAGCCACGGTTCCTGTCGTTACCGATGATCCGCGCCTCAGGCAGGGTTTCGGCGACCACGGCAAGGGTCCGGACGGTGCTGGCATTGTCAACGACGATGACCTGTTTGGCCAAATGCACCGAGCGCAGACACGGCTCGATCACCGCCGCCGAGTTATAGGTAACTATAACGACGCTCACGTCGCTCCAAGAACCGGTTGACGCGGTCACAGCCGGAACCGTCGGAATTCGAAGTTCGATAGATAAATAACCATCTTTACTTTGCCAGCCGGTAAGGTAGTACAGGTTACGCTTATCTTTTATACACTCCGGAAAAGAGGTCATGGCA
>CAZAHE010000080.1:0-4864 GCA_964484965.1 uncultured Acidiferrobacteraceae bacterium | reverse complement strand
CGTCTACGGCCGCGAAGAAATAGATGCAGTGGTGAATGTTCTGGAAAACCAGTCGCTTGCGCTGATGACTGGACCTTCTGTCACGCAGTTCGAGGTGCGCGTTGCTGCACTATTCGGCAAGGCCTACGGACTGATGGTTAATTCTGGTTCGTCTGCCAACCTGTTGGCCATTGCAGCGCTCGGTCTTTCCCCGGGAAACGAGGTTATCACCCCTGCCCTCACCTTCTCGACCACGGTCGCACCCTTGGTGCAGCACGGACTGGTGCCGGTATTCGTCGACGTGGAGGCGGACACCTACAACATCGATGCCGGACTGGTCGAAGCTATGATCGGCCCGAAAACGCGGGCGATGATGGTCCCCAACCTAATCGGCAATCTGCCCGAATGGGCGTCTTTACGCGAAATCGCGGATCGTCACGGTCTTAAGGTGATTGAGGACTCCGCCGATACCATCGGTAGCAAATACCGCGGCGAACCGACGGGCTCGCTCTCCGATATCGCGACCACGAGTTTCTATGCGTCGCACATCGTCACCTGCGGCGGTTTCGGCGGCGCGGTATGCATTAATGATCCCGAGCTCGAGCGGCGCGCCAGGTTGTTGCGCGGATGGGGCAGAAGCTCAAGCATCCTGGGCGAGTCGGAGGCCACTGAAGACCGCTTCAACATGAGCATCAGCGGCATCGATTACGACGCCAAGTTCGTGTTCGAATCGCCTGGCTACAACTTCCTTCCGTCCGAAATGGCGGCAGCTTTCGGTCTCGTGCAGTTGGACCGGCTGGAAAACTACGCGGACCGGCGGGTTCGGAACTTCGGCGCACTGACGGCATTTTTCCACGAATACGAAAACTGGTTCATTTTGCCGCGCCAAACCAACGAGACATATACGCCTTGGCTGGCGGTTCCGCTGGTGGTGCGCGATAACGCACCGTTTACGCGACGCCAGCTTCAACTGCACTTCGAAGACCAAGGCATTCAGACGCGACCCGTATTCACCGGCAACATCCTGCGCCAGCCCGGCTTCAGCGACATCGATTGCCGAACCAGCGACGCCGGCTATCCCAACGCCGATCAGGTGATGCGGGGCGGGTTTTTGCTCGGCTGCCATCAGGGTATGGGCGCCGACGAAACAGAGATCATCGAAAGCGCGTTCAAATCCTTCGTCGAAACGATTTGACGGCAACCTGGGTATCCGAACCGTGAAAGTCACAGAAACATCGCTACCAGGCGTTCTTGAAATCGAACCGAATGTTTTCGCGGACGAACGCGGTTTCTTTCTCGAAACCTACCGGAGCTCGCGCTACGGCGATCACGGGATGAACCTGCAGCTTCACCAAAGCAACCACACCCGTTCGGACCGGGGTACGTTGAGAGGCCTGCATTATCAACTAGCACGACCGCAGGGAAAGCTAGTTTTCGCCGCGCATGGCGAAATTCTGGACGTTGCCGTCGATATCCGCCGAGGTTCATCGACTTTCGGACAATGGCATGCGGTCGTACTTAGTGACAAAAATAACAAGCAACTGTTCATCCCCAAGAATTTCGCCCACGGATTTTGCGTTTTATCCGAGATCGTCGACCTAATCTATCTTCTAACCGATGAGTATGATCCGGATGACCAGTTCGCCATTCGCTGGAATGACCCTGACATCGGCATCGAGTGGCCGATCGACAATCCAACCCTCTCCGAAAAAGACCGGACCAGTCCTTTCCTACGCGACATACCCGATTCCGGCCTTCCAGCCTTAACCAAGCAATGATAACGACGCACGCTCCGATGAACACCTATCATTAAACCACCAAACGCAATAAGTTTAACCCATGATAGATTGCCGGATTTTCAAAACCTCTCTCGGTTCGTGCGTCTCGCTGCACCGGTTTCACGGCTCGGCGAGTGTTGGGCTCTATTGGGGAGTGCGCCAGTTATCCTGCGAAACCCGGGCGGCTCCATGAAAACAGCATTAGTCACCGGTCCGACCAGCTATCTGGGATTGCGGCTGGTCGAGCGTTTGATGTCGAGCGGTGTCGATACCCACGCATTGGTGCGTCCGACATCGGACTTGACGCAGCTATCCGCCATCATCGGCACGGCAAGGACCCATGTTTATGACGGTGCGTTAACGTCCCTGGCGGACGCGGTATCAAGCGCCAACCCGGAAGTCGTATTCCATATTGCTGGCACCTACGCCCGAGAACATGACAATAACGACATCGATCAACTGATCGATTCGAATATCCGTCTCGGTACTCACCTCCTGGAGGCCATGTCGGATGCCGGCGTGCGCCGTATCGTCAATGCGGGATCGACCTTCCAACACTTTCACAACGACGGCTATCGGCCCTTGAACCTCTATGCCGCAACGAAACAGGCCTTCGCCGATGTTCTGGCTTACTATGAAGATGCCCGCGGCATTATGTCGGTGACAATCAAACTGCCCGACGTCTATGGCCCCAACGACTGGCGACCGAAATTGATGAACCGGCTCGTCGAGGCCCATTTAGCTGGTCAACCCATCGATCTGGTGGAAAAATCGACCCAGTTCGGACTGATCTACATCGATGACGCGCGCGACGCCTTCATCCACTGCGCCCGAACGCTGATGGACGATGCGCAAACGGTTTCGGGACAATCGTTTGCGGTGGACGAAGGGCTTCATTACACGCTGGAGGAGGTCGTTGCCGTGTTCATGCGAATTACGGACCGAACGGTCCTCGCCAACTGGGGCGCATACCCTCTACCGGAACGTTCCATCACAATTCCCTGGAAAGGAACACCGTTGCCTGACTGGCGGGCGAAGGTCACACTGGAAGATGGCGTGAAGCGACTTGTGGGTGCGGCGACGAGGTTGGAAGACACATGAAGATACTAGTGACGGGTGGCGCGGGCTTTATCGGCTCCGCATTGGTCCGCTACATTATAGGCAAAACCAATGATGCGGTCATCAATGTTGACAGCTTGACTTACGCCGGCAACCAAAAGAGCCTGGAACCGGTCGCGGGCCACGCGCGCTACGCCTTCGAAAAAGTCGACATCTGCGACGAACGGGAAATGTCGCGTGTTTTCGCCGAGCACCAACCGGACAAGGTCATGCACCTAGCGGCGGAATCCCACGTCGACCGCTCCATCGACGGTCCCGCCGCGTTTGTGCAGACCAACATCGTCGGTAGCTACAATTTGCTGGAAGTGGCGCTCGACTACTTCCGCAACCTGCCGACGGAACGCCAAGCACGTTTTATATTTCATCATATATCGACGGACGAGGTATTCGGATCGTTGAGCGCCGACGATCCACCGTTCAATCCCGAGACCCCTTACAAGCCACGCTCCCCCTATTCGGCCAGTAAAGCAGCATCCGATCATCTGGCCAAAGCCTGGCACCACACTTATGGATTGCCGATCGTGTTGAGCAATTGCTCCAACAATTTCGGGCCTTATCAGTTTCCCGAGAAACTGATACCGCTAATAATCATCAATGGCTTGCGCGGCGAGCCCCTGCCGGTTTACGGACGGGGCGGGAATATCCGCGATTGGCTGCATGTGGAGGACCACGTCGAGGCCCTCCACCTTATCATCCGCAAGGGCCAGGCCGGCGAGGTCTATCTTGTCGGCGGCAACGCAGAGATGACCAACCTCGAGGTCGTCCAGGCCATTTGCCAGGCCCTTGACGAGCAAGCGCCGAGACCGGACGGCAACTCGCACGATCAGGCCATCGTTTATGTCAAGGATCGCCCCGGACACGATTTCCGCTACGCCATCGATTATTCGAAAGTCACCGTTGAGCTCGGCTGGCGGCCGCGGAACTCCTTCCGTGACGGGTTGTCGCAAACGGTCGCGTGGTATCTAGCGCGACGCGATTGGTGGGAGCCGATCATACAAGACAAGTACTCGGGCTCCCGCCTAGGGTTAAAAAAGGGCTAACGCTATGAAGGGTATCATCCTCGCCGGCGGCTACGGTACACGCCTATATCCCGTCACTCACGTCATCAACAAGCAACTGTTACCCGTATACGACAAGCCGATGATATATTACCCGCTGTCAGCGCTAATGCTTACGGGAATTCAAGATATTCTGATCATTTCGACGCCAGAGGCGTTATCGGCGTTCGAGAATCTTTTCGGTGGAGGTGAGAAACTCGGCTTGAACATCTCCTACGCAGTACAATCCGAACCTCGTGGCCTGGCTGAAGCGTTTATCATCGGGCGCGATTTTATCGGCGGCGATAGTTGCGCTTTGGTGCTGGGTGACAACATCTTCTTCGGACATGGTTTTCCCGGTCGTCTTCGCGCAGCAGCCGCGCGCACTTCCGGGGCGACGGTATTCGCCTATTGGGTTGGCGATCCGGAACGCTACGGCGTTGTCGAACTGGACCGTGACGATCGCGTCCTGAGCCTCGAGGAAAAGCCGGCCGAACCGAAGTCGAATTGGGCCGTGACAGGGCTGTATTTCTACGACAATTCTGTCGCCGATATCGCCCGCGAGGTCCAACCTTCGTCCCGAGGCGAGCTTGAAATCACGGACATCAACCGCATTTACATGATGCGCGAGAAACTGCGTGTCGAAAAAATTGGTCGCGGCGTGGCTTGGCTGGATACCGGGACCCACGAGACTTTGCTACAGGCCGCCCAATTCGTCGAAACGGTGGAACAGCGTCAGGGCCTCAAAATCGCCTGCCTAGAGGAAATTGCACTGCGAATGGGGTTTATCGATACCTCGGCGTTCGAGAAGCTGGCCGCCAGTCAGTCCGACAATCACTACGGCCGCTACCTTGCGCGGATCGCCCGGGAATTTGAAGAAAACCTCTAAGAGAAAATGGTCGGGGAGACTGGATTCGAACCAGCGACCGCTCGGCCCCCAGCCGAGTGCTC
>CAZAHE010000079.1:0-10519 GCA_964484965.1 uncultured Acidiferrobacteraceae bacterium | reverse complement strand
GCGCAGCGCTTTGGCTTCGATTTGGCGGATACGCTCGCGGGTGACATCGAACTGTTTGCCGACTTCTTCCAGAGTGTGATCATTGTTCATTCCGATGCCAAAGCGCATTCGGATGACTTTGGCTTCTCGGTCGGTGAGACTACCGAGGATACCGTGGGTGGCCTTGGTCAGCCCGTGCGAAAGGGCGGCTTCCTCGGGGGGCAGTGCGTTCTTGTCCTCAATGAAATCACCGAGGTGGGAATCTTCGTCGTCTCCGATCGGGGTTTCCATAGAAATTGGCTCTTTCGCGATCTTGAGCACCTTGCGAATCTTGCTTTCGGGCATGTCCATGCGTTCGGCCAACTCCTCAGGCATGGCTTCGCGACCTTTCTCTTGCAGAATCTGGCGTGATACGCGGTTCAGCTTATTGATTGTTTCAATCATATGCACCGGGATACGAATAGTCCGAGCCTGATCCGCAATTGAGCGGGTGATAGCTTGGCGGATCCACCAGGTGGCGTAGGTTGAGAACTTGTAGCCACGCCGGTATTCGAATTTGTCGACGGCCTTCATCAGGCCAATGTTGCCTTCTTGAATGAGATCAAGAAACTGCAGTCCGCGGTTGGTGTATTTCTTAGCGATAGAGATCACCAGCCGCAGGTTGGCTTCAACCATTTCTTTTTTCGCGCGACGCGCCTTTGCTTCACCGATCGACATGCGTCGATTGATTTCTTTGATTTCTAAGATGCGAATACCAGTACGCGACTCTAATATTGCAAACTTTCTGCGAGCCGATTCCAGTTCATCACTGTGTGCTTTGAGCACGTCGCGACTACCTTCTTTGCCGCGCATTAAGCTGCGAATCCAGAACAGCTCGGATTCACGGCCGACGAATTTTTTGAGGAAGGTGTTGCGTGTGACCTTTGCTCTTTGAATACATATTCGGCTGACCAGCATTTCCTGTGACCGAACATCAGAAACGATGACTCGCATGATCTCCGATAGGTAATCGATATTTCGCGGTACCAGACGGATACTCATTAATTCGGCGGCCAGTTTCTTCTGGTGCCGCTGAACCTGGGGGCTACCCATCCCGTGTTTTTTCTGGGCGTTAATAAGGCTCTTATAACCTCTCCTGATACGTTTAAAACGTTGCTTGTATTCATCCACATCTGGGCCCTTAGGCCCCTTGTCCGCATCTTTGTCATCGTTATCCGCACCTTGAGAATTGGGTGAGGGTATTTCTTCTTCTTCGGCGTTGGGGTCGATGAAATCGATCAGCAGATCGGTCAATTTCATCGTGCCGTTATCGACCTGATCAGCAAGAGCGATTAATTCTGAGATGACGACTGGGCTTGAAGCAATTGCTTCGACGCTTTGGCGGATGCCGTCTTCAATGCGCTTGGCGATATCGATTTCATCTTGTCGACTGAGCAAATCGACAGTGCCCATTTCACGCATATACATTCGAACCGGATCAGTGGTGCGACCGAATTCGCTTTCGACAGCAGTGGTCAGCACTGCTTCCGCTTCCTCAACGACCTCTTCATCGTCCGGGTTGGCGGTTTTGAGCAGTAGGCTATCAGGATCTGGGGCCTTGTCGAAGACCTCAATACCCATGTCATTGATCATGTTGACGACGGTTTCGATCTGATCCGTGTCGTTCATGTCACCTGGCAGATGGTCGTTGATCTCCCGGTAGGTTAGAAAGCCCTGTTCTTTCCCCTTGATGATGAGTCGTTTGAGCTCGAGTTGTTGTGCTTGTGTATCCATGAATTGGGCTTCACTCCGGGGTCAAAAGCTGGCGATGGGAAAACCGAGAAATTATACCATGAGACAGGCTAAGTCCCTAGAATATCAGCGGTTTTCCCGCACCTGTCGCAGGGTTCGTTGGCGCTCAAATAAACTGGCCAGCCGCTCGCGATAACCAGGGTCGCCTTCGGCGGTTCTTGGCGTTGACAGTAGTTCGGAGATGCGTGTACTTACCTGCTGTTCCTCAAGTGTGGCGAGAGTTTGCTGATAGTAGCGCTCCAGTCCCGTTTCCTTGATGAGATGGTTGTGCGCGAGTAACTTTTCTAATGAAGTGAAATCCTTTGTGTCACGAAAACGTTCCAGCAGTGCCGCCGCGCTAAGACCCGGCTCCTCGCGTGCGACTCTGTCGATAGATTGGAGCAATTCCAAGCCAAGTGCACCATCGCTGTCCAGTTCGGGCAGCGGGACTTGGCTTGCCAGCGTGGGGTGCTGAATCAGCAAACTCACTGCGGTGGCAACCGGAGACAGGCGCTTATCGGTGGTGTTGCGGGTGGCTTTCGATAGCGCCTTCGGTTTATCGCGATCGCTTGTGACGCCGCTGAGTTCAGTCAACTTTTGATGCATCAGGTCCAACAGAGGACCGCTGGGTATTTTCGACAGTAATGGGGATGCCAGTGATACCAGGCGCGCTCGACCGTCCATACGGGAGAGGTCGGTTTCCATCGTCAGGTGTTGAAACAGAAAATCTGGCAATGGGGTGGCATTTGTCAGCAGCTCTCGGAAGGCGACAGCCCCTTGCGCGCGAATGAATGAATCTGGATCTTCGCTCTCGGGAAGAAAGAGAAAACTGATTTGTCGGCCATCACGTAGCTCGGGTAACGCGACTTGCAGTGCCCGCCAGGCGGCGACGCGTCCGGCACGGTCACCATCAAAACAGAAGACAATGGAAGCGGTCATGCGAAACAGCTGTTGCAGGTGCAAATGCGTTGTTGCCGTGCCTAGTGTGGCGACGACATTCTCCACGCCATGCTGTACCAGCGCGATCACATCAAGGTAGCCTTCTACCACCAGCGCCTCGTTGTGTTTGGCGATTGCCTGACGGGCATGGTGGAGACGGTAGAGCTCTGCACTTTTGTTGAAAACCGGACTTTCAGCGGAGTTCAGGTACTTGGGCTCCCCTTGCCCGACGATCCTGCCGCCGAAAGCCACGGTCCGTCCTCGACGGTCGTGGATTGGAAAGATAATTCGCCCACGAAAGCGGTCGTAATAACCACCTGAGTCACGTTTAGACAGGAGGCCGGCGCGCGCGAGCTCATCTAGTTTTTGCGGGCTACCGGCAGCGGTGTCGGCCAACGCTTGCCACTTGTCGGGCGCGTACCCGATTTCGAATTGCGCTGCAACCTCACCATTGATTCCGCGCTGTTTGAGATAGGCAATCGCGACTTGTGCATCCGGGTCACTTCTTAATTGTTGCTTATAGAACTGATTGGCCGCGTTGATATGTTCCAGTAAACGCGGCCAATCGTGGTCATGGTGGTTCTCCTGGCCGGTATCCGGAATCTCAAGGCCGGCACCGTTCGCAAGATCCTCTACTGCGTCTCGGAAAGGGAGATGGCTGTATTCCATCATGAACGTGATCGCTGTGCCGCTCGCCCCGCAACCAAAGCAGTGATAGAACTGCTTAGACGGGCTGACAGTGAAGGACGGAGTTTTCTCATCATGAAATGGACAGCAGGCCTTGAAGTCCTTGCCTGCCTTTTTCAGTGGGACATGGCGATTGACAACATCAACCACGTCGACGCGACTTAGCAGTTGATCGATGAATTCTCTCGGAAGTCTGCCGGTCATCGTCTGGTCCTCGCCCGCCGCACCAGTGTAGCACTCCCTTGAATAATCTGGACGTGCGACTTCAGCGTACTTCTCGAGCGGGTTAGAATCAGATTTTATCTTGTATTATTTGCTCGTCCGATGTCTCTCAATCGTGTTTTTCCCATTGATCGCCGTACGGTGGACTCGTCGAAGGATTTCCGCGCCGCAGGGCGTCTAGTTGGCGCCTGGCTACTTAGCTGTTGCCTGTTGATATTTCTAATGGTCATCCTCGGTGGCGTGACCAGGCTGACGGGATCCGGCCTGTCAATGGTCAACTGGCAACCGTTGTCCGGTGTGATTCCACCGTTGTCGGTCGAAGACTGGCAGGTTGAATTTCAGAATTATCAGCACTCGCCCGAGTTCAAAAAGGTCAACTTTGGTATCTCGCTGGAAAGTTTCAAAGTGATCTTCTATTACGAATATGCTCATCGGATGCTGGGGCGGCTGATTGGATTGGTTTTCCTGGTACCTTTCGTGCTCCTTTGGTGGCAGCGCCTGTTAGCCCCTGCATTGGCAGGGCGATTGCTGATCGTATTTGTGCTTGGTGGCCTGCAAGGCCTACTGGGCTGGTATATGGTGAAAAGCGGGCTCGTCGATATCCCGAGCGTCAGCCCCTATCGTCTGACAATGCATCTCGCTTTGGCTGTTGTTCTCTACAGTTATCTGTGGTGGTTGACTCTTAGCCAGCTACTGGATGATGCGTGCGCCGGTTCGGCGACTTGGCGACGCCACACAGCTCTCAGTCTTTCGGCACTGGTGTTTCTAGTAGTGCTAACAGGGGGTTTTGTCGCAGGACTTAAAGCTGGGCATGCCTTCAATACGTTTCCTCTGATGGCCGGTCAGTGGTTGCCTCCGGGCTACTGGGCTTTAGACCCTGTCTGGCGCAACCTGTTTGAAAATATTCCTGCCGTGCAGTTTAACCACCGCCTGCTGGCCCTCGTCACCCTGCTGCTGCTGGTGGGTTTCATCGTGGCGGCCTGGCCAAAGACCCATAGCGCTTGGCAGCGTTGGTTGTTACTGGTGTTTGGGGGTGTCGCGCTGGCTCAAGTGCTACTTGGCGTTACCACCCTCCTACTGCACGTGCCGGTCGTGTTGGGTGCTGCACATCAGGCAGGTGCCTTATTGTTACTCACCATAGGTCTCAGTATTGCCTTTTTCGGTCGCAGTTCAGGACATCAGCGCATCCGCGAGGGCCAATGATGAAGGGCGCGCTCAGCTATTTAGTTTTTGCTTCACTATTGCACTGACTTGGCCGAGGTCAGCGCGCCCCTGAATGGCGGGTTTGAGTTTGGCCATGACCTTGCCGATATCCCGCATATTGTCGGCACCGGTGTCCGCAATCGCCTTAATGACCAGATCGATCAGCACAGCCTCATTGATCTGTTCCGGTAAATATCGCTCGAGCACTTGTACGAGTGTTGTCTCGTTCAAAATTAGATCGTCGCGTCCACCGCGTTTAAACTGTGCGATCGAATCGCGGCTCTGCTTAATCATCTTTTGAACAACAGCGACGACACCGTCATCATCGAGCGTTGTGCGATCATCGAGCTCTCGCCGTTGCAGCGCGGCGCGTAGCAATCTTATGGCGTTCAGACGGGTGCTGTCCTTTTCGCGCATGGCCGATTTCATATCGGCCATAATTACTTCTTTGAGGGCCACGGCGTGAGAGGTACAGACTACAACCTGACGAGAGTCGTCAGTAGGGGCGGACCCGTCTTGGATCCTGCTTGGCGGCGCGTTTCTTTTCGCGTTTCACTGCAGCAGCACCGTCGCGCTTGCGGATGGTCGTGGGTTTCTCGTAGTACTCGCGGCGGCGGGATTCAGTGAAAACGCCGGCTTTTTCGCAGGCGCGGCGGAATCGACGCAGGTTGACGTCAAATGGCTCGTCTCGCCTTACTTTGACATTGGGCATAAGGTTTTACAGTGCGCTGTTCACATGTGCTGATGCAGGGCGCGCGATTCTACCTGTTTTCTTTGTGCAGAGCACACCACAGAAACCCCTTAGAAATAAGGGAAACTATAATTCATGAGAAATAATTTACCCTGATCTTGCTATCGGGGCATGGGAAGATGATTGTTCTAGGAATCGAAACTTCGTGCGACGATACCGGGGTCGCGGTGTACGAGGCCGGCGCCGGTATTCGTGCGCACGCGCTGGCATCGCAGATTGAATTGCATCGTGCCTACGGCGGAGTGGTGCCGGAACTCGCCGCCCGTGATCATATCCGAACACTCGGTCCCCTGGTGACTGAGGTGTTGGAGCGCGCGCGCGTAGTAAGTGACGAGATTGATGGGGTGGCATACACGGCGGGGCCCGGCCTGGCCGGTGCGCTTCTGGTTGGTGCGGCCCTTGGACGCAGCCTCGCCTGGGCATGGTCGGTACCCGCGGTCGGTGTGCATCATATGGAAGGTCACCTGCTCTCGCCTATGCTCGAAGCAAAACCGCCGGAGATCCCGTTCCTCGCGTTGTTGGTGTCCGGTGGACATACTATGCTGGTCGATGTTGCCGAAGTCGGGCGGTATGAGATTCTTGGCACCACGGTTGATGATGCTGTTGGTGAAGCATTCGATAAAACCGCAAAACTACTGCAGCTCGGTTACCCAGGCGGCCCCGCCATCTCTGCAGCGGCTGAGCAAGGTCATCCGGGTCGCTTGCGGTTTCCACGACCGATGACTGATCGGCCCGGGCTCGATTTCAGTTTCAGCGGCCTTAAGACCTATGCACGCAACACGGTCGACGGTCGAACACTCGATGATCAGTTCATCGCTGACGTCGCTTATGCCTTTCAGGAGGCGGCAGTCGAGACGCTCGTTATCAAGTGTCGGCGCGCCCTCGAGATGGTCCCACGTGATCGCCTGGTGGTCGCCGGCGGCGTTAGCGCCAATCGAATGCTTCGTCGGCGCGTGAATGAAATTGCCGCGCCACTCGGGGTCGAGGTCTATTACCCGAGGCCCGAACTGTGCACTGACAACGGGGCAATGATCGCTTACGCGGGATGGATGCGCCTTCAGTCGGCGGTTAATACGCTGGATTTTACGATCCGGCCCCGTTGGTCGCTAAGCGGCCTCGCGCCACCCTGAGCATTGCAGGTCGTCAGTCGGTATGACGTCGGTAATCCAAGCCGCAGAGCAAACGCTTTCAGCGTTTTAGCCGGATTCTTGATTCTGTCCCTGAACGCAGGCGGGCAATGTTGCCACGATGTCGATAGACGAGCAGCACGGCAATAATCACTCCAAAGCACGTCACGCTATAGTCTGCGGCTCTTAGTGCAAGCATGACTGGTGTGGTCACAGCAGCGGTCACTGCGGCAAGTGAAGAGTATCGGAATATCAGTGCGGTCAGTAACCACACGGTGACTTGTGCGGCGGCAACCAACGGATCAAGTGCCAGGAAAACACCAAGCGCTGTGGCGACGCCCTTGCCGCCGGCAAAGCCGAAAAACAGCGGAAAGAGGTGCCCGAGAAATGCACCGAGTCCGGTCAATACGATGACGAGGGGGTCATTGTCGATGGCACGCACGATGAGGACAGGAATGACACCTTTTAGGACATCGCCCAGCAGGGTCAGCGCAGCGGCAGTTTTGCTGCCCATACGAAGGACATTGGTTGCCCCGGGGTTGCCGGACCCAGCTTGTCGCGGGTCCGGAAGACGCATCAGTCTCGACACGAGCACGGCGCTGGACAAAGAACCCAGCAGATAGCCCATCAGCGGCAGCACGATGAGGAGCATTGCGAACGGCCCACGCCTGGTCAACGAAGTGGTTGAGTATAAACTTAGGCAGCACCCTTACTGGCAACGCGTTTTGGACATTATCTTTCTACATGGTTTGAAAGTTGACTGTGTGATCGGAATATGGGAATGGGAGCGCCGTATTACTCAGACCGTAATCTTTGATCTCGATATGGGATTTGATGTCAAGCGAGCTGCCGAGACTGACGATGTCGCGGATACGCTTAGTTATCGGGATGTTGCTAAACGTATCACTACCCATGTGAAATTGACCAAAGCCAAACTGATTGAGCGATTGGCGGAGGAAGCCGCCGCTATCATACTGGATGAGTTCGGTGCGGATTGGTGCCGAGTTCGGGTAAACAAACGCGGCGCTGTGAGCACGGCAGGCGATGTGGGTGTCGTGATCGAGCGTCGTTCGAAGAACTGAATGCCACTCGCAGCCGTCAGTATCGGTAGTAACCTCGATCCAATACATCATATCGAGGATGCCCTGAAGGGATTGCGTAATAGGTTTGAAAAGGTAAAAGCTTCACCGGTTTATCAAACCATAGCAATTGGTTTTGATGGTCCCGATTTCTACAATCTCGTTGTGACGTTCTGCACGCAGTTGGCCGCGAACGCGTTGATTGATCAGCTGCATTCTATGGAGTCTGACCAGGGGAGACTGCGCAGCAACGGAGCTGTCACATCGCGTGTCATTGACCTCGATCTACTGTTGTATGGCGATGCGGTGCTGTACAGCCAAGGCCTCGACGTGCCGCGACGAGAGATACTGGAATACGCTTTTGTCCTGAGTCCACTTTCCGACTTGTTGCCGGACATGTCACATCCGGTCGTTGGAGACTCCTTCAAGGCGCTGTCCGAGGCCTCTGGAGCAACACTGCAGCGTGCACCCTGGCAGCCTGCTGACAGTTTACTGAACGATTGAACGTCCCCCGTCAACGGTCAATATCTGACCGTTGACAAACGCCGCGTCGCGCACAAGATAAACAAGAGCGCTCGCGACCTCTTTTGGATGGCCGACACGTTTTAGCGGTGTGCTCGAAATCAGACGTTGCTGCGCGATTTCGTCAGTGTCGTTTTCCGGCCATAGGACCGCGCCTGGGGCAATGCCGTTGACCCTGACATGCGGACTGAGCTCTCGCGCGAGAGTTCGCGTGAGTGCGGCAAGCCCTGCCTTAGCGACGCTGTACACCGGATAGCCACGAAGAGGACGCTCGGCATAAATGTCCACCAGGTTCACGATACAACCACGGGACTCAGCGAGTGCGGATGCAGCCGCTTGGGCGAGAAAGAATGGTGCCTTTAGGTTGGTGCCGATCAGGTCGTGCCATTGCTCTTCGGTCGTTTTGCCAAGCGGCGTCGGGTAGAACGATGAGGCATTGTTGACAAGCACATCCAACCGGCCAAAAGTTGTGACCGTGTGCTCAATCATTCTCTCTAGCTTTGCAAGATTCAACAAGTCGCTCCCGACCAAAACCACGGATTCGGCGCGGACTAGGTTGAGAGATTCCTGCAGCTCACGCGCTTCAGTTACCGAGGTGTGGTAATGCAGTAGCAGGTTCATGCCTTCATTGTGAAGGGCACGCGCGATCTCGGCACCGAGGCGGCGAGCACCGCCGGTGATCAGAGCTACTTTGTTGACAAGTGTTTTGCCGTCCGTGGTCATCAGACCGTCCGTATCGTTGCCAGATAGAATTAGCACATAGTACCAACTACATAAGCCAGTGGAGATTATTGAGCGTTGAGTGTAAACGGACCGGATTTGCTGTCGTCGTTGCCCATGCCGGACGTAGCGGCGCTGGCTCATTCCAGGCGGCTGGCGCACACAATTAGGGAAAGCATCCGAACGGTAGGGGGTCGGTTGCCTTTTGACCGGTTTATGGAGGCGGCATTGTACGCGCCTGGTCTTGGCTATTACGCAGCTGGCACTGCGAAATTTGGAAGCGCTGGTGATTTCATTACTGCGCCAGAGATTGGTTCGCTGTTTGGCCGATGTATAGCGAGCCAAGTCGCAGAAATCTTTGAACAACTCGGCCGTGGCGCTTTGCTCGAAGCTGGGCCCGGAAGCGGTCGTTTGCTGGCAGATGTACTCGATGGGCTGGCCGATACCGGTTCACTGCCGGAATCCGTCTTGTTGCTCGAACCAAGTCCCGATCTGCGCGAGCGTCAGCGGGTCTTGCTGCGCCGGCGGGTGCCGGATTATTTCCCGCGCCTTCACTGGATCAGCGATTGGCCACAGGGCGGGTTCGAAGGCGTGATTCTCGCCAATGAAGTCATCGATGCGATGCCGGTGACCCGTTTCCGTGTCGATGCCGGCCGTGTTGTACTCGCCTATGTGGTGAGCGAGTCTAGTGGCTTTGGCTGGTCTTGGCACAAAGCCGACGCTCCGTCTGCCGAACGGCTGATAGCGCGTTACGCGCTGTCAGATGGCTATATGACCGAGGTCAATGAGCGCGCCACGGCCTGGGTCGAAGCGGCTGCAGAGTGCCTTCACCGCGGTGTGATGTTGTTAATCGATTACGGTTTCCCGGGGCCGGAGTTCTATCATGTGGACCGCCGCGAAGGCACTCTGATGTGCCACTACCGCCACCATGCCCATGGAGACCCTTTCTTGTACCCGGGGCTACAGGACATCACTGCGCACGTTGATTTTTCAGCGATCGCGGCAGCCGCGGTTAACAGTCGATTAGAGGTGGCCGGTTACGCCAGCCAAGCGGCTTTTCTACTGTCACTCGGCCTGCTTGAAAGAGCTGCCGAGATGACCGATAAAATTGCTGCTGCCCGCGAGGTCAAGTACCTGACCTTGCCATCTGACACCGGCGAGTTGTTTAAAGTCATTGCGCTGTCTCGAGACATTGTGCGGCCGCTGACAGGGTTTAGCTTGCATAATCGCAGCGGCATATTGTGATCGATCCGCAACAGGCCATCTTTCTGGCCCTGGTGCAGGGTGTTACGGAGTTTCTTCCGGTGTCGAGTTCGGCACACCTGATCCTTGTACCATCATTGTTGGGTTGGCCGGATCAGGGACTCGCTTTCGATGTGGCGGTTCACATGGGTACGCTGGTAGCGGTACTGTTTTTTTTTCGCCGTGACCTTTGCGCTGTCGGCGAACTTCTGTTCGCGAAACGCTCCACGCAAGCATCGCACGAAGCCGCCCACATCACAGGGATGGTCATGATCGCG
>CAZAHE010000078.1:0-10520 GCA_964484965.1 uncultured Acidiferrobacteraceae bacterium | reverse complement strand
TCGGTGCTGCCAGCGGCCAGGTGCTGGAACACCGCTCGCGTCAATTCGACTTGTGTCTGGTGATTCATTAATTCGATCCCACAGTAACGCCGTGACAACTATACTTGGGGCGAACGGACTCTGGTAGTCATCTTTTTCGCGCAAAACGCAAGGAGGCGCTCGATGAGTATAGATCTGTGGCCTGTCGGAGAGGACTTTGCTGCCGAGATTGGGGATGTCAATCTTTCCCTACCGATCAGCAAAAACCTAGCCGAGGAGATTCTCACTGCTTACAACACTTACGCAGTACTGATCTTCCCCAACCAGCGGCTGACGCAGGATGCACACGTGCGATTTGCCAAAATTTTTGGTGATATCGACCATTCCATGGTCGCTGATATGGAAATGGCCGTGCCACGTGTGCCTACCGAGATCGCCGACGTTTCGAATCTCGGTTCCGACGGCAGCGTGCTGGATGAGGACCATAGAATGATCGGTTTTCAGCGCGGCAACCGCCTCTGGCATACAGACAGTTCATTCAAGCACGTACCGGCCAACGCATCTTGTCTATACATGCAATCGATACCGCCGGTGGGCGGCCAGACCGAATTTGCCGACATGCGTGCTGCATGGGATGCCCTAGCCCCGCGTCTGCGTGAAAAGATAAGAGGTCGTATTGCACTGCACTCTATCGCGAACTCTAGGAAGCGCATGGGATTCGACATGACCGATGAGGAAAACGCATCCTACCCGCAAGTACCCCAAGCGCTGGTGCGATCACACGCCACTAGCGGGCGCACCTCGATCTATCTCGCTGCTCATGCCCGTTCGATTGTCGGCATGCCGCAAGAACAGGCAGACGCGTTGATCGATACCCTCTTCGAACACGCAACACAGCGTCGGTTTATCTACGCGCACCGCTGGCGCACCAATGATCTGGTAGTGTGGGACAACCGCTGTGTGATGCACCGTGGACGCCCTTTTGACGATACACGATGGCCGCGGGATGCACAGCGTGCCACCACTATCGATATCGGCAATACCTGTGAACAAGAAGGTTTATCAGACGGCACAACACATCTCTTCGATGCTGCGGAGTGAAACGGACACTTATTCAAATTAATCGCATTATCCCATCTGCGTCACGATGATGAGATATCCGCCAAGCACAGCGAGTCCGATATGAAACAAAGTTCGAAATACCCCCGGCGACAGCCGCCGTCGGAGACGCTGGCCAATAGCCATACCGACCAGAGCCGGCACGATCGCCGCGCCAGACAATAGACCGGCCGAATGCGTCAGCAGACCATGATGGGACAACGCCCCAGCGAGGCTAACGGTCGCCACGGTGAACCAGATTCCCATCGCTTGAATGAGTTGATCCCGGGACCAGCGAAGCGCTTGTAAGTAAGCCACCGCAGGGACCACGAAAACACCCGTCACACCGGTCAGGGCTCCCGACAAGAGCCCTATTAACGGCGACATCCATTGTTCTTGCTGTCTGCCCGGCGACGGGAGTTTTAATCGCATAAGATTGGACAGCGCATAGAGGCAAATTACTATGCCCAATAAGATCGTTAATAACGGCAGATGCTCTTTGGTCAGAACACTCGATGTGACCCAGACGAAAGCCGCACCGAAAAATATCATTGTCCATAGCCGTCGCAGCAATCGTAAGAGATGCCCTCCCACGACGGCCTGCCAAACATTGGTGGCAAAGGATGGCAACAGCATCAGCACCATCGCCTCTGTCAAACCCACTGTGGCAGCGAGCAAACTCACCGAGACAGTGGGTAATCCAAACCCAATGACACCCTTCACCATGCCGGCCAGCAGGAATACCAATATCACGATTGAGACAGATTCAACCGTGATCATGTTGACTGAACTCTATATATGACGCAGGCCGATTGAACAGCACGTGTTTTCACTTTGTTCACTCCGGCATTGCGCTTTTGTACTAACAAATAGATGGGTATATTGACCCAATACCAAATACAACACACTGAACAGCAACCGGTACGAGGAGCGAGTTATGCCCAAGGTCGTAATAACGTTCGAGATCTCAAAGTCCTACTCTGAATGGAAGTCCGCGTTCGACAACCATGCGGCCGCGCGACAGGAAGCGGGTATAGAAACTGTCTATATCGGCCACGAGCTGGATAATGAACAAACGATCCGCGGGGTGATGTCAGTGCCATCGATGGAAGCACTCGGGGAATTCATGCAGCGTCCGGAAAACGTCGAAGTCATCAAAGAATCCGGACATAGGCCCGAAACCACCGTGGCAATTCCATGCTCTGACTAGTGCGCCATACACTCAGCGCGCACAACTGCCGCCGTCACAGGTAATGACGGTGCCCGTGGTGTTCGACGACAGGTCGGAGGCAAGGAACGCTACCAGATCAGCAATGTGATGCGGCTCACCCGGTGGAAAGGTCTCATCCTGGAGGTCCTGCCACTTTGATTCATCGCCAAATTGTTCCAACGCTTGTGTCTTGAGCATCGTAATGAGACGTTCGGTCGTGATCTGACCCGGGTTGATCGCAACGACGCGAATACCATCCTGTCGGCTTGGTCCACCCAACGCACGGGTGATCGCCATCAACGAGGCATTGCCGCCTGAACCCGCAACATAGCCGGCTGTGGGGCGCTCACCTGCCGCACCGATCACGTTCACGATAACGCCACCGCCTGCTTCTCGCATGCGCTGATAGGCTCGGCGACACATGTTGATGTACCCAAACACCTTAAGGTCCCAGGCTTCGCGCCAGCGCACCTCATCGACCAGGTCGATTCCACCAGCGGGGATTGCACCTGCATTGTTGACCAGTATGTCGATTGGATCGGTGAGTTCCTCAAACAAGCGGTCTACGTTGTTACTGACAGACAGGTCGAGTGCAGAAAATCCTGCTGCCACACCATGCTGCTTGTGCAACGTGATAGTGACCTCTTCCAGCATCGCGGCATCGCGCGCCACCAAATGGACATCAACTCCTTCGGCAGCCAGGCGCTCGGCGCTCGCTCGCCCTATTCCCTTTGAAGCGCCCGTTATTACTGCTTTCCTTCCGCGCATTTGTAGATCCATCGCTGTATGCTCCCTGATAAAGTCAAATTCAGACCAACTGGTCGCTATCATTGAATTGTCTGCCGTCCCAAGTCAAATGCAATGACCAACTCGCCAAATCTTACGCCTTGCTCTGAACGCGCCTTATCTTGACATTGGACCGTCAACAACCCTCGCGTACAACCTTGCGGATGAGTATGATTAATAACCCTCAAATTAAAGAGGGTTAATCAACACCCTGTCGCTAAAGTCATTAACGCCAGGTCAAAACCAGGTGGAGGACACCGAATGAAAAACTTAATCAAATTCCCATTACGCGCAGGCGCCTTGGCCATCGCTTTGGCATTGCCGACGACCGCGTTTTCTGTTGATCAGGTGAACGTTGCCTTCTTTCTCGAGTGGGCGACACCGAACCAGATTGCCAAGGTCGAGAAGACCTACGATGACGCGATGGGCGTCAAGGTCAACTGGACCAACTTTGCGAACGGTGGTGCGATGACCGAGGCAATGCTGGCTGGAGACATCGACATCTCCTCCAGCCAGGGGCTAACGCCGTTTGCCAACGCAGTTAATGCCAAAGCACCGATTCGAATGGTCGCTATTGCGGTCGCTTATGGCGCAGCAGATGACTGCATTGTCCGCAACGATTCCGGCATCAGTAAAGGCAACGCCTCTGAATTGGAAGGGCAATCCGTTGCCGTGCCATTGAACACCATGGCTGATTTCGGTTTCCGCATGACCATGAAGGCAGTGGGTGTCGATGTCAGTGAATTAAAGGTGGTTGACATGGACCCGGAAGATGGTGCGGTCGCTCTCGTCGATGGCCAGGTTACGATGGCCTGCGCATTCGGTGAAAATTCGCTTTCAAAGATGCGCACGGTGGGCAAGCCAATGTTAACAACGGCAGAGAAAAAAGCCGCCGGAATCACCTCCTTCGATATTATTTCCGTCACGAACAAATTCGCACAGGAAAATCCCGATCTTTTGCGCACCTTTATTGAGGTGACACATGAAACCAATGCTGCATTTGCAAAGGACCAGTCCAAGATCGGTGTCATTGCAAAAGACGCAGAAATGACGGTAGACAAAACAAAATCTCAAATGTCAGGTTTTGTCTTTCCTACCGTTGAGGAGCAAATGACGGATTACTTCGGTAAAGACGGACTTGCTCGTACGATGACTGCTTTTATGGGCAATATGTTCGCGACAACGGACAATCCAGCACTGAAGGACTACAACGCCACAATTGACACATCCTTCCTCAAATAGCCAGAGGGCACTGCCCAATCCGACGGTGGGTGAAATGCAGCGCATTTTGCCCACCGGTTTTTCAATCTAGCCATCAGTATTTGATCGGCACGGGCACCAGACCCGTAAAACACCACCGCCATGACGGACCTCGTTTCTGAACACCTCACGATGACTTTTGAGATGCCTTCCGGCAGCAAGATTCACGCGCTGCAAGATATCAGCTTTACCTTGAAAGGTGGTGAATTGCTGGCCGTTCTCGGACCTTCTGGCTGTGGCAAAACCACATTGCTCAACATCATCGCGGGATTTCTGCGTCCCACGAGCGGCATTGCGCGACTCGGTGATGTTGAGATTGACGGACCGGGCGTCGACCGCGGCATGATTTTTCAACAGGGCGCTTTGTTTGAGTGGTTGACAGTCGCACAAAATGTCGATTTTGGCCTGCGTATGAAAAAAACAAAACAACAAGCGATTGTCCAGAAAGTAAATGAGTGGCTCGAGATTGTCGGACTCCAAGGCTTTGGCGAGACGCCAACCTATCAACTGTCCGGCGGTATGCAACAGCGCGTAGCCCTCGCGAGATGTTTAATCAATGATCCAGAACTCATATTGATGGACGAACCACTTGGTGCACTCGACGCGTTGACTCGCGAAAAAATGCAATCACTGGTACTGAAGATCTGGAAAGAAACCGGCAAGACCATCATGATCATTACACATTCGGTCGAAGAAGCATTAATGCTCGGTGAGCGCCTATTCGTCATGGCTCCTCGACCTGGGCGCTTATACAAGGAATACCGCCTTCCATTTGCTGAGTGGGGGCTGTTAGAAGATCCTCGCGAGATAAAGAATAATGCTGAATTCATCGCCAAACGCGAAGAAATTTTAGCCATGATCTGGAATATGGAAGAAGAGATCATGGGCCATGCCAGCTAGCTTGACAAACTGATTTCAGAAGACTCGTGTAATGGTCGTTGGGATCCTATTCGTTACCTGCCTGCTGCTGGTTGTTGGCTCGGTCGTTTACGGCCGCCGACTCATGCGCAAAGAACGATCGGAAGCCGTCTTTGGCAATCCACAACGCGCCGCTGGTGGTTGGCACTGGATCGTAGCCGGCGTCTCATCATTGTTGCTTCTTTGGTTCTACTTTTCCTGGGACGCGGCCCGTTCGTTTTTCCCGCTGGCGGCTAACGAACTGTGCCAAGTCGCGAAGGTAACGTATTCAATCAATCCAATCCGCTCTGTCTTTCCGATTGATTCACGGCGACTCAAAGGCACCGACCTACTGGCACGTGATCACGCCCAGATCGACCGCTTGGAAGCAAACATCAACCGGATGGGATTTACTTCATCTGAACAGGTCACGCTTCAGGAAATTCTCAACGCGATTCGGAGCACACTGGTTTCATTGACAGAGCCTGAACATCTGCAACCTGCTACCAAAGCCAAACTCGACCATAGTGCGTATCAGATCAATGCGCTGACTGAGCGATTCGCGGCGCCAGATTACCCCGCCAAACCTACTGTGCAGGAGGTAACCGCCGCACGTGACCAACCCAAATGGGGAGAAGAAGGGATAGAAATCCCCATTTTACCGATGACTACAAGAGGTCGACGCTTTGATGCCGCAAGCATCACGATGACAACCATCGCTAGCGAATTTGTCCAGATTAAAAACAAAAGTCCGCACTTCGACAAACAAGTCACACAAGTAAAACAATTGCTCAAGGCCTTTCGGAAATACAACAAAGGAGTTGGCAACCTGGAAGAAGACGTCATCACGAATCGAAACCGCTTCGTCAAACAGATCGGCCAGGTATTTCGCCGGGTCGATGATGCTGCCATCTTTCCTCCCCGTGCCCTCGATCCGGTCGAGTCGGCTATTCGTCGCTTCGACGAGGAGCGGCGCCGGCAACAAGGCAGCCTGGGCTATGTAGAGCGCTTTGCCCTACCCGGCGGATCAATTATTGCAAGCACCCATGCCTGCAGTGAACAAGGTTCGGGCCGGTGGTTGCCCAAACCTGCTGATACGGTCCGAAATTTCGTCCGTATTTTGCAACCCGACATTGGCTACAAGAACGTACCGATGCTCTGGTATGAGATGAAGCCCGTCAGTCAACTAATCGCGCCCCTGATTCCAGACTGGGTCGCTGATCTTGTACCTGGAGAATATCCGCGTCATACCAGCACGGGGAGCATCCCCGAAAATTTTAAGAGCAAGGTCTACAACGTTGCCACTGGCAACTACGACGCTATCAAAGTCCCCGTACCGACCGGGCATATCTGGGATTCTCTGGTACGCGTATTCATGGGCCTATTTCTGGGTGTGATTTGCGGCGTGCCGCTGGGCATCTATATGGGTCTGTCTCGTTTCGCTAAGGGCTACTTCGACCCGATGATCGAGCTCTACAGGCCAGTGCCGCCATTGGCTTGGGCTCCCTTGATCCTGACCATCTTTGGCATTGGTGATGCCGGCAAGATTTTTCTTTTATTCATGGTCGCATTCGCAATTATGGTGATCTCAGCCCGTGCCGGCGCCACCGGTACACAGCTATCGAAGATACATGCGGCACATTCGCTTGGCGCCTCTCGATGGCAGATCGTACGCGAAGTCATCCTGCCAAATTCTCTGCCCGAAATTTTGACCGGCATCCGTGTCGCTGTTGGGGTGTGCTGGGGCACTCTGGTGGCTGCCGAGTTTCTAGCTGGAACGACGGGCATAGGATTCGTCGAAAATGTGGCCCGCAAACAGTCACACTACGAAATCATATGGGTGACCATTGTCGTTCTGGGACTACTTGGATTGACGATGGATTTGATCATGCGCTGGATCATCGCACGCACCATCCCCTGGCGAGGCAAGGGTTAAGGCGTTGCCCCTCCGCAACACTGACGATATTGAGCGCCGCACCGACTCGAAAGAGCAGTCCTTAGCCGAGTACCGAAAAACTGCTTTCCGGATTGATCGGCCGCAAACGAGAAACTGTCGCAGTATTGAAAACGAAGCCAATATGATCGAGCGTAATCGGCATTGGATGCCGGTCATGATCGTTACCCGACTCGCAATACTCGACCAGCTCCGCCATCAGTTTCCCCGCCACCGGCGCATTCTTGTATTGATTGCCGCTGGTACCGCAAGCCATATAAAAACCCGGCAATGAAGATCGATCATAAATCGGTAACCAATCGTCTGATACGTCGTACATCGAGACAACGCCACGCAGAGGCGAGGACACCGGCAGGTCAGGGTACCGCTGAGCTTGGCGATAGACCTGAGCTCTCCACTGATCGCTGAAATTCTCATCCCAAGCATCAGGATCAACGAAAATTCGTTCATCACATTCTGGATCCTCGCTGCCGATCAGAATATTGTTACCCGTTTCTGGTCGGCTGTAACAACCGATGTCGCTGTCAGACACCACGAAACCATCATGTTCATAGTCGAAGCCTGGCGGCGGTGGCACGTGCGCCACTTCGACCTTCAATGCGCGATTATGAATATTCATCTCCTCAACAACCCCTGCCAACGCATTGATTTTCATTGAATGCGGTCCGGCAACGTTGATGACTACTTTTGATTCGACTTTGCTGCCGTCACTAAGCAATACACCGGCAGCGCGTCCATCTACTTTTAAAATCTCTACGACGCCTTGTCCAAACAGGAACCGCCCTCCTCTGCTCTCAGCTGCCCGTTGCAGGTTGCGTGCCGAGAGCTGCGGATCGTTGATATAACCAGCGGTGGGGAAATACACCGCGGAAAGCGAATCGCTCCCCGTTGGTTGTGCAAAGTCGGGATCGTCCGGCAATTTTACCGGGCCAAATCTGCTTGTGCGCGTGATCGGCAGTCTTCGTTCGACTTCGGCAGGTGTCCAGCGCTGATAGGGAATATCTAACTCATCCGCCCGCGCCAGCACTGTCTCCAGGAATCGGTTCTGTTCCGTCAAATAGACCATACAGCCGCACTCAATAAACTGGGCCAGAAGAGTGTCATCAATTCCAAGGTAATTCGACCAGTCCTTCCAGTAGTGATAACCCTCGTAAGCCATGGCACAGCCGTCCAGGGTGGAATAATGCACTCGGATGATCGCGCATGATGCAGCGGTTGAACCGTATCCGGCACCTGAAAGCTTATCAACATTGAGTGTTTTCCAACCCTTCTTAGAGAGTTCGAAGCCGACGGCCGCCCCGATGACACCAGCACCGATGACGACCGCGTCATAGGGGGCACTCATTGCATCATTCCTGGGGGCAACTCATCATCACACCCCGCAACCGTCCATGCAGGTTGCTAGCGAGTTTGGTCAGCACGTCTAAATCAAATCTCTGCCTCATCAGCAGCCTATCAGCCATAAGTCCGCATTCCAGAACCAATGTTTTTCTCTCACGCTTCACTTTTTCTGCAAAACGCCATCACGGGTGAACGGATAAATCATGGTTTGGTCAACTTTGGGGTCCAGGTCGTAAAGTGCATTGATTGATTGGCTAACGGCCTTGGCCACAGCGTGTTTACAGCCTTGCATGTCGGCCTCTTGCACAAATAAATCGATATCTTTTTGTGAAATAGATATCTGGGACGACGAATCATAGGTTCCGGTCAGCACGGTGTTTGGAAAAAAGTGGTGACTGGCAAAGTTCTGTCCGGATGACACGTTGATCACATCGAGCATCGTCTTCATATCAAGCCCGCCCTTTTCCCCAAAGGCGAGTGCTTCACTGGTGCTAACGAAGGCGGTGTGTATGAGACTGTTATTGAGCAGCTTCATGCGCTGACCATGGCCAGTCTCAACACCGAGATCAAACAAATTATTTCCGAAAGTGTTGAAAATCGGTTCCAGTCTTTCATACATCCCGGATTCACCCGAGAACATAATGGCCAACTGGCGTTGCTCTGCGCGCACGACCGAACCGGAGATCGGCGCATCCGCGTAGCTGATCCCTTTTCTACGCAATTGCTCATGTGCTGCGATAGCGGCTGACGGACCTGCTGTCGAAGTGTTCACCACCACGGTCCCTTCGCCGACCGTCGATTCACTGATCTCATCGATGACCGCCGTGATCGAAGACAAACTAGGCAAGCAAAGGAAAATGACATTCGAGCGTTCTGCCACGGCGCCCACAGAATCTGCTGCAAAAGCACCTGCTGGCGCTCGTTCGTTGGTTCCGGCAATGTCGTAGACCGACATCTCGTAACCGCCAACGGCAATATTGTCGGCGATTGGTTTGCCCATATGTCCAAGTCCTATAAAGCCTATTTTTTCCGTCATTTGGTTTCCTCCACTTTCTAGTCAGTGCCGAATCTGTGTAACTGGTGCCCAGGGCCGGACTCGAACCGGCATGGAGTTGCCTCCGAGGGATTTTAAGTCCCTTGCGTCTACCAATTTCGCCACCCGGGCATCGATCGAATTGCTTGTATTTTATTGTTTTAACCGAATCATTGAATACTCAGCGAACGCCCACTTTCATCAGGACTAAGCATTGCCAGGAAGTTTAACAGTGACGACACGATGAATTGTCCTTTCAGTGCTTGCCTACTCTTATAGGTCTGTTTGCCCGGGTCAGTGAAACCCGCGTGGTGAGTTAGACTCCATCGTGACCCTCCGTCGAGGTGTTCTCTCGGCGCACTTTTACTCGACAAGTTCGCTATTACACCTTTATTCTTGTTGACATCGTCACAGTGACGAATCACCACACACGGACCTCGATAAGGGCGATTTTAAATGGCAGCTTCAACGGACTACGGTATTTCTCTGACGTTACCTGAATGGGCGGTGGTCGAAAATGAAAATCTCAACCTTTGCTACGACTCTGATGAGGCGCGGGTTCGCGAAGTGCTGCGATTTGCGCAGCGCAACACTGAAGAACAGACCGGTGGCCCGTTTGCCGCAGGTGTATTCGAAAAAGACAGCGGTCGGCCGATTGTTATCGGAGTCAACCGTGTAACGCCGCACCAATGTTCTTCCGCACACGCCGAGATCGTCACGTTGTCTCTTGCACAACATCGCTTACAAAGCTTTGACCTCGGTGCAGCCGACATGCCGGCTCACCAACTGGTGGTCAATTGGCGCCCATGCGCCATGTGCTACGGCGCCACCATATGGTCTGGTGTCAGTTCGTTGCTGATTGCCGGTCAAGGTCCGGAGATGGAAGAGATTACCGGCTTCGACGAAGGCCCGCTCCGTGATGACTGGCAGGATGAACTTGAACGTCGCGGCATTGACGTTAC
>CAZAHE010000077.1:0-11042 GCA_964484965.1 uncultured Acidiferrobacteraceae bacterium | reverse complement strand
ATCGAGTTAGACGAGCGCGTAGCACAGGCACACCCATATTGCGATGTGGCGCTGCACCTTGAGGTCGTGCCAGACCCCGTGTCTTAGCGCCTCGGCTTGCCTCGATGCAACGCGTTAGGTCTTTTTCTTCGGAATTGTCCTAAGATTTAAATCGTCTATTAGCGTTGAGCAATAGGCCATGACCTCACGCTTGGTTCCTTGGCGGTAACCGGTGACCTCGGATACTGTGTTGGCGATCACGTAGCGATAGAAAACGTTGCCTGGATCGCTGCTCGGCAGGTCTGCTTTCTCTAACGTGCGCACCGTATACTCGAGATGCTTGAATCGTTTGATATCAGGTTGTGGGAGGTCGTCTGGTTTCTTCGGCGGCATAATAGATTTTCAGCTGGTGTGCAATAGCCCGCGCCAAGTAGTGGGAAAAGCGGGACAGTCTAGGGAACGGAGAATGGCCAAGCAGGTTCAATACGTCGCGATACTGAACAGCGGGATTATAGCGTAATTCGAAGTGTGCCGCGGACCGAACAGCCACCGTTGTCGAGGCGGCCAGCTTCGGTCGAAAGGGCTGTCTTGCGGCAGATGTTAACAACTGCCAAGGCAAACCAACCTTATGGCAACGTCCACGGCATTGCCTATGCAATTCTATACACGACCAGGTTCCTTGTAACCCATATGCTGTCGCACTCATGGAATCCGTATACGCTGTGCACTATAAATTCGTGGGTAGCAAGGTTCAATCCAGACCGTAGATCCATGGCATACTTGTCTCTGGCCAAACATTTTTAAGCGTCTGTCGCTATGCCGCAGGTCACGTCTAGTCGCGCGCGCCACGAACTTCTCGACAAATTCCAGGGGTTTCTGCCCGCACACCATATTCTCACCGAGAAGGAGCAATTGCAGCCCTATGAGTGTGACGGGCTCAGTGCTTACCGCCAGTTGCCGTGGGTTGTGGTGTTGCCTTCAACAACTTCGGAGGTTGAGCAAGTACTCGCGTTGTGTAGTGAATTTGAGGTGCCAGTGGTCGCTCGCGGCGCTGGAACCGGATTGTCGGGCGGTGCCTTGCCACATCCCGACGGCGTTCTTTTAAGCATGGCCCGCTTTGATCGAATCATCGATGTTGATCAAGCGAATCGAACGGCGCGGGTACAGCCGGGCGTTCGTAATCTTGCAATTTCTGAAGCTGTCGCGTCTCTGGGCCTTTACTACGCACCCGATCCGTCGTCCCAGATTGCCTGTAGCATCGGCGGCAATGTTGCTGAAAACTCAGGTGGTGTGCATTGCCTGAAGTATGGTCTGACTGTCCACAATGTTCTCAAACTGGAAGTGGTGTTGATGACGGGCGAACTTGTCACTCTCGGTGCTGACTCGCTTGATGCGCCCGGGTATGATCTGCTTGCACTGATGACAGGCTCTGAAGGTATGCTCGGCGTAGTAACAGAAATCACGGTCCGATTATTGCCCACGCCGAGTGTCGCTCGGGTGATTCTCGCGGCGTTCGACGATTTAGCCGTGGCAGGCAATGGTGTTGCTGCGATTATCGCCGAGGGAATTATTCCTGCAGGTCTTGAGATGATGGATAACCCGGCCATTCGGGCAGCTGAAGATTTTGCTGATGCCGGTTATCCACGCGATGCCGTTGCGCTTCTATTGTGTGAGCTGGACGGCACTGATTCGGAAGTGAACGAAGGCATCAGGAAAGTCAGTCAAATCCTAAAGCGCGAAGGTGCCTCAGAAATCCGCTTGGCGGCAGACGAGGGTGAGCGACAACGTTTTTGGTCCGGGCGAAAGAATGCGTTTCCTGCAGTCGGGCGCATTTCACCTGACTACTATTGTATCGATGGCACAATTCCGAAAAAACGTTTGGGAGAAGTCCTTACAGGCATCAGCAGACTGTCACAGGAATACGGCCTCCAGGTTGCCAACGTGTTTCATGCGGGTGACGGCAATCTGCATCCGCTGATTCTTTACGACGCTGGTCAACCAGGAGAATTTGATCGTACCGAAGCACTTGGGGGGGAAATTCTTGAACTTTGTATTGCGGTAGGTGGAACAATAACCGGTGAGCACGGAGTTGGTATCGAAAAGATCAACCAAATGTGTATTCAGTTCGGTAGCCAAGAACTGGAACAGTTCCATGCGCTAAAGCACGCGTTCGATCCGGCCGCTTTGTTAAATCCCGGAAAAGCTGTACCGACACTTTCGCGATGTGCAGAATTTAATGCGATGCATGTCCACAAGGGCCAGCTTCCATTCCCAGAAATACCACGGTTCTAGTCTATCGGGTAATGTCCGAGGATATCAGCGCAGAACTTGTTGCTTCCATTGCAACGGCCTACGAAGACAACACGCCGCTGCAGATTCTAGGGGGTAACACAAAAGGCTTTTACGGGCGGGTGCCTGTCGGTATGCCGCTAGCGATCACCGGTCATGAGGGTATCGTCAATTATGAGCCGACTGAGCTTGTCGTTTCGGTTCGTGCCGGCACGCGACTTTCTGATCTAAAGTCGATACTGGCCGAAAGCGGTCAGATGCTGGCATTCGATCCACCGATGTTCGGGCCAGCAGCGACCGTGGGCGGCATGGTAGCCAGCGGGTTTTCCGGACCGGCGCGGCCTTATCGAGGTTCTGTGCGCGATGCGATTCTTGGAGTGCAGATCATCAATGGTAAAGGTCATCAACTTCATTTTGGCGGTGAAGTGATGAAAAACGTTGCCGGCTACGATGTGTCCCGGTTGATGGTTGGTGCGTTGGGCACACTGGGTGTTGTGCTACAGGCGTCTTTTAAGGTGTTGCCGGCTCCAGAGGTCAATCGAACACTTGTTTTCAGCTGTTCGGAGGAAGAAGCGCTTTACCAGATGAATCGCTGGGCTGGACAAGCGCTACCGCTGACTGGTGCAGCTTACCTCGCGCGACAGATGTATGTTCGGTTATCCGGTTCGGAAGATTCTGTGTCAAGCGCTGCCCGGGAAATCGGTGGCGACCAGGCGAAATCTGCCGATGACTGGTGGGACTCGTTGCGAGATCACAAACTACCGTTTTTCGAGCGGAACGATCCTTTGTGGCGCTTGTCTGTACCTCCGGCGGCCAGTCCGTTGGATATGCTAGGCGATAGCCTGATTGACTGGGGCGGCGCGCAGCGCTGGTTTTTCTCCAATATGCCGGCTACAGAGGTGCGTGGGGGCGTGCGTGAGGCAGGAGGGCATAGCACGCTTTTTCGTGGCGGCGACCGATCTGGTGAGGTCTTTGAAACATTACACGGGACCCAAGCGCGACTGCATGTCGCACTTAAGCGTGCGTTCGATCCGGGCGGCATCATCAATCGCGGTCGGATGGTAAAGGACTGGTAATCATGCAGACAGTATTAGGCGACAAGTGGTATGGCACCGCCGCCGGCGAGGAGGCGGAGACGATCCTGAAAAGCTGTGTACATTGCGGGTTTTGTACAGCAACGTGCCCAACTTACCGATTATTAGGTGACGAGCTTGACGGCCCACGCGGTCGCATCTACTTGCTGAAAAACGTGTTTGAGGGCGGCCAGTTTGGATCGCGTACCCGCCTACATCTGGACCGTTGTTTGACTTGCCGCGCATGTGAAACGACCTGTCCTTCTGGCGTTCGTTACGGTCGTTTATTAGAACTCGGTAGGGCAGCGGTAGAGAGCAGCATTACCAGACCGGTGCCTGAGCGATTAATCCGCTGGTCAATGTGGCAGTTTTTGAGTAGGCCCTCTCTGTTTCGTATGATGCTCACCGTTGGGCGGTGGCTGCGTCCTCTGCTGCCAGCGCGCCTCGCAGATCGTGTGCCCCCCCGAGTTGTGCCACGCCAATGGCCAGTTGTAAGACACAACCGGCGCATGCTGGTGCTTGACGGTTGTGTTCAGCAATCACTGTGTCCAAACATTAACAGTAGTGCCGCAAGGGTGCTTGATAAGTTTTGTATTTCGCTAATACGTGAGCCTGCTGCGCAGTGCTGTGGGGCGATACCCCTGCATTTATCGGCGACGGAAGCAGCTCGTGGTTTTATGCGACGCAATATTGATGCTTGGTGGCCGCATATCGAAAATGGCATTGAGGCAATCGTGATGACAGCGTCGGGCTGTGGCGTCACAGTGCGGGACTATGCCGCGTTGCTGGCCGAGGATCCGAACTACGCTGCAAAAGCCGCCCGTGTGGCGTCACTCACGCGAGACCTTTCTGAAATCGTGGCTGCTGAACCGGTTGGGAGTCTGAAATCTGGACTGAACAATAAAGTCCGCGATATTGTGTTTCACCCACCCTGTACGCTTCAGCATGGTCAACAGCTTCGAGGCGTGGTCGAGCGCATCCTCAGTGATTGTGGCTTTGACGTACACCCACTAAAAGAGGCGCATCTTTGTTGTGGTTCTGCCGGCACCTATGCCCTGTTGCAAAAGGACATAGCGGACTCACTGCGAAAGCAAAAGCTCGCTGCGTTACACGCTACGGATGCAAAGTGTATCGTTACCGCGAACATCGGCTGTCAGGCACACCTTGCCCAGGGTTCCGAACTACCTGTTCGTCACTGGATTGAATTGCTCGATGACTAGCCGAAAAGGGGTGCTTGTGCGCCTGACGACGACGGCTATCGGGACATCACTGGCTATCATCCATCGTACTGGCATAATGCCGTTTGTCCTACACCGCACAGTAACTGGAGTCAGGAGTCAACATGTCTTCACAATTTTATGAGCACCACGTCTTCTTCTGTATCAACCAGCGTGATGGCGAGCGCGAGTGTTGTGCCGGTAAAAATTCTGTCGCTATGCGCGAGTACGCGAAATCTCGGGCAAAATCGCTGAATATTCATGGCCACGGGAAAGTCCGAATTAACCAGGCCGGCTGCCTCGACCGCTGCGAAGAAGGGCCTTGTGTCGTGGTCTATCCGGCCGGGGTTTGGTACACCTATGTTGATGAATCGGACATCGATGAGATTCTGGAAGAGCATTTGGTCAAGGGCCAAGTGGTGGAACGTCTCTTGCTGTAAGTCAAATACCTTGTAAGTTGTTGAAAAAAAGGCTCTTATGCAAATAAAAGCCGGTTCTGACCAGTAGTTTGACTTTTTTACTCTATTAGATAATAATAATGGTCCAACGTACTGGAATATTCAAACGTAAACGAATTCAAAGTTTCGAACCGGTCGACACACCTTATAACCGGAACGAAAAACTCCTCCATCCTCCTTTGGTGAATTCAGCGTGGCGACCCCCGCCACGCTTTTTTTTTGTGAACGGCCAGTGGGGCCCCAGCTTTGAAAAAGCGCGTGGTTGTAGGGTCTCTGGGCATCCTGTAGTATTCGCGCCTCAATTTTGCCGGCCCAGCGACAGTGCCCTTGATTGTGAAAACAATATCTGCAAAGACTGAAGACGTGCAACGTGGCTGGTACGTTGTCGACGCATCCGACAAGGTGCTCGGTCGCCTAGCAACGGAGGTTGCCAGGCGCCTTCGGGGAAAGCATAAGCCTCAGTACACGCCACACGTAGACACAGGCGACTTTATTGTCATTGTGAACTCGGACAAGGTCCGCGTCACCGGTAATAAGGCGGTGCAGAAAAAGTATTACCATCACACGGGGTATCCTGGTGGGATCAAGGAAACCAGCTTTGAGACACAGATGGCCAAGGATTCAACCAAGGTGATCGAGAAGGCAGTTAAAGGTATGTTGCCGCGCAATCCACTCGGTCGTGCTATGTTGTCAAAGCTTCGTATCTATCCGGGCCCCGATCACGTGCATAGCGCACAACAACCGGAACCGTTGGAGATTTAGAGACAGACATGGCGGCAGTAGAAACCTATTACGGGACCGGTCGACGAAAGTCATCGACGGCCCGAGTATTCCTCACCCGCGGTGGCGGAAATATTGTCGTCAATCGCCGCCCGCTGGACCAGTACTTCGGTCGAGAAACTGCCCGAATGATTGTGCGTCAGCCTCTCGAGGTTGCGGAGATGATCGACAAAGTAGATATCCGAGTAAGCGTAACGGGTGGTGGAAACAGCGGACAGGCGGGTGCCATACGCCATGGCATCACTCGCGCGCTGCTACAGTACGACGAGGGATTTCGCGTCACCTTACGTAAGGCCGGCTTTGTGACGCGTGATTCTCGCAAGGTCGAGCGGAAAAAGGTCGGCTTTCACAAAGCACGAAAGAAATCACAGTACTCCAAGCGTTGATCAGAAGGCGTGGACGACCCCGTGCTAGCGGGACACTGTCTGTAAGGCAACGATTGGGGGATCGTCTAGTGGTAGGACAGCAGGCTCTGACCCTGCCAGCCCAGGTTCGAATCCTGGTCCCCCAGCCAACTTAGTCGCTTGCTGTGCTCGCCGCATAGGCAGCGTGATGACAGGTTAGTGGTGAGCCCCGACACAGCTGTTCCCGGGCCGGCAAATCTAACGAACAAAGCAGATAACACAATGGTGAATGTCGGAATTATCGGCGGAACCGGATATACGGGGGTGGAGCTGCTACGGCTGCTCGCTGGTCACCCGGACGTGTTAGTCCGCACAATCACCTCACGCAGTGAGGCTGGAACACTCGTAACTGACCTATACCCGAGTCTGCGCGGCTTTTGCGATCTTGAGTATGTAGATCCGGATGATGTGGACTATTCTGACTGTGATCTCGTTATTCTGGCCGCGCCTACAGGCGTCGCCATGAATCATGTGCCTGGTTTACTGGATGCCAGCGTCCGGGTGGTCGACCTTTCCGCAGATTTCCGCCTCAAAGACCCAGAATTATGGTGCGCGTGGTACGGGCAGTCCCATCAGTGCCCGGAACTACTGTCCGAAGCAGTCTATGGTCTGCCCGAGCTAAACCGCGAAGCTATTCGAAATGCGCGATTGGTTGCCAACCCAGGCTGCTACCCGACAGCAGTGCAACTCGGGTTTGTTCCGCTGCTCGAAGCAGGAATCGTTGACACGGGTTCATTGATTGCTGATGCCAAATCCGGTGTCTCTGGCGCAGGGCGGTCAGCGACAGTGGCAACGCTTCTGACAGAGGCCTCGGATTCACTCAAGGCTTATGCAGTACCGGGGCACCGCCATCTGCCCGAAATTCTGCAGGGACTCGAGTTAGTAACCGGCGACAGCATCGGTCTCACATTCGTGCCACACCTGACCCCGATGATTCGAGGTATTCATGCGACGCTTTATGGACAACTGACGCAAACAGATATTGATTTAACAGCACTCTTCAGAAAGCGTTATGGTGGCGAACCGTTTATAGACGTGATGCCTGCCGGAAGCCACCCGGATACTCGCGGTGTGCGCGGGGCAAACATTGTACGTATTGCGTGCCACCAGCCGCAGGGCGCTAACATGGCTGTGATTTTAGTGGTCGAAGACAATCTGGTGAAGGGCGCTGCAGGTCAAGCCATTCAGAGCATGAACCTAATGTTTGGTTTGGAGGAAACCGCCGGACTGATGGCGCCTGGTCTTGTACCATGAGCCATGCTGGGACGTGGACGTATCGGTGCATAGCAGCCAATTTTCCAGCAATACCTAGCGTGGCAGGTCAGGCTTTGATATGGTCTCTCTTGCTGAATGTAAACACGTTGACGAGGTCATTGCCTTGACGGATGCAGCTCCACTAGAACTCACCACGGCAGCGGTTGAGCGACTGGCAGTCCTAATGACTGCCAAAGACAACCAGGACCTACGCCTTAGGGTGTATGTCCAGGGCGGCGGTTGTTCGGGATTTCAGTACGGTTTCCAGTTCGAGGAAGATAAGGCGGTGGATGACTTCGAATTCAACACTGACGGCGTGGCCGTTGTGGTCGATCCATTAAGCTATCAGTATCTGACCGGTGCGAGCATCGATTTTGTCGACGACCTACAGGGCACTCGTTTTGTCGTGAATAATCCCAACGCAACCGCTACCTGTGGTTGTGGTGCATCGTTTGGTATCTGACTACATCCGCACTCTGCTTGCGGTTCAAGGATTGTAAACAGCGCCTAGCGATAATCGACGCTCTGCCCCTGTCACCTCTGTGAGGTTGGTTGGCTGGCCCATGAGGCGAGCCCACGCCATCCACGCGAATGCAGCGGCTTCTACCCATTCGGGCGCAACGCCGAGCGCCGCGGTCGTGTCAACCTTCATACCGACTAGATGGTGTGCAATGGCAGTAACCATGGCTGGGTTTTTTGCGCCGCCGCCACACAAGTAGAGCTCTGCCGTACTGCCGCCGTGATCCTGCACAGCAGCAGTAATGGTGTGGACGGTCAGATCTAGCAGCGTTGCCTGTACATCCGGCGCACTTTCAGTACCATCAAGGTATGTTTCCAGCCATTTCAAATTGAAAGTCTCTAGACCGCACGATTTGGGTGGTGCTGTCATGAAGTAAGGGTGTTGCTGCAGCGCATGGCCAAGGTGATTAATCGGTGTACCCTGCGCAGCCCATTCACTGTTGCGGTCGAATGACTCGTTATTATGACAACGGTACCAGTGATCCAGAAGCGTGTTCCCTGGGCCTGTATCGAAACCAATAATCGGGCCTGCGGCAGTTAGTACCGTTACATTGGCTATGCCTCCGATGTTAACAATCGCACGATTGTTATGTTGCGAATAGAACATCGCCCGGTGAAATGCACCTGCCAGCGGAGCACCTTGTCCGCCAAGTGCGATGTCGCCTGAACGAAAGTCCGTCACAGTAGTGATGCCGGTGCGTGCCGCAATCAGTGCTCCATTACCTAGCTGCAGTGAAAAAGGGAATTTATCTTCGGGTCGATGGCGCACTGTCTGGCCGTGACTGCCTATTATCGTTGTTCGTTGAAGACCGTCGGCGTTTGCTAAAAGGTGTGCCGCCGCATTGGAAAAATGTTCCGCGAGTTCCACATCAAGGGCTTGCACAGTGTCAATTCGATCGTTCTCACCTTGACTGACTGCACGTATTCTTTCTCGCAGCTCGGGATCAATCGGCTGACTGTGGGTGTCGATCAATTCCGCTCGTCGACCATCTTCAGAAATTTCCAACAATACCGCGTCAATGGCATCACTGCTGGTTCCCGACATCAGTCCGATGCATCGTTGTACGTCAGAGCTCATTGGGTTATAGCGTCACGATATGGGTGCGGCCGTTCGGTGATGTACTTCTATACGGTCCGGCCCACGCGAGCTCTTCAGTCAACGAGGTGCGAGGCGCTCCAGACGCGTCGTCCACAGTTTTGCTGTCTTTACAAAAGCGTTTTTTTCACCGTCGGGTACCGGGCGGGATCGAGGTAACTTGACGGTCAGCGGATTACGATGCGCACCGTTGACGCGAAATTCATAATGCAGGTGTGGGCCAGTGGCCAGGCCGCTACGGCCAACATAGCCGATCGTTTGACCTTGTTTCACGGGTGTGCCGTTTCGTAGCCCCTTCGCAATCCGCGACAAATGGGCATACAAGGTCTGATATCTCTTGCCATGTTGCAACATCACGACCCTGCCATAAGCGCCTTTTCGCCCTGCCAGGATCACCGTGCCGTTCGCTGTTGCCATCACCCCTTCTCCTTGGGGTGCGCCGTAATCAACCCCCTTATGCGCACGCCATTTTTTGAGTACCGGATGATACCGGTTGTTCGAGAAATGAGAGGTAACGCGAGAGAAGCGAAGGGGAGACCTTAGGAACATACTTTGAAGACTCTCGCCCTGTGGAGTGTAATAGTGGCTGGCCCCGTTGCTATCAACATGGCGTACGGCACGAAATGTCTTGCCGTTGACGCTAAAGGCCGCTGCACGAATTGGACCGTTGCTCACTTTGCGTCCGTCCAAATGCTGTTCATCATAGATTACAGCAAACTGGTCATTGGGCCGAATGTCCCGGGTGAAGTCAATCTGCCAGCGAAATATCCGAGCAAGACGGTACAGTACGGCCTCATCGAGGCCTGCGGCTGTTCCGTCAGAATAAAGTGAAGAGTTGATCGTGCCGTGGATTTCCTGCTCCACGATATCAAATTTTCTTTCAATTGGTTTGACGATGTATTGACCTGCGTTCTGTTTGACCTCAACAATCTTTAGCCGATCGTGGCGGTAACGCAGGGCTGTCAGTTTGTTTTCTGTAGCTAAAATATCGAGATGTGGACCCGGTCGCAGTTGATTCAAAAGCTCACCGTTGGGTAGTCGTGATAGCGATATCGCGACGGCAGGGTTGATTTCGAGTCGTTTGAAAATGCGCGTGAGCGTGTCACCACGTTTGATTGTCGTGTGAATCCAGTCAGGCTCTGTCGGTCGGAAATGGTTACCTTCACTGGTACTGGAATGCACCTTTTTATTCGCAGTGGTAGGGGCAGTAGGAGTCGTTTGTTCTACTGCTGGTAACAGAGGCGCCTCGCGGTCAATCGTCTGTTGGAAATCAAGGTCCATGGTAAGGCTGGAAAGATCAATTTCTTGCTGGGGCGTTGGCGTTCTCTTAAGGGGTTGCCGCACGCTGCGGGCGGTGTCCGTATCTGTTAGGCCTGTGCCAATGCCGGGTAAGGCATTATCGCTGAGGGGGGTGTTGTCAATTGACTCTGCGGTGGATTGGGGTGCGCGATCTGGGAAGAGCGATTTGTGGTCGTTGCCAAAGAATGCCGGGTCGGCAGTTGGTGCTTTGCCTAGGGCCGAAATCGATGCGATCGGCTCATGAGCAAGCCAGATCACGACCGCGGCCGCTAGGGTCAAGAGAAGGCCCCAATGCCACGGCCGGAGGGAGTCACCCTGTAACGGTGCCCGCCCCATACGGCGGACGTAGCGCAGATCAATCTGTTCCAAAGGCTGAAGGCGATCCGAATCTGACATGACCAGGGCAGGAAATTTAAGCACAGGAGCTAGGATGTGTTCGGGCCCGAACGCAGGACGCTAACTTTAACGGGCACAGGGGGTGGGCTCAAAATGCGTTAGCAGACAAATCTCGTAAATCGCTTCAAATATCAACAGGGTGATTGGCTGTGCGGCCAGGCGCTGCCCCGGCAACCCTGGCTGGACACGGGCGCTGAAACCGATAATGGAGTGATGGACCTGCTGTGGTCCTACCTGAAACTCAAGTTACAATCCGTTTCCGTCGGTGTTCGGGGGGG
>CAZAHE010000076.1:0-11351 GCA_964484965.1 uncultured Acidiferrobacteraceae bacterium | reverse complement strand
TGCGCCCAACGACGCGCCGTATTCATTACCTCTCCTGCAGGAACGGCGCTATTGATCAGCCCAATGCGTGCCGCCTCGGCAGCATCTATGGACTCCCCCGTAAGCAGTAACCACATGGCATGACTGTGCGCAACTTTTCTAACAAGGCGGTGGATGCCTCCCCCGCCTACTGCAGCCAATCCGACGCGTGTTTCTGGAAATCCAAATTTTGCCTGGTCCGACGCGACACAACAGTCGCATGCCAATACCAATTCGACGCCGCCACCGAGTGCCAAACCGTTGACCGCTGCGATGACGGGTTTATATAAATTATACCGATGGCTAATACCACCAAAACCGCTTGCAGGATACACATCGGCGCCGGCTTCATGTCGCGACTTGAGATCGGTCCCGACACAGAAGGCCCGTTCGCCTACAGCGGTCAGAATCGCCACCCGCAATGATGCTTGCGCTGAAAAATAATCAAACACTTGTGCCATTTCGCCGTGTGCTTCGGCATTCAATGCATTCAGAACACTTGGCCTATTAAGGCTTACCACGAGCAGTGGGCCGTCTTCTTCGACAAGTAAATGCTGGTAATCGTTCATGATTTAGTCTTAAAAACAATGTAATACGCAATCAGTCAGAGAAACATTTCGCTGGCATGAGTATTGGGTCATGTTCAACAATCGGAGTAAAATCCATACGTTCGAGAATATCCTTTGTGACATCAACGCCGGGCGCCACTTCAGTCAGCACCACCCCCTCTTGTCTGACTTCGAGTACACAGCGCTCTGTCACAATAACGACGCGCTGCCCTTGCTGCAGTGCCTGTTTGCCAGAGAACGTAATCTGGGCCACTCGATCTACCAGTTTTCTAACCGAACCATAGTGCCTGATCGATAGGCCGCCGCCGTCCACAGAGATATCGGTACCCTTGGCATCGAATACACCGCAGAAAACGACTTTACGTGCATTCTGGGCAATGTCTATAAATCCGCCGACGCCAACTGTTACGCCAGCGAGTTTTGAAACATTCACATTTCCGTCTCGATCGACTTCCCCAAAGCCAAGAAATGCAATATCGAGTCCGCCGCCTGAATAGAAATCGAACTGGGACGGACCATCAATCATACAGCTCGGGTTGCGGGCATAACCAAAATGGATCCCGTCGAGCAGATGGCCACCGTACGTACCATGCTCGATCGTCTGATAATAGCGATCCGCATCCCCCCGGTTCGCGACCAACTTGGCAAGCGCATCAGGAATACCAAAGCCGTAGTTAATCACTGCATCGTCAAAAAGCTCATCTGCTGCCCGTCTCGCAATGACCTGCCGGGCATCGAGTGGCGGGGGCGATTCAGGTGGCACTGGCTCAAATTTCTCACCCGAAATCGTCGGATCATAACGAACGCCGTAACTCTGTGACTGATCCGGGTCAACCACTACCGCATCAACAATCGCACTAGGTATGCGAACAGCTCTCGCAGGTATCGTCTGTGCATCAACCACCGTACGCACCTGAAAAATTACTTTACCCCCCGAATTATGCGCTGCCAACGCCATTGCGTAGATGTCCAAGTTTGCAGGTTCTTCATCAAGACTGATATTGCCTTCCGTATCTGCTTTGCTGCCGCGAAGCAAGGCCACATGGATAGGAAACGGCTTATAAAGCAGTAGTTCTCTACCGCCCAAGCAAACCACTTCAACCAGATTGTCCTTTGCCCGATCATTCATCCGTCCACCATCCTGACGCGGGTCTACGAACGTGCCCAACCCAACATGCGTCAACAAGCCAGCTCTTCCGGCGCCTATTTCGCGCATCAATTGCATAATCACGCCACCCGGTAAGACATAGGCCTCGATCTTGTTGTCGCGGGCGAATTGCTGCATCCGTGGTGACCAAACCCAGTGCCCACCGATCACCCGTTTGACCATGCCTTCGTGAGCAAAACAATTGACACCGCGCGACTCGCGGTCACCAATACCAAGGGCATGCACGATGGTCAGATTGCGCGGCTGGCTGGTGGTGAGAAACCGATGCTCAATCGCTGAGAACAAAGCACTGGCCTCAACCAGGCCACCGCCGCCCCCGATCAGGCCGACCGTGTCCCCGTCTTTGACCAGAGCCAGGGCCGTTTCAGCATCAATCGTCTTATTACGAGCCATCCACGGTCACCAATAGGCTGGAGATATTTGATCGAGGCCGGTATCAACCGGCAGCGTAAGCAAGGGTAATCGCACCGTAGTCCCCGAAGTCTGCCGTCACTTGATTACCGCGTCGTAAGGCACTCGGGTGCGTGAGGCTTCCCGTTGTGATGTACTGGCCCGCCGCTAAGCCAATGCCGCGATCAGACAGTGTATTAACAAGCCACACCAACGTTACCTCGGGGCGCTCAATACCGCCTGCGTTTTTCGCTAACGCTTCAGCGCCATCAATACGCGCCACAACCTCAATCGAGGTGAGATCCACTGCCCTCCAATCCGGAATTTCCGGCCCAACGACAAGCGCTGCGTGCGCGGCATTGTCCGCGCAAATCTGCAACACGTGTCGGTCGTTTTCCGGAATATGTTTGCCATTGATGAAGCGTGTGTCGACAAGCTCCAGGGTGCACGTGGCAACCGCATTATCGAGCACCTCGTCATCTCCGTAAGGTGCGGCGCGCGCAGGCAAATCAGCGGTCATCCGAAAGCCCACCTCGCACTCCATTAATAAATCATGATAACGATCGGCGGGTAAATCTACCGGTGTTTGATAAACATGCGCTGCGAAAACACGGCCCAACAACGGGCCCGGTCTCCCAGCCACTTTCCAGCCCGCAACCTTGTCCTCTATGGCCTCCGCCATAGCATCCTGAATCTGCGTCGCTTCCTCAATGCTGCGCGGGAATAGATCATCCGAAAACTGCTCAACCTGCTTTGACGACATCCAAGCTTGTGCCAGCAGTGTGCCTGCCTTCTTCGCTCGATCGTTTGAGTCCATCATTGTTTTTCTCCATTGGCGGAATCGACGAAAACTATACTTTGAAGAGCCAATACGACACCTGCGCTGCGAACTTTCTTTTTTTGGTCCTGCGGTGCCCAAGCTAACTCTTTTTCAATTAAATTGAATAGCACGAATATCCACTAGTTGCAACAAACGCAGTTGTTCGGTCAACTACCCGGCTTGATTTCTTCACTCGATAGAATTCAACATCACAGTCATCTAGACCGGTTAATATGATCAATCAATAACAATGATCATGGCGCGGTCTACCCATCACGCAACACAGCAAAATCCAGCGAGGTTCAATTGAGCATACCCCGACTAAAAACAGGCATGATTGGCGGCGGACCAGGTAGTGCCATTGGTCTGTCCCACCGCATTGCCATGCGAATGGATGATCGGTTTGAACTCGTGGCCGCCGTCTTTTCACGCGACTACGATAAATCTTGTCAAACGGCAGACGAACTGGCGATGGACCGTGACCGGATCTACCGCACTTATCCAGCAATGGTAGACGCAGAGTCCGCACGTGATGACGGCATTGAATGTGTCGTCATTGTGACACCACATGACAGTCATTTTGAGATTGCAAAGTGCTTCTTGAATACCGGTGTTCACGTCGTCTGCGATAAACCATTGACGCTTAAACTTGAAGACGCTATAGAACTGGCGCAGCTGGTCAAAGACACGGGTCTGGTATTCGGACTCACCCATAACTACTCTGGCTATCCAATGGTGCGGCACGCAGCACGGCTGGTAAGGGACGGCACAATTGGAAATTTGCGAGTGGTACAAGTTGAGCATGCCCATGGCAAACCTCTTGCGGCTCACCGCATTTGGCGCATCGATCCTGCCACTGGTGGGAAAGCCAGCGTCATGTACGACCTCGGTACACACGCCCATCATTTGTTACGTTTTGTCACTGGCCTGGAAGTCGTTTCGGTCTCAGCCAACCTGACCACGATGATTCCGGATCGAGAGGTGTTCGACAATGCCCACGTCAATCTGCGTCTTGAGCATGGTGTTGTCGGCTCATTGTGGGCGTCGATGGCGGCGACCGGTAATGAGCACGGCTTACGCTTCAGGGTTTATGGAGACCAGGGAGCACTGGAATGGCGCCACGAAGATGCTCACCACCTGCTGCTGCGTCAAGCCGACAGTACGATTCAGACGATGACACAAAGCCAGGCTGGGCTTTCTGAAGATGCCAGCCGCCACGATCGCGTGAGTCTGGGGCATCCAGAGGGTGTATTTGCGTCCTTTGCCAATCTCTATAGCGAAGTGGCTGATCAGATTGCTGCCTTCAAGAGCAACCAGCCCCTCGAGTCGCTCGAACTCGGTTACCCTACTGTACGCGATGGCGTTATCGGCGTCGGTTTTGTCGTGGCCGTTGAGCAATCCAGCGCATCAGACGGTGCCTGGACTGAGACCTTCCGTCCAGCACCCTGACTTCAGGGCAGTCGCGGTGTCAGATGATAGTCCGGCTCGCGCTTCTGCCGCAGATAAGTCGGTAGAATTTCTCGCCAGGCGCCCCACACTCCAATCGACGGTTGTGGCAACTGATGCTTAATCGCCTGGTGCAACTTCGGTAACGAGAAAAATGACACCGATGGATACATATGGTGTTCGACGTGGAAATTCATATTCCAATACAGATACCGCAACACTGGGTTGAGAATAACCGTGCGCGTCGTCAGACGATGATCTTTGACGTTCACCCCCAATCCATCATGCTGTGTACGGGCAAGAATGTCGTGTAGCCAGCTACCATATAACCTCGGCAAAAAAAGGAAGACAATCGGCAACCAGGTTTGCAACGCAATCGACCATGCGACAATTGCCGCATGCAACAACAGAAGTGCCCTTGAGTTCCATTTCATCTTTCGATATTCGGTAAGTGGGATCTGGATGCAGTCTCGATCGAAATTCGATATCACACCAACACTGTGATGCAGCATTGCCGTGAAATGCTTGCGCAAGTGTCTTATTCGACAAACCATCTCCGACGCGATGACCCACAGCTTTGGTGGTGACGATAAGGCAGGATTACCGGCACCCTCTGGATCCTGACCTAGAATCGAGGTGACCCTGTGATGCTTAAAATGGTGATAACGGCGGAATACCGGTTCACTCGATGTCATGAAACACGTAATCCACAAAGCGGCTTCATTCAGCCAGCGACGACGAAAAACCGTGCCGTGAATCAATTCATGGTTAGCCGCCTCACAAAAAGCATAGATGGTGCCGTAGAGAAAAAACGCCGGGATCATCCAGACCGAGCCGAGGGCAAGCCATGCCAAGTACCCTGTGCCTACTGTCAGTCCCATCCATGAAGTGAACTGCACAAGCCCGCACAGATCGCTACGGCGAACCAGCTGGACTAAGCGTCTTCCATCAATATCACATCGGTACCATCCATCCAGTCGGATTTCCACTAGCCTGTACTCACAAATTCTGCTGCCAGCACTCTAACCGACTGTGACGGGCAATCCCCGTTGGGCAGATTCCATAATTGCAGCCGTTGCAGTCAGGGTTGCCAAACCGTCCTGCGCCGAAACTCTGGGCACCTGGTCGTCCTTTCTAATCACGTCACAGAAATGGTTAAGCTGATCGACGAGGGCGCGGCGCTCGTGCTCAAGTGCAACGTTTCTTGATGCCAGGACCCGGTCCCAGGTACCTGCCCCTCCGTCCGCATCTTTCCATAACTTAAGCGAAGGAAAATCCAGGCTCCCAGCTGTGCCAAAGAATCGCATCGCGCCCTCTCCAGCCACTGGCACAATTGGATTCTCACCGGTTGCCTGCTCCCAGCCCCACACAGACACGCATGCATCCGACGCGGTAATCGTACCCAGCACCTCATTTTCGAAACGAAGCGTAACGGCAGCAGTATCAGCAACAGGCAAAGACCGTCCTGCTGAGCCCAGATCCGCATAGACAGAACAGATCTCCCCACACAGGTAGCGCAACATATCGATGTCGTGGATCAGGTTAATCAGCACAAACCCGCCACTTGATGGTTCTGTGCGCCATCGTACCTGATAGTACGGATCGGGCTTTCTCGTGGCCCAGGTCGCCTGCACAGCCAACAATTTGCCCATGCTGCCGTCATTGATCAGACGCCGTGCCGCAGTGACCGCAGGGTCAAATCGTCGGTGGTGGCCAACCAGAATCGCAACATTTGATTTGTTCTGTTCTTCTATGAGAGAACGACCACTCTCTAGACTGTCGGCAACCGGTTTTTCAATCAACATGGGGATACTTGCCGCGAGGCAGTCCATCGCGACAGGCACATGAAGACTATTCGGTACAGCAATGATGACTCCATCGGGCGCTTCGGCTTCGATCAGTTGCCGGTGGTCTCGATAGTGCACGACTCCTGCACACATAGGATCCAGTGCGGCATCTGGATCGGGATCGGCAAAGCCTGCCATCACTGCAGTCTTCGACTGTGTAACCAGCATCGCGTGTCGCCTTCCCATCGACCCTGCACCGATGATCCCAATCCTGACCGCTGGCTTCACGGCAACCGTACCTTGGTGACTGGCCTTGCCCATCGGTAACAAGGCGCACTGTTGTACCGACTGCGGGCGGGCATGCTTGATGTGCTGGTTTTCATCCACTATCTACCGAGCTTGGTGTAATGCGCTACCACACCCGATTGATGGGTACTGCTTTGCTTTGCGCTATCGACACAAGAGCTGCCTCCGCCACTGCCTGGGCTCTGAGTCCATCCACGAGACTAGCATGCACTGTTCCTTGGCCTGCGACTGCTCTTGCGAACACATTCAATTCATCAACATAGCTGGCACTGAACTGCTTGTACGAATCCGTGTCAATACCCATGCCAACAATCTCCCGCCCCCTATGCCATTCAACCGATCCCGAAAGTTTACGACCGCCACGTAGCATACCCTCAGCGCCACACACTTCGACCAGTTCATCATGCCCGAAACCGCTACGTCGTCCGAATTGGAAGGTGGCCAATGCGTTGTTCTCGAACCGAATGATTAATGCAGCGGTGTCGACGTCACCATATTCCGACAATCGTGGATCAATCAGGCAGGCACCAGAAGCAAAGACCTCTATGGGCTCTGATGCGGTCAACCAGTATGCCAAATCATAGAAATGAGCCCCTTTCTCTCGAATCATGCCACCTGAAAACGGCACCGATTCGGGCGCTGGCGGCGCCAGACTGCGGGAAGTGAAATGAACCGTCTCTACCGGGCCAATAGCACCGGCATGGATTTTTTCAGCTATGAGCTTCAAGTCAGGATCAAGTCGCCGATTAAGCCCCATCGCTGAAACAACCCCGGCATCTGATGCCGCCGCCACACACGCCACCCCACCTGAAAGGCTGTCTGACAAGGGTTTTTCACACAAGAACGCTTTTCCTGCCTTGGCGCAGGCAAGTACGTGCTCTTCATGAGCAGACGTCGATGAACCGATAATCACCGCATCAACTGCCTCATCGTTCAGTGCCTTTTCTGGAGAATCAGAGGCAATTCCGCCCACGTGATCGGCAAGTGCCTTCGCGCGTTCAATGTCCTGATCAACGACATGCAACAGCGTCAAATCGGTATTCGCCGCAATGTTGTGCGCATGGATTGTTCCAATAACACCTGCGCCAAAAATTGCAAATCGCATCACGGGTAATGCTCCTCTGAAGTCCGCTGTGCAACTAATTCGTTAGGTAGCGACTCTCAATACCCTTGACGATCCCAATGAGCGTGTTCAGGGTCGGCGTTGCAATATGGTGTTCGCGCCCGAGTTGCGCGACCGTGCCATAGATGAAATCGACTTCTGTCGGACGTTGATTCCTGATGTCCATGCACAATGATGAGGGATTCTGTCCTGTGCCGCCTGGTCGAGCAATTTCCGCTAGTGTCTGCTCAACCTCCACCGGATCAAGCCCAATACCGACAGCATCGCTGACAGCCAATGCCTCTTTCATTGCATTTTCACTGACAGATTTCAGCTCTGGCACGCCCAGCACATCAACTCCTGCGAGATCGGTCGCACCGGACAACGCGCTGGTTGCTATGTTGGCCAGCAACTTTGTCCAGATTCTTCGTTTAATATTGTCTTCCGCGTGGGTTTCGAGACCGGCCGCGGTCAATGCATCAGCAATATCTTTTGCTCGTTGTGAAACCCCGCCATCCAACTCCCCGATGTATGATGGCGTTCGTGAAAAATCTCGCACCACGCCGGGCGAAACCACAGCACCTGCCATCGTAGTCAAACCACCGAGGACCTTGTCGCTCCCGACAACAGAGGCGATGACTTCTTCATTGCCGAGTCCATTTTGAAAACTCAATGCGACCGCGCCGCCTTCAATCAGGTGTGCCACAGACTTCGCCGCCTGCTTAGAGCTCATCGACTTGCACTGAAAAAAGACCACATCGGCATCGTGCACTTCGCTGACTCGTGTTGTCGCCGCAATCGGAACAATACGATCACCACCAAAACCCACCACTTGCAGTCCGTTTTTCTGGATCGCGGCAACATGCTCATCATGCACATCAACCAGCGTCACCTCCAGCCCACCTTGCTGTACGATTGAACCGAATAGTGCACCCATACCTCCAGCCCCCATCACGACCACTCGATGGCACACCTGTTTGTCATTCAAATTCCCGACCTCCGTTAGTAAAACGCTTGCAGCGCCGATGACAGACACTACTGATTAGCTATGTTTAACGCGTTTGCGACGTGCTGACAAGGAGTAAATTGCCCGCTATCCAATAACCATCGCTTACCAGGTAAGCTCGCAGACAACTCGGTCCAACAGACTAGACTGTAAGGAAAAATCACGAGCACCTGCCTTGCTATTCTTTTAATCAAATCGTTGGCTCGGAATCATAGGCATCCTAGCTATCAACATTACCGCCATTTGCACTGCCGATACTGTGCAATGATTTATATAAACTAGTGAACTGACTTGTGGAGACTTGTCCTTCGTTAAAACCGATGCAACAACCTTACCGCCCAGAACCAGTTGCAGGCGACGCTGCGGGTACGTATCGCAGGCTACCTCTTGCACGGTCTGACTGGTTTTCGCCAGCTGTCAGGCATCATTCAAGGCCTTCGTACCAGTTTCATAAACGACCCCTGGAAAAGCCCACCCATTGAAAGTGATTGCCCTATTAATTTGTGCACTAATTTGTAGCCCCTCGTATTCAGCTACGAAATTAGTTCTCGACAACTTGGTGCCTTATGAGCAATGGTACGGTGTTTATTCAGGCGATACCAAAATCGGTTATGCCAGCGAACAATGGCGAGAAAATAAAGCCAATGGCCTCCACCTTGTGTCCGTTCAAACAGAATTTAAATTTTATTCCGCAACCACAGAGGGTGAGGCTACCGTTGTCCATATCGATACTCAAGTTACATTTGACATGCAAAACGACACCACGCTACTAACAAAGACCGAGGTAACAACCAACGAAGAGGGGATCATCGACAAAGAGACCGGGAGCTTTATAAAAACGCTTAAAAAAACACGTGTTACAGCTTCACTGCGCCGAAATGGAGGCGACGAATACGTTGTGAATGTCGCTGGGGGAGACCAAACAACACACTACACCTTGCCCTATGTCGCTATACGGCTTGATGATGTTTTTCAAGATCGTGTCCTGGCACATAGCAATCCGCCGCAAGGATACGAAACAGATGAGAGAGCTTACGACGTTGACTTAAACCTTATCCAACTGCGGAAGGCGAAAATTCGGGTTGTTGAAAAAAGCGCAGTTCACCGCGAAGGGAAAAAGGAGAACCACTACGTGTTCGAGCTGCATGACTCGGAAGGATTTGTAATTACCGAAAACATTAACGACCGTGGTCAGCTCTTGAGGCTAGAATTTATGGGGATAGTCGCACAACCAGAATCAAAAAATGTAGCCACAAACCTTTCAATGGCAGTTCCCTTTTTTCCTGTTCAAGAAATAAAGATCGAGTCTTCTTTGCCTCCGATTGAGGAAATTACCGGTCTGACTGTAATGATCAGTGGTCCCTACGTGAATCAAATGATCAAGGCAAATCCATACCAGCAGATTCTCAGCAGTACTGACAAGTCCGTACTTGTGCGCACCAGCGCGACACCAAGCGGACAGCGTCAGGGACAGCCAGGCGATACCACGCGTTATCTGCGGGCCACCTATGAGCACCCAACAGGCAGTGCAGCAGTTAAATCCATTAACCCATTGGCCTATAAAACAGGTCTAAGTGCTGGCGAAAAGGTTCACGAACTGGTCAATTTTGTTGACCAATATCTATTGAACGACTACGTTTTTCATTCTTCGAATGTGTCGGAGATTATCAAAAGCAAAAAGGGAGACTGCACAGAACATACCCAGCTGTTCGTCACGCTTGCCCGGCTAAATGGGATTCCTGCGAGAGGGGTATATGGATTGATGTACAGCTTCGACGAAGCCGGCCCTAGATTTGTTGGGCATCAATGGGCCGAAGTGTTGGTCGATGGTAGCTGGAAGCAGGTAGACCCCGCATGGGGGGAAGTCGACATTAATGCAACCCACATTGAAACATCACTTGGCTTCAAGCCCACACAGATCAGAGTTCTTGGTGTTCCCTAGCGCGTCTGTCACACCAGCCCGTTTTTGCCTCTAGAGCAATGATCTGAACATACTGATCGCCACATAGCCTATCTTATACTGACCATTTCATCACCCACATCGTAATATCGGGCTCTGATTTTCGGGCGATATGTTAGGCTAGCTGAGTAACGTTCGCCCCACTTCTTTCTATTTTCTTATGCCCAAAGTATTGTCAGACAGGCAAATCAGTAAGTTTAATTCTCAGGGCTTTATTTCAGGCATCGACGTTTTCCCATCTTCCAGTTGCGACTCTTTTCGTCAGCGCATAGAACAATTTGAACGCGAATATCCTGAAGATGCCTCGTGGGCGCTTGAAATAAAATGCAATCTGTTGTTCGACTGGGTCTACGAAATAAGTATTTTCCCGTTACTGCTGGATATTATTGAAGACCTTATCGGCCCTGATATCCTGCTGACCAATTCTATTTTCCGAATTAAAGAACCAAATTCGACAACTTACTACGGCTGGCATCAAGACGCCGCTCGCATTCCGGTTAACCCCCGATTCATCATCGCTTATCTGGCGATAAGCGACGCAACTTCCGACAACGGCTGCTTGCGGGTAATACCAGGTTCCCATACTCGTATTGAACCTTTTCATCTGGTCGATTACGGCAAACGACAAGTCGCCAGAGCCACACAGGTGGACGAATCCCGTGCGGGCGATCTTGCACTTGGCAAGGGACAGGTTGGGATCTTCTCGTGCAATACCATCCATGGATCGAACCCAAATCAGTCAACCAGTAGGCGATTTGCGTTGATCAATGACTACACGC
>CAZAHE010000075.1:5916-11372 GCA_964484965.1 uncultured Acidiferrobacteraceae bacterium | reverse complement strand
AAGAAGTGGGGTGATGCGCAGCAGTTGAACGCGACTTACCTCAAGTAAAGTATGACGTATTGGCACTGCGTCGATTGACTCGGCCTAGCGCCATCGTGGTATCCGGCCGTGGCCTCTTTATGAGGCCACGGCTTTTTTATCGGCCGTTAGGTCCTTATTGCCGAGCGTATAAGGTCTGGCAGAGACTCTTAAGGAGCACCGGTTGTTTTGTATGTTTGCCAGCTTATGCCTGTCCGTGGGCCGCTCGACATGGTAGGGTAGGCTCTGAAAACAGCTGATACTTGATCCTCGGGAGTGGTGAAAATGAAAAAAGCAGTATTGTCATTACTGGTTATGGCCTTCCTTCTTGGTGGATGTGCCACTTTGTCGGACGCAGGTGATGCAGCGTGTAGCGTGCCTGGAATCAACTGGCTGTGCGGGCAGTTGCAGTAACGTCTTAAATTTGTGAATTGCAGTGAACCAGAACCCCGCTGAGGCGGGGTTTCTTGGTTTGAACTCGGGGCGACTCAACGCTCAATTCATAAGGGAGGTGATCGACGTGTACGATCTCGTAATCCGCGGTGCAACGCTAGTGGACGGGACAGGCAGTGATCCACGTTGTAGTGATGTCGCGGTGCACGGCGGCCGCATCAGCGTCATTGGTGAAGTAGACGGGCCAGCGCATAAAACCATCGACGCCAACGGCTTGGTACTGGCACCGGGTATTGTCGACCTGCATACACATTACGATGCGCAGGTAACTTGGGATGCGACACTCTCGCCGTCGCCTTCGCTTGGTGTCACTACCGCGGTAATGGGCAATTGCGGTTTTGGTATTGTGCCGAGTCCGCCATCTGTGCGTGACCTGATACTGCGCAATCTCTCGGTGGTTGAAGGGATGGACCTCGATGCACTAAGGACGGGGGTGCAATGGGATTTCGAGAGTTTCCCAGATTACTTAGCTGCGCTTCGAAATGCCGCACCTTATCTCAATGTGGCCGTACTTGTAGGGCATTCTGTGATCCGAACGGCCGTCATGGGTGAAGCTGCCTCGGAGCAGAAGGTACCGACCAAGGAACAGCTCGCCAACATGCAGAGTGTGGTGGCCGAGGCAATGGCGCATGGTGCGGTTGGCTTGGGCGGCTCGTACTCGTTAAACCACTCTGGTTATGGCGGCAGACCAATGCCGTCGACAATATCCGAGCTCGACGAATTCGAGGCGCTGGTCGCTGCGATGGGCGACAGTGGGCACGGCGTGGTGCAGCTTGCCTCTGGCGCGCGTGGCGTCGACGAGTTGGCTGATATCTCACGTCGTCATAATCGGTCGATCTTTCTTACCACTGGTGTTGCGATGTACAACGAGCAGGCACCTGAGCGCGGCCTGAGCGTATTCGAGTCCTGTGCCAGCGCCAATCAACAAGGCAGCCGGGTCCATGTACAGATTCCCTGCCAACCATTATCGTTCGACTTTACACTTGCGAATGCTTATCCGTTCTACAGCCACCCGGCCTTTTCCAAAATTAAGGCTTATGAACCGAAACGCCTGAAAACGGAACTCGCCGATCCAAGTTTTCGTGACCTTTTCCGAGAGAACCTCGCTAATGTAGGGCCCGGTATGATCTTCCAGGGCAACTGGGACCGGGTCATGGTGGCATTGCCCGCGCTGGAAAAGAACAACGCACTGGCGAATCACACCATCGCAGAGCTTGCTGCTCAAGATAGCCGTGATCCAGTAGATATTATGTTTGACCTGGCACTTGAAGAAGAACTGGAGACCACCTTCATTGGGCGCTTTCTCAATGTTGAAGACGACGGTGTTGGCCGACTGCTGCAGCATCCGGAGGGCGTCGTATCGTTGTCGGACGCAGGGGCGCACCTGGTGTTTATGTGCGATGCTGGTTTTGGACTGCACTTCCTGGCGCACTGGGTTCGAGAGCTCGGCGAATTTTCTCTAAGCGAGGGCGTTCGTCGTTTAACCAGCCATCCGGCAGACTTCTACGGCATGTATGACCGAGGCCGGATCGCGGTCGGCCTGCCTGCTGACTTGCTGTTGTTTGATCCTGCGAAGGTTGGCGTGAGTGCGCCTGAGCGCGTCAGTGATTTGCCAGGAGGTGGACGACGAACGATTCGCCGACCGATCGGGGTGCACGCTGTTTACGTAAACGGAGTCGAGGTGTTCGGTGACAGCGGCTATATCACTTTGGACAGAGGCCCTGGCCAGGTTATTGATAAATTCTCGCGGTCGTATAACAACCGCGTTGCTGCCTAGGCCGATAATTACTATCTCAGGACAAGATCAAGCTGATGAAGACCGATCCGGTTACGCTAGAACTGTTTAAAAACGCGCTCTTTTCGATCGCTGATGAAATGGCCGTGACTATCTGTCGCACGACTTAATCGGGTGTGCTTCGTGACAATATGGATTTTTCAACCGCGTTCACGGATGCCGATGGCAAACTTGTGGCGCAAGGGTTGACGATACCACTGCATCTCGGATCCATTCCGACAGCGCTTGAATCCGTGCTCGCCGAATTCGAGGGCGATATTCATCCAGGCGATGTATTCGTTATCAACGATCCCTATCACGGCGGCATGCATTTGCCGGATGTGTTTATTTTCAAACCGATTTTTGTAGACGGTGAACGTCTGGCGTTCGGGGCAACGATCTCGCACCAGGCCGACGTTGGCGGGCGTGTGCCCGGGTCAAATGCGTCAGATTCGACGGAGATCTACCAAGAAGGGCTACGGATTCCCCCAATCAAGCTATATGAGCGCGGTCAGCCTAATCAGACCATGTGGACGATGATTGAGACCAACGTGCGTATCCCGGTACAGGTGACCGGTGATATGCGCGCCCAACTTTCGGCATGCAACATTGCGGAACAGCAGTTTCTTGAACTGGTGGACCGGTTTGGACTGGAAACGACGCGCCATTACATGCAGGCGGTCATTGAATACGCCGAGCGCCTGACGCGAGCTGGAATCAGTGGATTGCCAGATGGGGAATATTCATTCGAAGACTGGATTGACGACGATGGGATTGATCGGGAGCGACCGATACGGTTGTTCTGCACGATTGAGAAGCACGGTGACGCGCTGAAAGTCGACTGGGATGGGAGCTCAGCACAGGTCAGAGGAGCGATCAATTGTACGTTGTCGTTTACGAAAGCGGTTTCCTATGCCGCGGTGCGCTCCGTACTGCCGTTCGATATTCCCTGCAATGAGGGCCTGTTCCGGGCCATCGAGGTGACCGCACCTTCCGGTACGATCACGAACATGGAATTGCCCGCGGCCTGTGCGGCGCGTGGTCTTACCGGCTTTCGCATGGGTGACTGCGTTTATGGCGCTCTGGCAAAGATGCTGCCGGACCGGGTAGGTGCGGCATCGGATGGTGGCAACACGGGTGTTACGGTGGGTGGTTACGATGAACAACGCAAACCTTTCATCTTTGTCGACTTTGCCTGCGGCAGTTGGGGAGGGCGACCGTGGGCAGACGGCGTACAGGGAAATTCAAACATGTTTGCGAACATGGCTTCGCAGTCGATAGAACTAATCGAAGCGGAAAATCCTCTGCAAGTGTTGGCCTACGAACTGATCACTGACAGGGCCGGCGTGGGTGAATTCCGCGGCGGGGTGCCCTACCGTCGAGACTACCTATTTACCGAAAAAGAAGCAGTCCTGCAGGTGCGTTCCGACCGTCGCCGATTTAGGCCTTACGGGCTTTACGGTGGCCAGGCGGGCCAGCCGTCTCAAAATATTTTGAACCCCCATGCAGAGGCCCAGATGCTTGATTCGAAGTTGACTATGCCCCTGAAAGAGGGCGACGTTTTTCGCCACGAACTGCCGGGTGGCGGTGGTTGGGGTGATCCGATGAAACGTGATCCGGATAAAGTCCTTATGGACGTGCGCAACGAATTTGTCAGTATCGAAAGTGCTAGGGACGATTATGGTGTCGTCATCGATTGTTCCGCGTGGCAGGTCGACGAGGACGCAACTCAGACACTGCGCAATGCGCGTCATGACGAATCTCGCAATGTGACGGCGTCTTCGGTAGTGCAAGAGGAGGCTTGAGTGAAAAAGATCGGAACTTATCGTGTCGGCGTCGATATTGGAGGCACTTTCACTGACATCGTATTTGTTGCGCCGGATGGGACTGTCATGACACGCAAAGTGTCTTCAACAGAAGATGATTATGCACGAGGTATTATTTCCGGTATTGGTCAGATCATCTCGTCCTATGCGCTTGAGCGGTCCGATATTGCCGAGGTTATGCACGGGACTACCGTAGCATCTAACGCGATTCTTGAGATGACTGGTGCACGCACTGGACTCATCACGACTCGTGGTTTCCGGGATGTGCTTGAGCTGCGCACTTTGCGCATGCCGAGACTGTACGACCTCGCATGGGAAAAGCCGATACCGCTGGTTGAGCGCTATCTGCGCGTGGAAGTGGATGAACGGATCGATGCCAAAGGAAATGTACAACGCGAGCTCAATCGAAGTGACATCGAGATTGCTGTCGACCGTTTACTAGAGGAAGGGGTTGAATCGATCGCCGTCTGTCTGCTCAATTCATTTACTAACCCATCGCATGAGCAGTTGATTCTAGAAGTGATCAGGGAGCGAGCACCGAATATCCCTTGCTGTATCAGTTTTGATGTATTGCCGGAAATCAAGGAGTATGAACGAACCTCGACGACGGTCATTAATGCCTACCTGCTACCGGTGGTATCGAGTTATTTGTCGTCATTGGTACGCGAGTTTGCCAATGAAAAAATCGAAGCACGACTGCTGTTGATGCAGTCGAATGGCGGCTTGACGACTGTCGATCAGGCCAGCAAGTTGCCGTGCCATATCATCGAATCCGGACCGGCCGGTGGTGTGGTTGGAGCGCATGCACTGAGTCAGGCGATCGGTATCGCAGATGTGGTCAGTTTCGATATGGGCGGAACCACCGCCAAAGCGTCGCTGATCGAAAAGGGCACCTACTCACGTGCCGTTGAATACAGTGTCGGCGCAGGCATTATGATGGGCTCACGCCTACTCACCGGTGCTGGTTATCGTCTCAAAGTGCCAGCGATCGACCTTGCCGAGGTTGGAGCAGGAGGTGGCTCAATTGTATGGTTGGACGCGGGCGGCGCTATGCAAATCGGTCCGCGCAGTGCCGGTGCCAACCCAGGCCCAGTTTGCTATGCACTTGGTGGTACCGAGCCCACCATTACTGATGCCAACATGGTGCTGGGATACTTGAATCCAACGCACCTAGTCGGCGGTGAACTCAAAATCGACTCCGCGCTGAGCCATTCGGTGTTTGCTGAGCGAATCGCAGAGCCACTCGGACTCGATGTCGTGGAGGCGGCGCATGGTGCACATGAGATCGCTGCGGCCAATATGATTCGCGCTGTCAAGGCAGTGTCCAGTGAGCGTGGCCGTGATCCCCGCAGTTTCACCTTGGTTGCATTCGGCGGCAATGGACC
>CAZAHE010000075.1:0-5816 GCA_964484965.1 uncultured Acidiferrobacteraceae bacterium | reverse complement strand
GCCAACATGCACTACAAGGGGCAGATTTACGAACTGAGTGTCCGCGCCGGGCCGGGGCCATTTGATGCAGCCGCTGTAGCCGAGCTGGAAGAGGCGTTCGCCAGTGAGCACGAACAGACCTACGGGCACCGTGCTGGTCCGGACGAACCGGTTGAACTGGTCAACCTTGAGTTGGTTGGGCGGGGATTAACTGAGGAGCGTGGACTGCCGGCTGCTGGCCAAAACCCAAAAGCACCAGCCAACGGTAAGCAGGCGCGACGCGCATATTTTGGTCAAGCGTTGGGCTGGGTGGAAACACCGGTGCTGGTGGATCGAAATCAATTATCCGGCACGCAGCCGGGGCCCGTGATCATCGAGGAGTACGATGCCACGTGCGTTGTACCACCGGGAACCACGGCGGCGGTCGACGCCAATGGCAATATTGTCATAACCCTGTAGGTGGCATCGGTACCGGCGGTACGCAGCCCCGGGCTTACAAGAAGATTTGGCCTTGATTCTGATACGAGCGGTGTCGCGCTGATGCTGAGAACAACACGGGGGTTTCGCGGTGCTGTGACCGCGCCCCATCATAGCGCCTCCGCGGCAGGCCTGCGGGTGTTGCGCGAAGGCGGTAACGCACTCGAAGCGGCGATCGCATCAGCCGCAACCCTGACCGTGGTGTATCCGCATATGAATGGGCTCGGAGGCGATGGGTTTTGGCTAATCAAGGGGCACGCTACACAACCTGTCGGGATTGACGCTTGTGGTCGATCCGCGAGTGCTGCTAACGCAGGCACTTACCGCGCGGCAGGTCATACGACTATCCCGGCGCGTGGCGGCGAGGCAGCATTGACCGTTGCAGGTGCGGTTGCTGGATGGCAATGCGCCTACGAGCTCAGCAGACAATGGGGTGGTCGCTTACCTTTGTCGAGGCTGTTTGAGGAAGCAATTCACTATGCTCGTGAGGGGTTCCCGGTCACCGACAGCCAATTTACTAACACGCTCGATAAGCGTGAAGAACTCCTTGGCGTTACAGGATTTGCCGATACATTCCTGATCGATGACGGCTGCCGGGAGCCTGCCGTGGGCATGCGCTTTTGCAACCGCCCATTGGCCAATGTATTCGAACACCTGGCGGCAAATGGCCTCGAAGAGTTTTATCGAGGTGAGCTTGCGCAAGGCATTGCTGATGACCTGGCAGCAGCCGCTAGTCCGTTGACGATCGAGGATCTGGAAACCACTACAGCAGCTCAAGTGAAGCCATTGCAATTGCAGGTTGCGGGCCATCTGCTCTACAACTTACCACCGCCGACCCAAGGCCTCGCATCACTGATGACGCTGGGTGTGTTTGATCGATTGGAAATATCTTCGGCCGAGGATGCTGATTTTGTTCATGCATTGGTCGAATCGACCAAATGTGCGTTTAAGGTACGAGATCGCGAAATCAGAGATCCCGCTTTCATGGCGGTGGACCCGCTCAAATTCCTATCCGCTCCCGCGTTGGAAGCCCTGGCCGCGGCGATAGACACGGCCAGGGCAGCACCGTGGCCCGCTGCGCCGACCAGCGGTGATACAGCTTGGTTTGGTGTGATTGATAAGGATGGCCGGGCTGTCAGTTGCATTCAGAGCCTTTATTGGGAATTCGGCAGCGGTGTCGTGCTGCCCGGTTCGGGCATCGTGTGGCAGAACCGGGGCATGAGTTTTTCTCTCGATCCGATCCACCACAATCCGCTGAAGCCGAGACGAAAGCCATTTCATACGATACAGCCGGCACTCGCCTGTTTGAATGACGGCCGAGTGCTCGTGTATGGCACCATGGGTGGTGATGGTCAGCCACAGACGCAAGCAGCAATTTTTTGCCGTTACGCGATTTTTGGATATGCACTGCAGGCGGCGGTGACAGCGCCACGCTGGCTGCTGGGCCGGACGTGGGGTGACGATTCAACCACGCTGAAGGTCGAAAGCCGTTTCGCACCGAACACTATCGAGATGCTGAAAACGCGCGGGCATGACGTGCAATTGGTCGAGGCGTTTGACGAGATGATGGGCCATGCCGGTGCCCTATGTTGGTATCCTGACGGCCTGATCGAGGGTGCAGCCGATCCGCGCAGTGACGGGCAGGTCGCGGCTTTTTGACGAAGTGCGGGTTGTTCAGCCAGGTACCGGATTAAGCCGCTCAACGGGGGTTTGAGAGCGGTACCTGCTGTACTGTTTTGTGTTCGTATTTCTTTAGTAGTATGCCTTCGTCGCCACAGCATGCGGCTGGACACTGGTTTTGGTTGTAAAGCAGTGCGGGGTTGCCGAGATAAGCATCCACTGGCAAGTTCTCTGCGGCGCAGTCGCAACCCTTGTCCCCATGTACGTACACACGAGTGAGCCCCTCAGTCACGGCCATGTCGCGTGCTCGGTAAAGCGTCTCGGGCGTGGTAGCTGGCACATGAGCGAGGCGATAAGCGGGGAAAAATCGCGTAATGTGCCAGGGACTGTCCGCGCCAAGGTGATCGTGTATCCAGCGTGCAATCGCTGTCAGATTGGCCGGCTCGTCGTTAAGTCCGGGAATTACATTGGTCCGGGTCTCGACATGAATGCCAAGTCGGTGGGCGTGGCGAACGGCACTCAGTATATGTTCGACTCGCGCTTTTCCGCAGATACTCTTATAAAAAGCGTCGTCCATGCTTTTGATATCTGAACACAGCACATCGACGCGGCCGGCAAGCAGGTCGAGCGATTCGTAAGAGACAAAACTGTTGGAGACATAAACAGTAAAGAGGCCTGCTGCCTTAGCCGCGTCGCACACGTCGATGACATATTCGAGCCACACCGCCGGTTCCGAGTAGGTGAATGCAATGCCATCCACGCCAGCCGCCACAGCAACCGATACCAGTTCGTCAGGTTCAGCAAAAGCGGCGCGTGATTCCCCCCGGGCAAGAGCGTCCAGCGCAGCTTCGCCCCAGGAGATTTCAAGGTTGTGGCAGCCCCCGCACCGGAAGCTGCAGCCATAACTGCCAATAGACAGCACACGACTGCCAGGTCGAAAATGATGGACCGGCTTTTCTTCGATGCCGCTGACATCCATCGCAGAGATGATGCCATAGGAGAGATTGTAGAGTGTGCCGTCGCGGTTCACATGCGCTTGGCAGAAGCCGCGCTGGCCATGTCGTAAACGGCAGCGCCACAGACACAAGTTGCAGCGCACGCTGCCATCGCCGATGCTTTCCTGCAGGCGGGTGGGGACTAGCCGATAGGCCATGATTCAATCAGTTGTAGCGTGGAGCGGGCTATTCTATGCGAATTGCTTCACAGGTGGGTTGTTGCCAGGTTCGATAAGGCGAGATTTGATGTGCTCGTAAGCAACACCTTGCGTCAGCGTATATTATGGTTGTCGCCACATGTAAACCCACAGGAGAACGCGGTGATCGTCGAACAAATTTGGACTGCTAATGCCTGGCGTAATTTTAATTATCTGATCGCCTGCCCCGAATCAGGGGAGGCGATGGCTATTGATCCACTCGATCACGTCAAGTGTCTCGAGAAGGCACGGGCAAGGGGCTGGCAGATTACCCAGATTTTGAACACCCACGAGCATGGTGATCATACCGGTGGCAACAGCGCTATGATTGAAGCGACTGGCGCGACGTTGCTGGCACATGCCAATGCAAAGGATCGGATTCCCGGCATTGATCGGGGCTTGGCTGCCGGGGACAGAATTACTGTTGGTAAGAGTGTCGAACTCGAAGCGTTGGATACACCCGGACACACGATGAGCCACATCTGCTTGTTGTCACACACCGAACAACCCGCGCTGTTTTGTGGGGACACCTTGTTTAACGCAGGTGCAGGTAATTGTCACAACGGTGGACATCCCGAAGAACTGTATGACACTTTTGCAACACAGTTATCGAAATTGCCGGGCTCGACACGAGTTTATCCGGGACATGATTACTGGCGTAATAACCTGGAGTTCACGCTCGATCGTGAGCCTGACAACGAGCGTGCCAAGGCGATGCTGAATGAATCCGGTACTGAGGATCCTGAAAATGCGCTGGTGTCGACGCTTGAGCTAGAGAAGGAAGTGAATACTTTCTTTCGGCTTCACAGTCCTTCGGTAATTGCGGCACTTCGTCAATCCTTTCCCGAGCTACCCGACGCGCCCGATCCGAGAACCGTTTTCGTCAAATTACGAGAGCTGCGTAACGAGTGGTAATTGGTGCAGCACCCGGCTGATTTGAAATTATGATCAGCACGCGCAGAGTGTCACTGCAACCACCTTCAGGTGGTTGGAAGTTGGCATTCCTGCCAGGCTTGAAACCCGCCAACGATGTGGTAGACGTCGGAGAATCCCTGTTCGATCAAAAATGCAGCGGCAGCGGCGCTTGATATGCCGTGATAACAGTATACGAGTAGTGTCTGATCACGCGCAGTTGTATCCAGAAATTGCTTGAGGCTCGACTGATTGAGTTGAATGGCTGATTCAAGATGTGCTGTCTCGTAGGAGTCCGAATCTCGTATGTCGAGAATAGTAACGGCCCCGTCGTTAAGTAGTTCGCCTGCCGCTTGAGGTTGAAGTTCCTTGTACATGTTCCTTATTGTTTGCTCCGAAAACCAACGCGTGTGGTATCAATTAATGCCGGCTTTTGTGGCCGCCGACGAGAATCGGCTAGTATTGGTAACTGTTCTGAGTCGAAAGGATAACATTGGAGAGACAACATGACTGTCGCGCCCATGAAGCCCAAAGAGCGTTTTCTCGCTGCGTTGAACGGCAAGTCGGTCGATCGGCCTTGTGCGGCAAGTATTACCTCAGTCGTAACCTTCGAACTGATGGATCTCGTTGGCCCTCATTTTCCTGAAGCCAATACCGAGCCCGAGCCCATGGCTGAACTCGCTGCCAGCGCCCACGATCTGATCGGATTCGACAGCGTCATGCCGGTGTTCGGCATTGCACAAGAAGCGACGGCTCTCGGATGCACGGTCGATTTCAGCGACCCGGACAATATGCCAACTCCACAGTCCGCACCATGGGCTGATCGCGACGCCAAGATCCGCTTACCCGATGGCTACCCCGACTCGTTTTTGGAGGACAAGTACGTAAGTTGTGCACTCGAGGCAATTCGCCTGCTAAAAGCTCATTTTGGCGATGAAGTAATGATCCTCGGTAAGGTAATGGGGCCTTGGACATTGTCCTACCATGTGTACAACGTTCAGGAATTCCTCATGGATACGATCGCTGATCCTGATCGAGCAAAAGAATCTCTTGATACGCTGTCAGAGGTACCGGTGTTGTTTGCTAAAGCACAACTCGAAGCTGGCGCTGACGCAATCGTTTGGGCCGACCATGCGACCGGTGATCTGATTAGAAACACTATGTACCGGGATTTTCTGTTGTGGCGGCATCAGGAGCTTGTGCCACAGGTTCCTTCACCAGTCATATTGCACTGTTGCGGGAGATCGCTCGATCGTATCGAGTATTTTCGGGAAACGCCATTTGCTATGTACCACTTTGAGTCAGCCAACGCGCCGGAAAAGATGGTCGAAGGTGCCGAAGGCAAGATACGGTTGGCTGGCAATATCAACAATCCCCAGATACTGATGCAAAAAGGGCCCGAGGAAGTGCGCCAGGAAGTGCAGCGCGCAATCGATGCGGGCGTCGACATCATTGCTCCCGAATGTGCGGTACCGCTGCAAACGCCGGTGAGGAACTTGAAAACAATCGTCGAAGTATGTAAGGACAATCAACGTAGCCCTTGAAGCGACTGATGTTGTGTGAGCGTTTCGCAACGTTGGTAGCTGGTTTTTAGCTGCAGGATACTCATTCCGATGACGAAGAAAACCGTACTTGT
>CAZAHE010000074.1:0-11392 GCA_964484965.1 uncultured Acidiferrobacteraceae bacterium | reverse complement strand
CAATGTGTCGGGTGATCGGCATGGGGTGCTCGCGCGTGGTAGACGCATCGATTTTCCCCGCCATTACCAATGGAAATTTGAACGCACCGGTCATTATGGTGGCCGAACGAGCGGCCGATTTGATTCGATCTCGAAAATTGTTGACAGCGGTGGAGGTGCCGTTCTGGGTTGACCCTGAATGGCGACAAGACAGCGTTCGGGAACGCCACAACGCCACAGTCCGCATCAATCAGGGACCAGGGGTCTATGCTTATGATTGAGCGATCGGAAGATGCAGAAATCCTACCGGTAGTCGATAGTCGAGACCGTGTCATTCGAAACGCGCGTCGAGACGAAGTGCACCGCACAGGGCTGCGGCATCGTGCCGTGCATGTTTTGATTTTCAACCAGTCTGGTCGCTTCTTTTTTCAGCAGCGCGCACTGCATAAGGAGAGTAGCCCTGGATTGTGGGATTCATCGGTTGCCGGTCACGTTGATGCTGGAGAAACTTATGATGAGTGTTGCTTACGGGAGATACGTGAAGAAGTTGGCATCACGCTAGAGAGAGTGCCGCGTCGTCTTTTTAAATTGCCCGCTATGTTGATTACTGATATGGAGTTTTGCTGGGTATACCGACTCGATACCAGTGTTGCCTTATTACCTGATTATTCAGAAATGCTGGGTGGTGAGTGGTTTACAGTGCCCGTAATAGATCAGTGGATTGAACAGCGTCCTGCAGAGATCTCTGTGTCTTTTCGATTCATCTGGAAGCGTTGCCGGCATGAAGGGTTGATTAAGGATGAATGAAGAATTTTTGACGGCGGAACAAATATCATTGTTCGTAATTTTGGGTGCGGTATTTTCACTGCTGTTGTGGGGTCGAATTCGCTATGACCTTGTGGCGTTTGCTGCGCTCGTGGTTGCTGTTATTGTCGGAGCAGTGCCGGGGGGCGATGCATTTTCAGGATTTGGCCATCCTGCCACAATCATCGTGGCGCTGGTGCTGATTGTCAGTCGAGGATTGTCTAATTCAGGCGCTGTAGAGTTGATTGCGCGCTATGTTGTCAGTCGCACGCGTCCGTTAAGCGTGCATATTGGCCTGATGTCTGGCGTTGGCGCTGTCCTGTCGGCACTGATGAACAATGTCGCGGCATTGGCATTGTTGATGCCGATCGATTCAGAGGCAGCGACCCGGGCCAATCGCAGTCCTGCAGTCAGTTTGATGCCACTGTCATTCGCCACAATTCTTGGCGGGATGGTGACATTGATCGGTACCCCTACCAATATTGTTGTAGCGACATTTAGAGGCGATGCCCTCGGTGACCCGTTCAGTATGTTTGACTTTGCGGCGGTCGGGGGAATCGTTGCTCTGGTGGGCGTCTTGTTTGTTGCGGCATTCGGCTGGCGGCTCTTGCCGAAAAAACAAACGGAGCGCGATCCTAGAAAGGAATTGCAGGATCTTGCAGGTTACGTGTCGGAAGCCAAAGTCATTGATACGACCGATGGGCTGGGTAATGCACTGCGCGATCTCTATCCTCTGGCGGAAGAACACGATGTTGTGGTCCTTGGACTCGTGCGCAATGGCAGAAGATTGCCTGGTGCGGCGCGGCGTGAGCCGCTACGCGTTGGTGATCTGGTTGTAGTTGAGGGAGCCGCTGCCGCTATAGATGTTTTTGTTGGTGCGGCTGGACTCGCACATACTGCACACGACGAGCAGATCGAGTTGCTGGCGCAGCATCAGGTCCTGATGGAAGTGGTGGTGCCAAGCGGTGCTCGCATTGTGGGTCGATCTGTATTGGACCTTCGTCTGGCTTATCGCCACGGGGTAATGTTGCTCGGTGTTTCACGACAAGGCCGGCGGTTCCGCGATCGAGTTCGGAAACTGTCAATCCGAGCGGGCGATGTGCTGCTGCTGTCCGGTCCAGAGGACCGACTAGGTGATGTGGTGACTTGGTTGGGCTGTCTGGCGTTAGCTGATCGGGGTTTGCGTTTGCTGCAGCGAAGGAAAGCGGGCCTTGCAATTGGGCTTTTTGTCGTTGCCATCCTAGCGGCTAGCAGCGGCTTGGTTTATTTGCCTGTGGCGCTCGGTGCGGTGGCGGTCGCTTATGTGATACTCGGCTTGGTGTCGGCATCCGAAGTCTATGAGTCAGTTGAATGGCCAGTGATCGTGCTACTCGGTTGCCTGATTCCCATTGGCGCCGCATTTGATAGCAGTGGAGGCACGGCCTTGATTGCCGAGACTATGTTCGGCTGGACTGAGGGCCTGCCGGTCGTTGTAGTTGTTGTGTTGTTGATGTTGATTACCATGACTTTGTCTGACGTGCTCAATAATGTCGCAACCGCGGTGATTGCTGCGCCGATCGCACTGGATCTGGCTACGCGTCTACAAGTCAACCCCGATGCATTTCTGATGGCTGTCGCCGTGGCTGCCTCATGCGCTTTTCTTACACCGATAGGACATAAGAACAACACGATCATTATGGGGCCCGGCGGTTATCGCTTTGGTGACTATTGGCGTATGGGGCTGCCACTAGAGATCCTAGTGATCGCCGTCGGCGTGCCGATGATTTTGCTGGTGTGGCCGTTGTAAGGCATGTGTTCATCTCAAGGATGAAAGAGACGGAACGGACAGTCACCCCGGCATAATTAACTTACAGGCGCAGGCGTGGAACGATAGCTCCTTTGTGCTGAATAACCTGCGCGGCAACTGTATGGCTCTTGTCTGCGGCGGCAATCGGCTTATCGCCCAGCAGACGGCGGACAAGGTAAGTCCCGTTGAAAGCATCACCTGCGGCTGTAGTATCAACGACGTGCTTAACTCGAGCAGGGGCACTTGAGAGTGATTCAGTGGAGGTCGCGATGAGCGCGGCGTCTCCACCTTGTTTGACGACCACCTCGCTAACGCCCCAGGACTGCCAGCGGCTCGCCGTTGCAGTAGGATCTGGATCGCCAAAAAGATCGTGTTCGTCATCAAAGGTAGGCAGACAAAAGTCCAGCGCCGGACTGATCTCTTGATAGGCCTTTCTAGCAGCATCCGCGTCAGTCCACAGGACTGGTCGGAAATTGGGATCAAACGCGATACGGTTTCCCTGAGCGGCAAGCTCGAAAAGCAATTTTGTCACGGCTGTGCAATCAATTTGCGCGAGTATGGCCAATGTTATACCGCTGAGATAAACGAGGTCATATCCGGACAGTTCTTTGATAATCAACTGATCACGGCCGTCATTAAGCAGTGAGCGCGCCGCTGCCTGTTCTCGCCAGTAAAAAAATTGTCGTTCACCCTGATCGTTATTGTGAATGAGATAGAAGCCGGGTAACTGGCCGGGCAGACGAAAAATCAGTTTGTCGTCAATACCTTCAGCGCGCCAGGCATCGACTAAAGCATCGCTGCATAGGTCATCGCCCAAAGCAGTTACGTAGCTGACCGAGGGTCGATGGTCCCTTGCTAGTGCGCGTGCCATGTATATTGCCGTATTAAGGGTGTCGCCGCCAAAGCCAAAAGCCATAGCGTTGCTAAAAAACGATTGGCCAGTGGCGGCTTCTAGCATGCACTCACCGATCGCGGCGAGTCTCATGTGTGCAACGAGTGGCAGGCTTTGATCACGTTCTGCGCCCTTGCGCTAATGGTATTCCAATCACCCGACCGCACTAGACTAGGCGGTGCAATCCAACTGCCGCCGATGCACAAAACGTTTTTACAGGACAGGTAGTCGAGCAGGTTGTGCTCGTTGATCCCGCCTGTAGGACAGAAGTGAATATCGGGCAGTACAGCAGCGGTATGATTGAGAAATTCGGTGCCCCCTGCGGTCTCGGCAGGGAAAAACTTGAGTAGCCGATAGCCGGCCTCACGCGCCAGCAATGCTTCGGAGACGCTAGCGATACCAGGCACGAACGGAACACTGCAATTTATTCCGGCTTTGAGTAATGCGGGCGTGATGCCCGGGCTGACCAAAAATTGCGCGCCTGCAGCGCTAGACAGGCGTAATTCTTCGACGGAGCGGATGGTTCCTGCACCGACACATAGTTGTGGCACCGCCTGACGTACGCAGCGAATTGCATCGAGCCCTGCGGAACTTCTCAGAGTGATTTCAAGAAGTCCGATGCCTGCGCGATGCACGGTCTTGGCGATCGAAACCGCAGCGTCGACGGTGTCGACCGTGGCTACTAAAATAACTGGGATCGTTGCTTCGCAACGCTGATAAAGAAGGTCATTTTGCAGGTCACTGATCATGCGCTTGGCCTCAGATGCCGGTAAACGCGACTAGGGAAACAGGCATTGTTCATGTCCAGGTTTCCGCCAGCGCTGCGACGAATTCACATGCTCTCTGGTGGACGTCAGCTGCGGATGTTCCAGGTACATAGAGCGCCGATCCTATACCAAAGCCTGTTGCTCCGGCGCTGACATACTCAGCTATATGCTTGGGTGTAATACCACCCACAGGGAAGATCCGCGTATCGGGTGAAATGACCGCACGAAGTGCACGGACACCTCGAGGCAAGATCAGTTCAGCGGGGAACAGCTTGATCGCATCCGCACCTGCACCCAACGCTGTCAACGCCTCGGTCGGGCTGAGTGCGCCGGGCATGGAAAAGAGGCCCGCCTGGCGAGTGGCCGCTATCACGCGCGGATCGGTATTTGGTGAGACGATAAGTTTTGCGCCAGTGTCGGCAACCTGCTGGACTTCCTCAGCGGTCAATACGGTACCGGCCCCGACTGCACAATTGTCGCCAAAGCATTTGTCGATCTCGGTAATGGTGTCGAACGGCATCGGCGAATTTAGAGGAACTTCAATAATTCGAATGCCTGCCTTGATCAGAGATTCGCTCACAGGCAGCGCCTCGCGCGGCGTAATGCCGCGCAATATTGCGATCAGTGATCGTCTAGTGAGACACTCGGTCACGTTCATATTAACGATCCTTGCACAGTCCGAGTTGTTGTCCAAGTAGCCACAAGCCTGCTGCTGTCACTTGTTCTGCGGGCCACACCTGAATTTGAGCTCCGAGCATGTGCAGGGCATCATGATAGCGCTGTGCTACGTCATTCTCTCCAATCAGGTGGACGACGTGATTGAGATAACCTTGTTCTTCCACCGCGCGCAGCTCACTGCCAATCAGCAGCCCGGAAAGATACGCCGCGAGGTCGCCGCTTTGTAGCTCACCGGTGAGTCCGCGAGTACGAACGCTAAACAGTTGATGCATTAGACCACCTGGGGCAGCCGACTGCTCCACACCAAATTTAAACGCGCTCGGAGAAATCGTGTCATCCGTCATCAGGCGAGTAAGTAAGGTATGGTGGCGAAGTGCGGAATAGGTCTCCCCAGTAAAGAATGTTGAAAACCCATCGATTCGGTTGGGTCTTAACGATACCCATTTCGAGTGAGAACCTGGCAAGCAGACGGTGCCGGTCAGGTTCGGTTGCAGCATAGCCAGTCCTGCTACCTGTGTTTCTTCACCACGCATCACATCGGGTGCACCAGCCAGGCCGGTGCTTGATAGTCCGGGAATTATGAACCCACGCCAACGGTCTGCTGGCAGCGGGATCGCGTGGTCTCGCAGGGTCGTAAGGTCACATGGACAAGGGCAGTAGGGTGCCTCAATCCAGCCCTGTCGGCTGCCGACCATGCCTGATAACAACACACCCGACTCAGGATACGATGCCAACCATGGACCGCACAGTTGATCGAGGACTTGTTCAAAATTACCGTCCTTCATGACGGCAATGCCCTGGTTCTCGGAAATCTTGCTGAGAATCTGGCCTGATTTACTCAGCAAGAATGCGCGGCAATTTGAAGTGCCCCAATCGACGCCAACGAGCTGCGTAACGGCGGGCATGGTGGCGCGAATCAGGGCTGTGGGGTGTCGTATGCAGCGCGCACTTCTTCAGCGATCACACGAATCCCGTTCTGTACCTGTTCTGGCGCCTGCGCGTAGGAGATTCTCAGGCACTGATGACGATGAGACCAGTCGCCGTTGAGGCCAGGGAAAAAATGAGATCCAGAAATCACCAACGTATCACGAGCCTTAAGGCGCTGGTACAGGATGTCACTGGAAATTGGCAGGTCTTGCAACCATAACCACAGAAAGAAAGCGCCTTCTGCGACATGGATACGATATGGCATGCCTTCGAGTGCTTTATCCAACCAGTCGATAGCCTGTTCTAACCGTGTTCGGTAATATGGCTGAATATGCTGGCGCACAATGCTGAGCAATTGTCCGTGGTCGACGAGCTCGCGAACTAGTACGGACCCGAAACTGCTGGGTGCCAGATTCAGGATTGCATTGGCACCACTGATCGCGCGCGTAACACGTTCGTTTGCAACCACGATGCCGGTGCGTAGCCCTGGCAGTCCGATTTTAGAAAGACTCAAACAGACAATCGTGTTGTCATCCCACAATGGTGTCGCCTGAGAGAACACGATATTGGGAAACGGCAGTCCGTAGGCGCCGTCGATGATCAATGGCACTGTATAAGTAGCTGCCAGATTGTGTAGCTGACTGAGCTCATCATCGGTGAGAACATTACCTGTTGGATTGGTCGGGCGCGATACGCACATTGCGCCGATGTCCTCAGAGAGCGTCAGTCCGTCAAAATCGACTCGATACTTAAAGCGGTGAGCCTCAAGAGCCTCGATTTTTGGCCGACATGCATTAAACAGGTTCCTGCCTAGGCCTGCGTCATGATAGCCGATGTATTCCGGAATCATAGGCAATAAAATTCGGCGACACCGGCCGTCTTCGTGTTCACCGCCGAACAGATTAAAAAGTATAAAGAACGATTCCTGGCTGCCATTTGTGATGGCGATATGTTCCGGTCCAACTTGCCAGCCGCATTCCTGACGAAGCAGAAAAGCGATAGATTGACGAAAAGGAAGATTACCCTGAGGTGCGTCGTAATTGCCGACCAGTTGCTCGAAATCCCCATCGCTGGTCATCAACTGTTCTATCGCCCATCGAAATTTCGCCTCGACGGCCGGGATCCGGGCGGGGTTACCGCCTCCGAGAAGATTGAATGACCGCTCCGGCGAAAGCACCTCGCCCAAATCGTTCATTAGCTGGACGATGCCTGATTGACCGGAAACGAATTGACCGATTTTGGAGAAATTCACTGCGTTACAGCATTCTGTGCGCCTGCCGGTGGTGAGATCGGCGTTTCACCGCGGCTACTTTTGGAACGTACTGCATGGTCCGCCAGTACCTGTCCTGTCTCAGCACTGGAGAGAGCGTCGGCGAGTATTCTAGAGGCCTCTCTCAGCATCATACTTTCGATACGACTACCCGTGCCGATCGGCGTATCGTCACCTTCCCCAGCGCTCGTATCGGTATCACGCTGAAGATCAAAGAGAAGTGTTTCCCTTGCCTGTTCTCGTTGTTCGCGTTCATCTCGCCGCACCGCCTCGAGCAACGACACAGTTTCCTGCTCAGTGACGCGCTGATCCAAGGTGGTGTTGCGGCGTACAAAGATCAAGTGTGGATCTGCCATCAAGCGCCGTTTGTAGGAGGCGCGGACGGCTTCAAGTTCGTTGACCACACTGGCGCCTTTAAAGCGGACATAGCGTGTGGCAGAAATCTTGCTCCACGGTAGAGCGTTGTCAAGCGCCCGCTCGCCGACGGAGTTGCCAACGGCTGTCGTTGGTAGGGTTATATCAGGAACAATACCGCGATGTTGAGTACTGTTCCCATCAACACGAAAAAATTGAGCGGTCGTAATTTTCAACTGTCCCAGTGGAGAGTCATCCTTGCTGTAGCGATCAAGGTCATAAAGATTCTGGACCGTACCTTTGCCAAAAGTGGGTTCACCAATAATTAATCCACGGCGGTAGTCCTGAATTGCCCCCGCAAAGATTTCGGAGGCTGACGCACTGTTCCGGTCAATCAAAACCGCCAGTGGGCCATGATAGGCAATGTACTTGTCAAGATCTTTGCGAGGCCGAACTCGGTCGCGGGCATTGCGGATTTGAATAATAGGACCTGTCTCAATAAACAGTCCTGTCAGGCTGATGGCTTCAGTCAGTGCGCCACCGCCATTGCCTCGGAGATCAATCACTAGGCCATCGATACCATCGGCCTCCAGCGCTGCGAGCAAACGCAACGTATCTCTTGTTGTGCTGCGATAGTCCGCGTCGCCACGGCTGCGTGCTTCAAAATCTACATAGAAAGTGGGTATCTCGATGACGCCGATACGGATTATGCGTTCACCGGCGTCGATATTGATGATTGATTTTTTAGCGGCTTGCTCCTGCAACTTAATTTTGTCGCGGACAATATGGATGACTCGGCGGTCAGCGTCGAGGGCATTGCCTGCGGGGATGAGCTCCAGTCTGACCAGTGTACCCTTGGGGCCACGGATGAGATCGACGACATCGTCTAAGCGCCAGCCCACAACGTCCACAATCGGTTCTTTTTGTCTTTGTCCAACACCAACAATTCGGTCGCCGGCCTTAAGGTCGCCAGCTATGTCGGCGGCACCGCCAGGCACAATGCGTAACACTCGCGTGTATTCGTTATCAGATCTCAGCACTGCCCCGATTCCTTCCAGAGACAGGCTCATACGGATCCTGAAATTCTCACGTGCGCGCGGTGAGAAATAACGGCTGTGAGGATCAACAGAAGCAAGGTATGCATTAGCAAAGAACTCGAGTACGTCTATGGCGGTAAATTGCAGTGACCGCCGCTGAATCTGACGGTAGCGATCACGCAGCGTGGCGATTACTTCCGGATCATTTTTCCCAGAAAGTTTTAAGGACAGGTAATCGTTCTTCACACGTTGTCGCCATAATTCATCCATTGCTGCGGGTGTCGACACCCATGACGAATCTCGCCGGTCGAAGCGATAGCGCTCATCTATATCGAATCGAAAACCGTTGTCGAGCAATTTCAATGCGTAGTTAGCCCGATCCTGCGTACGTGCTCGAAATCGATCGAACAATTGGTAGACCGAGGTCAATCTGGCACGTCGTATGTGATTGTCGAGACGCCAGCGAATATGTTCGAACTCCTCGATATCTGCGGCATAAAAGAAGCTGCGGTTTGGGTCTAGGTGTTCGAGATAGCGATCAAAAATAATTGACGATAAATCATCGTCCAACCTCGGTTTTGAATAATGACGATTTTTAACGAAGTAATGAAGCAGTTTGACGATTCTCGAATGAGCTGCGTCAGGGCTAATAGTCTCGGCTTGGGCCTCGGAGCGAGTGGCCCAAGCAGACAGAGCGATCAGTGCGCCGAGGAAAAGCGCGGTCAGCCAGAACGACTTGGTCGGGTATTGCAAAACGATATGGCCTGTATTTCTAGCGACAAAGCATCATAAGCTGTTCCTGCAGTGCCCAAATTTCTGAACATGCTCAGGCGACAGCCAAGGCGCCTCGCGTAAGGACACGGAATATACCTCAATCTCACGCCAGCCTTGTCGATGCGTAGGTTAACAATGGGGACCTATTGGGTTAGCTGGCTGGCTAGTTGACATTGACTAGGCCAGGCTGGAATATGCCGCTTCAGCACTGTGCAGTCGAATGTATCAGCGCGGGGCCGAATGACTGATTATAAACAACGATGCGGTATACCGTTTCCGAGGTGCTACTGCATGGAAATGTACGAAACACCGGCCTCCATCAAACTGGCAATCGAACAACAATACAACCCATAGGGAGGATTTCGTCATGAAGTCTCGCTCACTTGCGTGCGGCGTAATAGCTGCGCTTTTCCTAGCTTTGCCGGCACAAGCTAAAGAGCTGAAGTTCGCCTTTCAAGGCACGTTGAACTCGCTTGATCCTTACAATCTCAACGAAACATTTCATCTTGGATTCCAGGGCAATATTTACGAAGGTCTCATACGCCGAGCTGCTGATCTCTCGATAGAACCTTCTCTGGCGACCTCTTGGGAAGTGTTGGAACCGACGCGTTGGCGCTTTCATCTGCGAAAAGGTGTCAAGTTCCATGACGGCAGCGACTTCAATGCAGACGATGTGGTGTTTTCCGCGACCCGTGTCCGTGCAGAAGGCTCTGATCTAAAGACCCGAATCGCAGCGGACACCCAGGTTATTAAGGTAGACGACCACACAGTTGACTTCGTTACTTCCAAACCGAATCCGATCCTGCATGTTGAATGGAGCACCTGGTATATCATGGATAAGGAATGGGCCGAAGCGAACAATGCGGTCAGTCCTCAGAATGTCGGTGGTAGTGAAGAAAATTATGCGACCCGCCACGCCAACGGTACCGGACCATTTAAACTAGTGAGCCACGAGTCAGGTGTCAAAACGGTAGCGGTTACGAATAACAGTTGGTGGGACGATGGCAATCGTGACTCTAATGTAACTAAAGTGACATTTACTCCAGTTGGGTCTGACGCAACCCGCGTCGCGGCGTTGTTGTCAGGACAGGTTGACATGGCGTACCCAGTACCAGTCCAAGACCAAGCAAGAGTAGACTCCAACGGTGGTACGAGGATGTTGATCGGGCCTGAACTGCGGACGATATTCCTCGGCATGGATCAGCATTCGAACGAGCTACTGCATTCCAGTGTTAAAGGTAGTAACCCATTCAAGGATAAGCGCGTGCGCGAGGCGTTTTATCGGGCAATCGATATTAACGCAATCAAAAAGAAGGTAATGCGAGGACTGTCAGAACCATCAGCCCTGATGATCTCCCCGAAGTTGACTAACATCGAGAGTAGTCGTTTTACGCGCCTCGGGTTCGATCCGGCAAAGGCAAAAACATTGCTTGCCGAAGCAGGGCATGCAGGTGGCTTCGAGGTTGGGATGGATTGCCCAAATGATCGCTATGTCAACGATGAGTCGATATGCCAGGCAGTTGTTTCGATGTTGGCTAAAGTCGGTATTAAAGTAAACCTGCTGGCACAACCTAAGGCGAAATATTTTCCTAAGGTTCTAGCACCCAACCTGGATGTCAGTTTCTACCTTCTTGGATGGACTCCGGGTAGTCTTGATTCCTGGAACGTGCTGTCTAATCTGCATGGCTGCCCACGCATTGCCGATGATGCGGTGATTTGGAATAAGCCTGACCGTAATAAGATTACCAACGGCAAGTTCAATATCGGCGGATATTGCAACGAGGAAGTGGATGCGTTGACCGCCAAGGTGTTGAGTGAAACGGATGCTGGTAAGAGAGATCAGCTGATTGAAGCAGCGTTTGCGATGACCATTGATGACATCGCTTATATTCCGCTCCATCAGCAAGCGCTGGCCTGGGGTGTGCGCTCAGGTGTGACGCTGAAACAACGAGCCGACAATCAGTTCAAGTGGCGTTTCGTGAAGATTCAGTAACTCAACAACTGCTTCTTATTGCTAGGGCCCGGGCTCCTACCCTTAGTGGTGCGGGGGGGCCGGGCCCTTTGCTTTTCTTTAGCACATCTGGGGAAAACTGACTAATGATTGCGCTGGTGGTGCGAAGAATT
>CAZAHE010000073.1:0-11540 GCA_964484965.1 uncultured Acidiferrobacteraceae bacterium | reverse complement strand
ACCTGCAACTGACCAAACGTTTTTAAATAGGTATAAACCGGTAGCGTGCGAATGAATCGTCCCGTCCCCCCGCTGCCACCGCCAAGCAACCAAACGATATCAAACTTGGTAAACATGAAGATAAAACGCAGCAAAATCACCACAAAAAGAATGGTGCGCAACTGAGGCAGGGTCACGTGATAAAAACGTTGCCACGCACTCGCCCCATCCACTGCAGCAGCGTCATAAAGTTCCGGGTTAATCGTCTGCAAGCGCGCCAATACAGTAATAAGCACGAAGGGAAAGAACGTCCACGTACTGACCAAGATCAATGAAATCAGTATCATGCTCGGACCCAGCCATGTCACCGGCGCAGAAACAATGCCGATCGACTGCAAGATATGATTGAGAAGCCCATAGCTGTCATTCAAGATCCAACGCCAGATAAGGACTACTACGATGGTCGGTACGACGTAAGGAAAAAGGGCGATACCTCGTACCAATGAGCGACCTTTGAAGGACTCCGCAAGAAGCAAGGCGGCGGCCACGCCTAACACAATCTGAAGTCCGATAGTGCTGAACCCGTAGACGGTGCCAAGCCAAAAACTCTGCCAAAACTGTGGATCGACAAATAAATTTTTATAATTGGTGAGGCCAATGAAAGTTTCCACAGGCAGGTATGCGTGTTTGCGGTGAAAACTGAGCCACACGGCGTAACCAACTGGATATAGCACCAGACACGCCACCATGAGCACGGCGGGCACGATTAGAAGCATTCCCCAGGTTCGGTCGGGGATCCTTCTCGTTCTCACTGTTTCTAGCGGATTCGTTGCAGCGCTCATTGGGTCATAGTGATTCTATAAGGGCAAGCACATATCTACTCTTACCACCGTCGATATCCCATTTCCTCGATTAACTGTTCCGCCCGCTGCTGGGCATATTCTGCAGCCTCTTCAGGCGTTCTACGTTCCGTAATAACGTCCGAAACCATATCTATCAGGATCCCAGAGCCGCCAACCTCCGCCAAATATGGAATTTTTAAGTCGTCCCACTCGATTACTGGCCGAGCATTACCCTGAGCAATGAAGTTGCGTTGGGTCCCTACCCAGAATCTCCAAGTATCGAAGGCCGGCGTCTGCTCCCAGTAGGCCGCGTCCTCATACATTGTTTGATCGATCGGAAGCAAGTGGATTGGTACCGACTGCGCGTATTTCCGATAATTGTCCCTTTGATAAAAAAACTTGAGAAAGTCGATCGCTTCATCCGGATATTCTGCGTGCTCGAACACCATCCACTGTTCACCGTCCAGCTGCGTCATGAATTCCGTCCCGGACGGTCCCACTGGCTTGGAATCGAAAATGCCTATGTCTCCGTTCGCGACCACGTCCGGGGCGTATTTTTCAAATTCGACAGAACCGCGCCCCCACCCCAATATAGAAGCCACCTTACCCTGGGCCAGCATCGTAAAGGTCTCGGGGTACGAATGGTTCAACCAGCCCGGCCATAAACAGCAATCACTTACCTTCTTGTAGAATTGCAACATTTCGATCATGGGTTGTTCTGTGAAGGTGGGACGACCGTCCGGGTCCCACATACGTCCACCATTCGACCCGGTCCACATCAAAACCTCTTCATTAATAAACCCACCTTCGCCAGCCAAACCAAGCCCATATTGATCAACCGTTCCATCTCCGTCCGTGTCCACGGTTAGTTTCTGCAATTGGACCAGCCATTCGTCCCAGTTCCGTGGCGCCACGGCATCGTCTAAACCAGCCTGGCGGTATAGGTCTTTCCGGTAAACGATCGCGTCAGCACCGATACAATGGGGTAACCCGTAATAGTGCCCGTCGTCATCGAGACTGATCCGCCTCACGATTTCGAAAATATTGTCCTCCCCGATGGAGGCCACAACATCATCCAACGGACGTAAAAGTCCGAGGTCCGAAAGCATAAGCACCAGACCCGTATATCCATGGGAAGCGTCAGGGGGTGCACCTGCAGCGAGCGAGGCTTGAAGTTTTTGAAGCAAGGAACTCCACCCAATCGCCTCCTGTTCGATACGGATACCCGGATTCAACTTCTCGTAGTCGGCGATAATCTCTCTCATCACCGCGAGAGTCATATGATTGGGCTCCGTGTGCCAGATTCGCACCACTTTCTCTGACGCTGAGGAATGACCGCTAAATAGAGTACTAACGACCACCAAGCCTGCTATCAACACTGGAATACACGCAGATTTACCAGTACTAAACACTGCCTCTCCTAACCCGGTTTTAATTTTTAGGGTCCAATTCCTTTTCGACTTAAAAACGCTATGCCATACCAAACAACCGATCAAGTATTAGTAAACTCCCTTATATTCTGAGATCTGGACCGGTAACCTTGTGTTGCCTAATTACCACACCCATATATTAGAGGAAGATCCAGTCTAAAACCATGTATAGGTGAAATTAAAATGCGCCTTGAAAAATATTCTGAGACAGTCAAAAGTTTTTTGGATGGAGCTCAGCATTCTGCGGTGGTATCTAAGCACCAAACGCTTACTGATATTCATTTGTTGGGCGAAATGCTGTCAGATACCCAGGGAATTATCTCTAATCTCTTGGATCTTGCCGGAGGTGATCCTGGGGTAGCTCGGAGACTACTAACCACCGAGAAGGAGCGTCTTCCAAAAGTTGAAGGTACGGATGGTAAGCTCAGACTTTCCGATGAAATATCAATAATATTCGCCAAAGCAGAGGAACTAGCCCGCACTAAAGGCGATAATTTTGTAACAGCGGAAATACTGTTACTTGCCTTTTCCACATGTCCTGAGATTTTGACTGGACGCCTCTTAAAACAATCCGGCATTTCCACCACAAATGTCGAATCTGCCATTCGGAAGCTGCGGGGGGGCAAAGTCGCCGATACCGCAAATAGCGAGGCCACATATGAAGCCTTGCATCGCTTTACTCAAGATATGACGCAGTTGGCAAAAAACGGAAAGCTAGATCCGGTTATTGGCCGAGACGAAGAAATAAGGCGTACAATCCAAGTTTTATCCAGACGGACAAAAAATAATCCAGTACTAATCGGGCAACCGGGGGTGGGTAAAACCGCCATTGCTGAAGGATTGGCTCTTCGCATATGTGAAGGTGATGTACCAGAGCCTCTTTACGGAAAAACTTTGCTTAATCTTGACCTTGGTTCCTTGTTGGCCGGGGCAAAATTTAGAGGGGAATTTGAAGAACGGCTTAAGAGTCTTTTAAGCGAGGTTACAAGTTCAGAAGGAAACATCCTTTTATTTGTGGACGAGCTACATACATTAGTTGGAGCAGGAGCCGCTGATGGCGCTATGGATGCATCCAATCTATTAAAGCCTGCCCTCGCTCGAGGAGATTTACACTGCATCGGTGCCACTACGATGGACGAATATCGAAAACACATCGAAAAAGACACCGCGTTTGCGAGAAGATTTCAGCCGATTTTTGTCCAAGAACCAAGCATGGAGGATACCATTTCAATCCTGAGGGGTCTCAGGGAAAAATATGAGCTCCACCACGGTGTGAATATTACAGACAGTGCGATTGTAACTTCCGCCCAGCTATCAAACCGATATATAACAGACAGATTTCTCCCCGATAAAGCGATTGACTTAATTGATGAAGCAGGAAGTCGTAAACGGATGGAGGTTGACAGCAAACCAGAAGAGATCGACGAATTAGATAGAAAAGTTTTACAACTTAAAATCGAGCGAGAGGCTCTTTTAAAAGAGGTGGATCCTGCCTCACGGGAACGATTGCAGCATCTGGAGCAAAACCTAGATTCTGTTGTGAAAAAGCAGCATGAACTATCAGTACGATGGGAAACAGAGCGAGCCATCCTTCAAGATACCAGAAGGATAAGAGAGGATCTTGATAACGCGCGCGTAGAACTCGAAATTTCAAAAAGGGACGGTGACTTTGAACGCGCGGGCGAGCTCGCCCATTCGGTCATACCTAATTTAGAAGAACAACTAAACGGATCAGAATCGCAATCCGGAACAGCAAATCAAATGGTAGGTGAAAGAGTGCAACCTTCCGATATTGCGAGCGTCGTTGCCCGATGGACTGGAATTCCCACCGAAAAGATACTAGAGGAAGAAAAAGAAAAATTACTAAACATGGAAAGCCATCTTGAAAAAATTGTTGTAGGACAAACAGACGCAGTAGAAGCCGTTTCAAATGCTGTTCGGCGATCTAGATCAGGTCTACAAGATCCAAGGCGCCCCATCGGAACATTCTTATTTTTAGGCCCAACCGGTGTCGGGAAAACGGAATTAACAAAAGCGTTAACCCAATTCTTATTTAACGATGAAGGAGCTATGCACAGGGTGGACATGTCTGAATACATGGAAAAGCACTCTGTCTCCAAACTTCTTGGCGCACCTCCGGGTTACATTGGCTACGAGGAAGGTGGATCATTAACCGAATCAATACGACGAAGGCCTTATCAACTAATTTTGTTTGACGAAATAGAGAAGGCCCATCCAGATGTTTTGAATGTTCTTTTGCAAGTTATGGACGATGGGCGATTGACCGACGGTCAAGGTAGGACCGTCGATTTTAAGAATACCTTGATCATCATGACGTCAAACGTTGCTGGAGAATTATTGGCTAACCGCAGTCCAGAAGACTTGCATGCTGAAACTTTAGTTATGGACTTGGTGAGAAATGCATTCAAACCCGAGTTTCTTAACCGAATAGATGAACTAATCCTTTTCAAGAAATTGAGTCGAAAAGAATTACTCGACATAGTGACAATACAAGTCGCGAATCTTCGAGAGCTCTTGGCTCCACGGCACATCGCTTTGGATATTCAAGATTCTGCAAAAGACTGGCTAGCCGAACATGGATGGAACCCCACGTACGGGGCAAGACCACTAAGACGGACAATCCAGCGACACCTGCAAAACCCTCTTGCGGAACAATTACTGTCAGGGACCATAAAAGATGGCGATACAGTTACAGTAGCTTCAAAGAAAGACGCACTTGTATTTGAATAGCAATAAAAAACCAGAAACTATTTTTTAGAGAATCAGCCATCGTAGAATAGGTTCCCTTTATCAACCTTTAACTGAATGAATTCCTAGTTAATCGGGCCTATTTATAGGAAAGATATTCTCTGATTCAATCGAGGCATAGTCTAAGTATCCAAGACGCGCGAGAGGTTTCACTCTATGTATATCGATGACTCCGTCGACTATCATTTCTTCGTCGACGTGGATGCCTATGACTTCGCCAATCACTATTCTATTGGGGCTACCTGATTTCGTTGATGGAAGACGAACCGTTTGCAAATATTGGCATTCTAGTACCATAGGTGAGGCTTTCACTCGGGGCGGTTTAACGTTAAAGCATCCCATCGCCTCCAAACCTGCTTTTTCCATTTCATTAATACTGGCTGGCACATGCTCTGAGGTTGCATTCATCTCATTCCGTAAATCATACGTGCACATATTGAATACGAACTCTCCTGTTGTTTCAGCGTTTACAAGCGAATCTTTTGGGTCCCGCGTTCCAGGCTTAAATCCGTTTGGACAGAACATGACGCAGGGTGGATCCCCAGACACTGAATTAAAAAAGCTATAGGGAGCCAAATTAATAACCCCACTCACACTGATAGTACTAATCCAACCTATAGGTCTCGGGACTACGAGAGAATTATATACTGTATGCGTGAAAGGCACGGGCTGCATTCCCGCTTCTCTAGGGTCAAAGAACATCCGACTCTTTTCCTCTGTTTGTGTTAGATATTTTAATCTCAAATATTCTTTACAGTTGGTCTTAAGAATGCAGCCAATATACAAAGTGTACGAGCTAGGATCTATGTGAAAGATAGTTTGATCCCCATAGCTGCATACTGAAATATCTTTGTTATCAACAACCTTCAAAGCGCTAAAACACATCAGAAACATAGTATTGTGATTCAAATGAAAGGAACTCTAGACTAGACCCAGTTCTTTGTTAGTTATATTTCGTTCCAAAACATAAATGAATTGGATGAATTCTCATGAAGATTTCCAATGTGGAAGCGGTACCAATATCGTATCGTGTACCAGATGGCCAAAATGTACGGTTGGGTATCGGGCGGGCAATCAAACGCGACGCCGTCTTAATTAAAGTAACAACAGACGAAGGAATTATTGGCTGGGGAGAATCCCACCACGGACGGTGTCCTGGCGCCATTGCCAAATTAATTGATACAACGATCAACGAGTTGGTGGTGGGTTTGGATGCACGAAGCAACGTGGAAGTTTGGGCCAAGGTATACAAAATGCAATTGGCCAGCCACGGAATGGGGTATGCATCAGCCATGGCATTAAGTGGAGTAGACATGGCACTTTGGGACATCCGATGCAAAATTGTCGATCTCCCTCTTTATAGGCTTTTGGGTGGTTCAAAGAATCCAATACCCGCCTATGCGGGAGGAATTTCGCTAGGGTGGCAAGAGCCAACCCAGCTTGCTGACGAAGCCCAAATGCATGTCGCTTCTGGATATCGTGCACTTAAACTGAGAGTTGGTGATAATCCAGGCCGTGATATTAAGAGAGTTAAGGCCGTGCGGGAAGCCCTTGGGGAAGAAATAGAAATAATGGTCGACGCAAATACCGGTTACTCGTTGGACGATGTCCGAAGAGTTATGCCAGCTTTCGAAGATGTAAATGTGACCTGGCTGGAAGAACCGTTCCCAGCTCTTGATTATCGTGACTATAAGATAGCTGCTACTCTTGGCCGAGTACCTTTAGCTGCCGGTGAAAACCATTTCACCCGCTTTGAATTTACCAGAATGATCGAAGATGGCGCAGTGCGATTTGCTCAACCAGATCTATCAAAAACCGGGGGAATTACAGAATCTCTCCGTATTGCGGCACTCTGTTCAGCATGGAAGATACCTTTCAATCCACATACATCAGCTACCGGCATTAATATGGCAGCATCTATACATATGTTGGCATCAGTTGATAACGCCGGATATTTCGAAGGTGATGTTGCAACATATAATCCGTTCCGGGATGAACTGGGCGGCACACCCTACCAACTGGACCAAAACGGCCGGGTTTCCCCATTAGATGAGCCTGGAATAGGTCTAGATTTGGATGAAAAATTTCTTGCCGCTCATCCTTTAATAGATGGCCCCTGTTACGTGTAACTCAAAACCGTTATATGGAATACTAGCCTGCGAAAGGCCTCTAGAGCATATATATTCCAGCACACTCACAGTCCCCAAAAAAAAACCAAATTATTATGGGGACAAGTCACTGTCTCCGTATACGCCTAGTCAATGATTTGAATCATGAGGATGCTGACTATCACCTCGTGAGCTCTTATGTATCATTTCTGAAATGACTACTTGGTCTCGGATAGGCTTATTAAACTTTAGAATAAGATTCCATTCACCCGGCATATCAAAAGCCAACAGTGCTGTATAAGTACCCGGGATACTACTTGGTTCCCCGTTAACATGCGGCATATGGTGGGCTCCAGGCATATCCGGCATATCAGTGGCTATTATGAATTCGGCATCGTCCACAGAGACAAGACGCTCCGAGTCACCCCTGCGCACCAGTACCCTAAATGTAAACTCGTAATTAAGACCGCTCTCGGCACTCGTCGCCTCTTTGGAGTGGCGCACCACAAGACGATCAGCAGACCAAACTGAGTCTGGCACCAATAAAAACCCTACGATCGCCAAACATCTTATTACTCCGACCGTACTTCCGTTAGTCACTTTGATAGAATCCTTTAATTTGCACGTCCCCATATCTTGTTAGTTATCGATTACGATCCAGTCCCAAGATAGGATTGTACAATAAGACCATTCTGCAACAAGTCTGCAGCTCTGCCAGTTCCGATCAACTGACCCGCCTGAAGAAGATAAGCTCTATCGGCAACTTCCAGAGCCTGGCGAACGTTTTGTTCTACTAGAAGAATGGTTAAACCCTCCTCTTTGAGAGTTCTCACCATCTCAAATAGTTCTTGGACAATCATAGGGGCAAGACCCAGAGACGGTTCGTCAAGCATAAGCAGCCGAGGCCTGCCCATTAATCCGCGCGCAATTGCAAGCATCTGAAGTTGACCTCCACTTAAAAGGTCAGCCCGTTGATCCATGCGCTCCCTCAAAACAGGGAAAAAACCAAAAACTTTTTGTAAATCCGCAGTTGAACTATCTCTGTGTTTACGACCATGGGCTGCTATCAAAAGATTGTCCCTTACTGTTTGCTCGCCAAAGATCATACGACCTTCCGGCACCTGAACGATCCCCCGCGAATAGATATAGTGAGATGGCGCATAGGTGATATCTTCTCCATCAAATATAATCTGCCCAGCCTTAGGTTTGACGACCCCACTAATTGCCATCATTATCGACGTCTTGCCGGCACCGTTGGGCCCCACGATCGCGACCAACTCACCTTCATCAATACGAAGATCAACTGCATGGACAGCCACTGCCTGATCGTAGCAAATTCTTAGATCGTTCAACTCAAGCATTCGACGGTTTCGAGCCGAGATAGGCCCCAATAACAGCAGTATCTTTTTGGATTTCTCCCGGTGTCCCCTCTGCAATCTTGCGACCAAAATTCAATACTGTGACTTGTTGACACAATGACATTACCATACCCATTTTGTGCTCAATTAGCAGGATCGTCATACCGTCTTCTGCAAGTTTTTGAATTAGGCGGGTCATCTCCTCAGTTTCTTGAGGTGTCATGCCTCCCGCGGGCTCATCGAGCAACAAGATATCCGATTTGCAAGCGATGGTTCGCCCCAATTCCAAACGCTTCTGATCACCAAGCGAGAGTTCCTGGGCCAGGACCTTTTGGAGAGAGAGAAGACCAATGTTATCAAGAATATTCATTGCCTCCTCTAGGCGCTCGCGTTCCTGAGCCACATGAGGCACCAAACGCTGCAACAAGTTAATATTCATGAAACTAGTCTGGGCCCCAATAATATTTTCTATTACTGTCAAACGAGGGAATATCTTAACGTTTTGGAAGGTCCGAGCGATTCCCAAGCGAGCGATATTATGGCTGGACATTCCGATCAATTCCTGCCCGCGGTAACGTATAGAACCTTCACTAGGGTTATGTAATCCGGAAATAAGATTAAACAGAGTAGTTTTGCCAGAACCATTTGGACCAATCACACCAAATACGCCGTGATCGGAAATATCAAAATCAAGGTTATTAAGTGCAACAATCGCATCGAACCTTTTACTAAGGCCCCGCACAACTAGCAAATCATGGCCGTCAGTTTGAGTCATCCGACACCTTTATGCCAAAAAATTTATGCGTCTTGTAGAAAACACGAGCTTTCCTAGAGATAAAGTACACTGTATTTTCGTCAAGGATCCCTCGTGGTCGGAATATCAGTATGACCACCACTAAACTGCCAAAAATAATCATCCGAAAACCGCTAAAGACTCGTAGCGATTCTAATAATCCAATATCAATTGTCACGCCAATCAAGGGACCTAAAAATGTACCGAGACCACCAATTAACGCGTAAGCCAGAGAATGGACGCCCACCATCACACCAAAATTCCGAGGATCAATAAAAGTCATGTAATGAGCAAATAAAACACCACCTACTCCAGCGATAGCCCCAGCCGTGGCTGCCGCAGCTATCTTATGGTGGGTCGGTGACAGACCAACACTAGCGGTGGCGGTTTGGTCGTTGTCAACCATCCGGAGCGTTAGACCAAAACGAGACTTTTCCAGAACAAAGAAAAACAACAGAACGAGCACAAGGCATAGAACAATAATCCAAAAATACCCGGTCGGTGAAATTCCATTATCGATAATATATCGGATATCACGGAAACCCTCAGTCCCCTTTGGACCCACTAACAATCCACCAACACTCACCTGATAATTAAGGTTAACCCATGTAAGCCGCATAAGCTCGGCGAACGCTAATGTAGCCACAGCAAAATAAAGTCCACCGAGCCGAAATGTGAGCGCACCGACTCCTGCAGCTACTGCACCAGAAATTATTCCCCCTGCTAGCAATGCTGTCACAAACCCCATCCCCAGCATTGCAGTGGTTGCAGCTCCCACGAATGCACCAATCCCAAAATAAGCTTGCTGGCCGAAAGAAATCTGTCCGGTAATTAGCAGCAAATACGTACTAAGCGCTAGAAAAGACTGAATACCAATGAGGGATAGAACACTGATCATATAATCACTCATCTTAGGCTCTCTAATTTCGGGCTGTTCTCGTTCCCAATAGTCCTCTCGGGCGAACGATCAGGAATAAGAACAATAAAAGAAATGCAGCAAGGTCTCGATAACCACCACCAAGATACCAAGAGGCGTGAAGTTCGATCACTCCTAACAAGATACCCCCAAGGATTGCGCCTGGTATCGACCCAATCCCACCAAGGACCATCACAATCAAACCCTTGATTGTAGCCCACAAACCAAACCCAGGGGTAATTTGATGCAAACTGGCTGCGATGAAAAATGCTAAGAAACCGCCAAGAGCCGACGTCAGGATAAATACTTCGGTCGAAATACGTCTAACGTTGATACCCATTAATTGGGCAGCTTTCCTATTTGCACCCACGGCTCGGATTCCCCTTCCGTAGGAAGTCCTGTAAATTAACCAGTAAATCAATACCATCAGTGCAACAGCAATAAGGAACAGTACCAAGTAATCGCTACGGACCAAAAGGCTGCCCACATTAAAAGTTTTTAAACCTGCCAAATTCTCAACCGGAAGCAATCGACCCCAAGTGAGTAAAATGATGATTTCCTCTAAAACCATCCACATAACGAAGGCACTAACCATTGATGTAAGTGGACTATCGCTTTTGACTGCTTTGAAACATAGTGTTTCTACAACCAATCCCACGACTATGGACACAAATACCGCAATGCAAAGAGCCAGCAAAATCGAATCATAAACTTGTAAGCTGAAATAGGCGCCTGCATAGACCCCCATTGCAAGGGTTGGTCCGTAAGAAAGATTGAGTCGGCGCATCACACCAAACATTAACGTAAAACCAAGACCAAGAAGGGCGTACGATGCCCCAACCATAACTCCATCTATCGTGTTTTGCGCAAAGTCAAGCACGGAAGGCTGCCTCGTTCCGGTCCTTACCGCAGAGTACTTTTCCCCATCCACCAGGTATCAAAATATTGGTCAAACCCACTAGTGTCTTCACGTGCCTACCTTGCTCCCATTTATTTCACTGAAACTGACAGTCAGTTAACTTCTCGAGCCGGTCTATTTCACCGTCGATAAATCAAATGGAACCTTAAAATTTGAATCACGGGAGCCAGACGGTCCCAAGCCGTCTGGTGGGTCTATAATCAAAGTAACTATCTCATCACCTTTTAGATGATCAGTTGGAAAATCGATGATAATGGTCCCCTCAAAAGATAATTTACCTTGGAAACCAGAGTGCCCCGCCAGTACCGGAACATCAACAGTTTCCGGGATAAGCCGTTCGTCGTTTACCATGAGACCAAATTTATAATCGCTCATAAAATCTTCGGTTGGGCCATACACCGTGACAAAAAACTGGAGCCGACCGTC
>CAZAHE010000072.1:0-11693 GCA_964484965.1 uncultured Acidiferrobacteraceae bacterium | reverse complement strand
CTTTCACGAACGCCAGATTGCGTGATGCGCACAAACTGACAGGTCGTTCTCATTCGCTCAAGATCGGCACAACCGGTATAACCCATGCTGGCACGCAACCCACCCATTAACTGATGCAAAATATTCGCCATCGGCCCCTTATACGGCACACGACCCTCGATCCCTTCCGGCACTAGTTTTCCTGCGTCTGTTTGCTGTTCTTGAAAATATCGATCACGCGAACCGCTCTGCATGGCACCGAGTGATCCCATGCCACGGTAACTCTTATACGAACGCCCCTGATACATCTCAATCTCTCCAGGCGCTTCGTCGGTGCCTGCCAGCAGGCCACCAATCATTGTTGTCCAAGCTCCCGCGGCAATGGCTTTCGCAACATCGCCTGAAAAACGAATACCCCCATCAGCAATGACGGGGATCCCTGCTGAACGTGTAATTGCCGATACCTCCTGCACGGCAGTGACCTGTGGAACCCCGACGCCCGCGACGACACGCGTCGTGCATATAGATCCGGGACCAATCCCAACCTTGACTGCATCCACGCCTACGTTGGCAAGCGCATCGGCGGCGCTGGCGGTCGCAATGTTGCCGGCGATAATGTCAATTTCACTGTGACTGCGCTTGAGTTCCCGTACCTTATCGATCACTGCCCTCGAGTGACCATGAGCAGTGTCAACCACAATCGCATCGACACCGGCTTTGACCAAATGATCAACTCGTTCGTCGGTATCTGCACCCGTCCCAACCGCCGCGGCAACTCTCAGACGCCCCATCGAATCCTTACTGGCGTGTGGGTATTCACGCTCTTTCTGGATATCCTTAACCGTCACCAACCCCTGCAACTGGAACTCGCTATCGATCACCGGTAGCTTCTCGATCCGGTGCCGATGCAGCAACGTCATGATGTCCTGCCGCGATGCGCCTTCACGAACAGTGACCAGACGTTCTCGAGGTGTCATGACTTCAGATACTGGCTTGTCGTAACCACTCTCGAATCGCAGGTCTCTGCGCGTTACGATACCGCATAGCTTTCCCTGGCCGTCGAGTACCGGTACGCCCGAGATTTGTTCGCGCTCCGTCAGATCAAGAATCTCACGTACCGTTGCGTGCTCGTTTACGCAGATCGGATCGCTGATCACGCCGCTCTCGAACTTCTTGACGCGCATCACTTCCGCCCCTTGCAACTCGGGTGTCAGGTTACGGTGAATAACGCCCAAACCACCCGCCTGGGCTAAACAAATCGCGGCGGAATATTCCGTGACGGTGTCCATTGCAGCCGACACCAGAGGGATATTCAGTCCAATATTGCGAGAAAACCGCGTCGACAGGCTGACTTCATGCGGCAAAACCTCAGAGTAGCCCGGCTTGAGAAGGACATCATCAAAGGTCAGCGCCATCTCAAACCGTTCCATCGGCGGATTATAGGTTCTGGCTTTACCCCGGTAAACCGATTCGGTACTCTCACATCCTTCAACAGCCCTGTAGGTACGCTCGAAATAACCTAAGGCCCAAAGAATGACGATCTACCGTAATACTCGATTTATAACCCTGGCGGTGATGACTGGACTAGCCTTCTCAGCCAGTCAAGCGCAGGCTGATTGCGATGCAAAAACAGCGTTAGACGCGGCTGCATCAACTCTTTCTGCCGCAAAAAAAGCTGGCGGGGAATGGCGATTGATCGATAAAAGTACCGGCTCTGCTTCGCAAGCGATTAGCAAACTACTCAAGATCGCTAAGAAGAAATTGGCCGCCGGTGAAGCAGCAGAAGCCTGCCGAATCGCAGACAAGGTGGCCTGGGCCGCCGACATGGGTCTTGCGCAATCACGCGCACAGGCCAACGCCGCGCCGACCTATTAAAACAGGCACCGCAACTCTGTGCTCCCTTAACCGAAACTGCTTGATTGCAGGCATCGACTCTTCCACACGCGTGTTCCACCGCTGTGCCTAATTCACTGCCGAGGACTGTTTACACCGTCAGCAACTTCTCAAACGAAGTCAAGACGCTGCTCGAATCAAGTTTCCCAGACATATGGATAGAGGGTGAGATTTCCAACCTAGCAACCCCGGCATCGGGGCATGCGTATTTCAGCCTGAAGGATGCGCATGCACAAGTGCGCTGCGCGTTCTTCAGAAACCGTCGCTTACGTTCTCCAATTGCACTGGCCAATGGCATGGCCGTTGTCGTCCATGCCGACGTGTCACTGTATGTGCAACGCGGCGATTTCCAGTTGATCGTGACGCACCTGGAGGATGCCGGCGAAGGTGAACTACGCCGCCGATACGAAGCCCTTAAGCGGCGACTAGATCACGAAGGCCTATTTGATCCGGCCCACAAACGAAAAATACCAAAATACCCCTCGGCCATCGCGCTCGTAACCTCTGAAACTGGCGCCGCTATCAGAGATATGCTGACTACTATCGGCAATCATTATCCCATCGCGAGCGTGCGTCTCTATCCGGCGCTGGTGCAAGGTCCGGACGCTCCCGCAAGCATTGTGACAGCGCTAGAGTCTATGGAGCAGGATAATTTTTGTGACGTTGCCATTGTTGGTCGTGGCGGAGGAACCCTTGAAGATTTGTGGGCTTTCAATGACGAGTCGGTCGTTCGTGCCATCGGCAACTGCCAGATACCGATCATTACGGGCATCGGTCATCAGACCGACCTGACGCTGGCCGATCTCGTCGCAGACCGCTATGGGGCTACACCAACGGCAGCGGCCGAGGCAGCAACGCCCGACAGCGATGAAACTCTGCAATTTTTAGCCAGCTGTCGTGCACGTATCCAGCTTGCAATGCGGCGTCGCACAGAACGCGCTGCTCAGGAGGTCGATGCGCTTAACGCTAGGCTTCGACATCCCGCTGCTATTGTCCAACAACAGGTACAGCGACACGAAAGCTTGCACGCGAGAATACAAAATATTGCCCATACGCGAACACAACGCGACCAGATACTATTACTCAACCTCTCGCACCGACTACACGCGCGCTCACCGGCAATCACAACAGACCGCGCCCAGACTGAGTGGCTTGCGCTTAAACGGCAGCTTTTCTACCTTGGACAGCAATTGCTTACGCGCCCACGACAGCATCTGGAGGCGGCCTCGGCGCGCCTGAACACACTCAGTCCACACGAGACCGTAAAGAGGGGCTATGCCATTGTGCGTTTACCTGGCAGTGGAGCAGTCGTAACGGAGCCTGAGCAATTGCGCGGCGGCGACACCGTCCACACCGAGGTCAGCGGCGGATGGTTTGACGCACAGGTCGAACGCGCTGGCAGCGGTCAACGGCGCTCTTTGTTAAAAGAGTGAATCAGTCCTTAATGGCGGGTACGGTATGGATTCCTTGCTGTCTTCGTCTCTATTCGCAGTGGCGTGCCAATCAGCCCGAATGCTTTGATGAAGTAATTCGCAAGGTATCGGCGATAAGCTGCCGGCAGTCGCTCAAGCAGATTGCCGTGTAACACCAACGTCGGTGGGTTTCTTCCACCCTGATGGGCATATTTGATACGCACGGCACGCCCACCTTGACGAGGCGGTGCATGTCGCTCCTGGGCATCATTCAGCACTTTGTTCACTTCCGCAGTGGCCAACGTTTGCCCTGCCGCCTTCACCGCTTCCAACGCATCCAACAATATACTGTTGATTCCACGTTGATTTTTTGCCGACACAAATCTTACTCGGTGCGGCGGCAGGAACGGCAACATTCGCTCCATCTGTTGCTGTAGCTCCCGACGCCGATGCGCACTAGGGTCATCGACTTTGTTGACCGCGATCGTTATCGCCCGTCCTTGCTCACAGATAAGACCAGCGATAGTCACGTCTTGCTCAGTGAGGCCCACACAAGCATCGAACACGAGGACAGCGACATCGGACTCTGAAACGGCCTGCAGTGTCTTGGCTACAGAAAACTTTTCGAGTGAACCGCGCACCTTGGCCTTTCTGCGAACACCTGCTGTATCAATCAGCATCAGTTCCGATTCTCGGAAGCGCAGCGGCACTGAGACGCTGTCGCGTGTGGTGCCTGGCTCTTCAGATACAAGCATACGATCAGCACCAACGAACGCATTAACCAACGTCGATTTACCAACATTGGGCCGCCCGGTAACAGCGATCCTGGTCTTCGAATGACGATCGTCGGACCACGGCACAACGGGCAGACACTCCGTGATCGCAAGCCACAATGCATCCACGCCGTATCCCGTTCGCGCGGATATCACGAGTGCATGCCCCATTCCGAGTTCGTGAAAGTCGGCACGCGCACTTTCAGCTTCAAGGCCTTCAGCCTTATTGACGACCAGCAAAAGTGATTGGTCAATTTCACGCAGACTCTGTGCCAATAGATGATCTGCAACGGTCAAACCTTCGCGCGCATCCAACAACCAAACAACAGCATCAGCCTCAAGTAATGCCACCTCGGACTGCTGACGAACAGCGCGATCCAATTCATCACCACCACTGGTCAGGCCACCCGTATCAATAATAAGAAACTGGCGAGAATCTGCATAGCCAATTCCATACATTCGGTCTCGCGTCACCCCAGGCTGATCGTGCACCAGCGCGCGGCGCGCACTAGTCAAACGATTGAACAAGGTCGACTTGCCAACATTGGGGCGACCAATGATGGCAACAACCGGCAGTCCCCCAGTTCCATGCACTGGCATTGTCCCTCGCCCTGGCCTGCAAAACGACTCAGGCCTCGTTCAAGCCTACTCCGGCCGCAATAACCGAAAAGCACTGACGCGACCGGACTCGGATAGGCTATAAAGGTAATCCGATGTCGCCGGCGTAAGCGACAATATTGCCCCGGAACCGGCGCGGGCGCGCCCGAAAACTTTCCCACTTTCAGCATCAAAAACGTGCAGATAGCCCTTGTAATCTCCGCTCACAAGCCACTGTGACAAAATAACCGGCGCAGTAATACCTCTCCCTTGTACGCCGTTCTGGCGCCACAGTACAGTGCCATCAATAGCACTCAATGCCGCCAACTCTCCCTCATCACTGACCGCATAAACACTATTGTTGCTCGCTACGATGTCGCGCAGTACAGACATGCGGCTGGACCACAAAGTTTCCCCAGAATCGATATGCAGTGCGACGATTTTCCCCTGGAACGCTCCGACAAATAACCTGTCACCCGCAATCGTGGGCATCGCATCAATATCAATCAAACGCTTAATCTCATTACTGCCAAGCCCCCTGCCCACAACGACGTGCCAATGCTCTCGCCCGCTGTTGAGATCCAGCGCCAACAACCGGCCGGTGGCAAATCCAGCAAACACTCGCTCGTCATTAACAAGCGGCGGCCCAACACCACGTAGCGTTAACTCGGGTACACGACGGCGAACACGCCAGCGAAGCGTGCCATCCGAACTCTCAAGTGCAATCAATTGGCCACCAGCTGTTCGCAATAATACGGTGCCAAAGCTAATCACCGGCCGAGCGAGTATCTGCCCTCCGGAAGCCCAGCTCCATTGAATATCACCGTCGCTCGCGCCCAGTACGTGCACAACGCCTTCTTCGTCGGCCACCGCAATCTGTCCGGAACCGACGCCAACACCAGCAAGGATGCGCTGCTCGAAGCGGCGACGCCACAGGACTGCACCATCTGTTGCCGACAACGCGATTAATGCACCGCTCGGTACCGCTACATAGACACGCTCTTCGTCTTTACCGATGTGAAGGATGACATCTGCTTCTCGGTACGAATAACCCATGTCGTGGTGCCACAGTCTTTCGAATGTGACCGCGTTTTCAAACGCCGGCAATTCAGCAGCCACACCACCTTCGCGCATGAAATGCACGGGCCGCGGTGAGCAAGCAGTGAGCACACTGACCAGGATGAAAAAAAAGAGTACTCGCTTCACCAGGGAATCCCCCTCTAACGAGTGATCCGGTCGTGTTTGATCTCCAACAGACTGCCACCACTCTGCTTGGCGAGGGTGCTCAGGGCCGCATCATATGCCGCCTGGGCCGCCGTACTGTCTCCTCGGTCAACGAGGACGTCACCTCGCAGTTCGTCAAACATCCCCTGAAACAGGCCGCCAACCTCATTGTCCAGCAACGCCTGTGCCTTATCATGCTCGCCACGATCAAGGGCCATACGTGCCATACGAAGAACGGCGGCATGACGGAAACTCGGCTCAGCGCTGTTCTGCAGGACCCAGTCGAGTTGAGCTAGTGCCGCGTCCGTGTTACCAGCTTCGAACTCCATCCGGGCCAGCATCAGAGCCGCACCATCGGCGTAAGGTGTGTCTGCGTGATCCTTCAACAGCGTTGCGCCCAACCCCATCGCATCACCGCTACCCTCGCGCACCGCATCACGCATATTTTGGTAAATTGCAGACGCGGTTTTACCGCGATAGTCGACGTATTTTTGCCACCCTTGGATACCAACCACACCCGCCATGCCGATAACTACACCGGCGGCAATACCAACGCCATACTTTTTCCACCATCGTCGAGCCTTTTCAACCTCATCGTCTTCTGCGAGGTGTACACCGATGATATCTCTATCGTCTGCCATCTGATTATCCCGTGCGGACCGGGCTCCCCTGAATAATTAACTTTCTCGTTCGGTACGCAAGTACTCTGCCAGTGCGTCTTGCGCGATTGAAATCTGACTACCATCTCCACGAAGAGCTTTGACGGTAACCTTGGCCTGTTGAATTTCTTTGTCACCAATGACGATAGCAAAGCGTGCCCCACTTTGATCGGCACGGCGGAACTGCTGTGTTACTGTTCCGCCGCCACAGTTACATATAGTGTGCAAACCAGCATCGCGCAAGCTCTCTGCCAAAGAAAAACCGACGCGCTCCGCAGGCGTGCCCAGCAAGACAAACCAAGCTTCCACTGATTGAGCCTCAGGCTGCTGTCCTTCCGCCAGCATCAACTCGATCAAACGTTCCACACCACAAGCAAACCCCGCGGCTGGCACGTCGCGCCCCCCCAGTTCACCAAATAGTCCGTCGTATCGCCCGCCCGCACAAATTGCGTTCTGTGCACCTAGCCGATCGGTCACCCATTCAAATACCGGCCCTGTATAGTAATCCAGCCCTCGGACTAAACGAGTGTTCACGTTCGCATCGACTCCGGAATCCCCAATCAACTCCAACAACTGCTGAAAGTTATCTCTTTCTTGCGCTGCCAGATACGACATCAACTCGGGTGCATCGGCCAATACCGACCGGGTATCTGGATCTTTGCTATCTAACACACGCAGAGGATTAGTATTAATTCTTCGTTGGCTATTCTCATCGAGTCGAGAGGCGTGTTTGACCAAGAATTCTTGCAATGCACTGCGGTAATTTGCACGCGATTGTGCCGATCCGAGAGTGTTGATTTCCAGTGTCACATCAGAAAGCCCCAAGCGGCGCCACAGGCGATGTCCGAGCAAGATTAATTCGGCATCACTATCTGGACCTGGCCAGCCCAGTGCTTCAATTCCAAACTGGTGAAACTGTCGGTAGCGACCCTTCTGCGGGCGCTCATGCCGAAACATCGGACCGAGGTACCACAAGCGCTCCGCACGATTATGAACGAGACCACTCTGTATCGCCGCTCGCACACAGCTTGCGGTAGCTTCAGGGCGCAACGTAAGGCTGTCTCCATTTCTATCGACAAAGGTGTACATCTCCTTCTGAACGATATCTGTTTCCTCACCGATTGAACGATGAAATAACTCGCTTCGCTCAAGGATAGGTGTACGAATCTCCCGATAACCGTAGGCCGCTGTGACTTCTCTAATTGCTGCCTCAACAGCCTGCCAGTGTGTTATCTGGTCAGGCAATTGGTCGTTCATTCCCCTAATTGAGCGTACTTGACCCGCCATTGCCACTGTCCCGCGTGTGATACCAGTGTTGATGTCGCGATAGATTTAGATTTACGATTCGCCCACAACCAGTTGAACAGACTGCTCTCCTTGGCGAGGTTCAGGCCGCAGATTCTGGGTACGGTAACGCAATCGAACACCTGCTGGGCTGCCAATATAGATACTGAAGGGTGGATCACCTACAAGACGGATTAATTGCTCAGCCTCGACGCGCCGGCCAATCAATTGTTGTGCATCGCGATCACGCACCTCAATCCAGGACGGCTCAATAAAATAGACCACAAGATCGTGCTGATCGAGTGGTTTTGACTCAACCGTACCCGCCAGCGGATAAATCCGTTCCCCTGCATCAAATACCGGCAGCGCCGTGTCAGGCACCAACAGATTTTCTGTGAAGTTTACATTGGTCGACTTTGGTTGGCTCTCAGCGGAATTGGTGCGGGTGATTTGTGTGTTACCGCGGGAATCGATGACTAGTACGCCATCTTGTTTCTCACTCTGACTTGTTTGCTGACAGATTGAATTGTAAACCTTGGATTTAGCGGCTATGACGGATAGCGAGATTCGGGAGTCGTTTTCACTTCGATTCATATAAGTTAAGCCAACACCCACAATAACCGCTAACGCAACCACAGTTGATATAATCCAACTGATCGGGACCGGCATCGTTCGGCTTACCCTATTTCCTTCGTTGAGTGTCCCGGAAACATTTTCACGCACCGGCATCAACGCATTGTGTGCTTCCAGCGACGCTTCTATTGAGATACCGACCAACCGGGCATAATTACGTAGATACCCCACCGCATAGGTGTGTCCCGCGACCACACTATAGTCGTCCTGCTCGAGACCTTCGATGACATGGGGTAGAAGATTGAGCTCTTCAGCAATGTCTTCGATACTCCAGCCGTAGCGGCGCCTGGCCGCACGCAACAAGTGGCCCGGTGTCGAGACACTAACGCTGCTTTCTTCAGTCATTTGTATTTGTTAACAGTCTGTCTATGTCCCTGGATTCAGGTGAACCCGGGAACTCTGACCTAAGTTGCTGCGCATAACGTTTAACCAGATCTTTAGCACCTAGTTTGAGTTCATTGCGCACCGCCAGTGCAAGACTCTCAGCAGACTTTGTTCCCATGTCAAACAGGCGTTGCAGATAACCTCGTGCCCGAAAATGTTGTCCGCGGGCATAGCTAATGCGCCCCATCTGATAAAGCGCCATTCCAAGTTTTGGACGGCTCTTCAGCGCTGCGGAGATCAACTGTTCCGCCTCAACCCATTTTGCAATACGCAGGTAACACATACCCGCGCCAAGCTGTGAAATATAAAGTGCAGCGTTATATGGGTTGTTCTGCGCCTTGCGAAACTGTGCAAGTCCCTCGTCAATACGATCCATCTTGCACAAATAGCCGCCGAAATCATTGAGTGCCGAATAATTACCGCTGCCCGACTTGACCGCTTGCAAAAAATGGCGCTCCGCGGCCTCCACATTATTCAACCTCAACTGTAGTAAAGCCATTGAATGATGGGCGTTTGAATTATTTGGTGAAATTGTCAATGCCTTGACTAACGCTTCGGTTGCGGGCTCTAGACGCCCGAGTTTCAGATAACTCATCCCGAGCCGTGTTTGAAGATTGGCGCGGGCTTCTGTAGTCCAGGTTCCTCCTTGGTTGTAAACACTGACACACCCCCCCAAAAGCACCACCAGCACAGTAACTTTTGCCACGCGCAACACTAATTCATCTCGCTCTTTGAAACGGGCGCTGTCTGTGAAGGTTTTCGTGCACGTCGCATAACCTCACCAACCAACTGTCCGCAGGCTGCGTCGATATCTGCCCCTCTCGTTTTGCGTGTAATACACATAATACCGGCCGACAGGAGCACATCCCGGAAAGCGTCGATTCGCGACTGTGGCGATGTCGCGAAGGATATACCCTCGACACGATTGTAGGGAATCAAATTCACTTTTGCCGGTATCCCCTGCAACAGCCGTGCCAAACTTATTGCCTGGGAGAGTCCATCATTAATTCCGTCCAGCATTGTGTATTCAAAAGTGACCCGGCGACGTGGGTCCCCGTAAATATACCTGCTGCACGCCGCCAACAGGCTAGCGATGGGATATTTTCTGTTAAGGGGAACAAGTTGCGTGCGCAATTCATCATCCGGCGCATGCAAAGAAACCGCGAGACTGCCCGGGCAATAGATTCGCAATTGGTCAATCCCAGGAACCACGCCGGCCGTGCTGAGAGTCACTCTGCGCCGCGACAAACCGAAGGAAAAATCATCTAGCATCAGGCGCAATGCACGCACCACAGCCTGGTAATTAAGCAACGGCTCGCCCATACCCATCAGCACGATATTTGTCAGTGGACGTTCACCATAGTCTTCTTGTTGCAAAATGCGTTTCGCCATCCAAACTTGACCGATTATTTCACTGGTCGACAGATTTCTACTAAAACCTTGCCTGGCCGTGGCACAAAAACTGCAGTTCAACGCACAACCAGCCTGCGAGGATACACATAGCGTGCCGCGGTCCGATTCTGGGATAAAAACCGTTTCAACCTGATTGCCGTCAGAAAGGACAAACTGCCACTTTATCGTCCCGTCGCTCGATCGTTTGTGCTCACCGACCACTGGGACTTCGACTATCGCAGTACGGGTCAGCGACTTCCGCAACGATTTGCTCAAATTCGTCATCTCTTCGAAGCGGGTGACGCCGCGCTGGTATACCCACTTGAGCACTTGATCCGCTCGGAACGTCTTCTCACCCAAAGCAGCGAAATACCCCTGCATGGCGGTTCGGTCTAACTCCATCAAGTTCACCGGGGCGGACAACATCTGCTTTTCACTCTCAGCGTGCACAAATCTCTTCCTGCGTGAAGAAGAATGCGATCTCCTGGGCGGCAGTATCAGTACCATCTGAACCATGCACCGCGTTGGCCTGCACAGACTCTGCGAAGTCAGCTCGGATTGTGCCAGCCGCCGCCTGGGCAGGATCGGTCGCGCCCATTACCTCACGATTCACCTTTATCGCATTCTCACCCTCGAGTACCTGTACTAAAACAGGACCAGACGACATATATTCGACCAGTTCTGAATAAAAAGGCCTCTCCCGATGAACCGCATAGAAGGCTTCTGCCTGATCCCGACTCAAGCGCAGCATTTTGCAGGCGACAATTCTGAGACCGGCGGACTCGAAACAATCGTATATCTTGCCAATCACGTTTTTTGCTACAGCGTCAGGCTTGACGATAGAAAGGGTGCGCTCCATAGCCATCTCCAGATATTCTTCGCTAATCATTAAGGGGCAATGCGGCCGCCACTACGAGTCGCCAGCGGCCCCATTTCTTGCGCCGGTGCTTCCGCATCCGGCGATAGCAGCGAGGCCTGATGGCGGCACTGCCAGAGCCGTCATCGGCTGGTTCAGGGCAATTGTATTCTCGTAGGAATCGGCTCAGCAATCAGATAGTCCGGTGCCGTATCGCAGATATGCACGGGCACGAACTGCCCAACGAAGCGTTCACCCACATCAACACGGACCGGAAGGTAATTCTCAAGCCGCCCATTGTATCGGGCCTTGCCTCCTGGTCGTTCAATCAAGACACTGCCGGATCGACCGAGATGCTCTCGAAAAATATTCCGTCGCACTGCCTTGCCAACCTCTCGCGCCTCAAAAACCCGGCGCCTGCGTACTGCAGGATCGACCTGTCGTGGAATTCGTGCAGCGGCGGTTCCAGCCCGTGGTGAAAAAGGAAAAACGTGAGGATAGCTGATCTCGAGTGCCTTAATTGCTGCCAAGGTTTGTTCGAACTGTTCATCGGTTTCGGTCGGGAATCCCGCCATGATATCGGCACCGAGCACCAAACCTGCAATCC
>CAZAHE010000071.1:0-11740 GCA_964484965.1 uncultured Acidiferrobacteraceae bacterium | reverse complement strand
CATCGCCCTCCCACACAATTGCAATATGATCACCACGCGCATCCAAATGGCGATCTAGACAGTTGTAGGCAACGTTAAGTGTTGCTCCTTCGAACCATCGAATATCAGGTGTGGTGAAATTCCAATCTGCCACTTTATTCCAGCGCTTGAACCAGGTCACATACTGTTCAGCCTGCTCCGCCCAGAAGGCCTCGGGCGCTTCGATCGATCGCGCATACATTGCTCGGTAAGTCTCATCATCTATATGCGCCACCGCGAGGATGTTTGACTTAACTTCGACCACGCGTTCTTCAGACATTTGGCCTTCCTCCAGTTTGACCTGATTCACCCCGGTATAGTGCAGCTACCGGACACTATACGTCTCAGTCGTCGTGCAAATTATTTCTCAGGATTGACAACCATTCCTGATGCTGTTCCAACTCTGCTTCGTTCGCGTAAATCACGATGCTGCTTGCTTTCGAGCGAACTTCTGCCACTTTTTCAGAACGTAGCGCGTTCCGCACCAGCTCGGCATCGTGATGCTGTTCACTGAAATACAAATCGGTTTGTCCACCGGTCATCGCAAGGAATACATCGGCTAATATCTCCGCATCGAGCAGAGCGCCATGTAGAGTCCTCACTCGGTGATCCACGCCATAACGGCGACTCAATGCATCCAGGGAATTACGCTGCCCCGGGTGTAAGCGTCGAGCCAAATCCAGAGTGTCGTGAATCGAGCAAAGGTCCTCTAACACTCCTGGCACCTGGTCTAATTGTCGAAATTCGGCATTCAAAAATCCGACATCGAATTCAGCATTGTGTATCACCAGTTCGGAACCATTTATGAAATCAAACCACTGCTCCGCAATTTCTGCAAAGTCCGGTTGAACATCAAGAAATTCGTTGGACAGCCCATGAATAGCAAAGGCTTCCGGATCAACTTCACGATGCGGGTTCAAATAAGTGTGAAAATGATGCCCTGTAAGGCGCCGATTTACGAGTTCAACGCAGCCGATTTCGATGACACGGTGACCCCGACGCCAGTCAAGCCCAGTGGTTTCCGTATCCAACACGACCTGTCTCATAGATCAAACCGGGTCAACACACCCACCCTCCGGCAATTATTCAGCCGATGCACTTTGGTCAATAGCCGCATTGGCAAGCCCGTCAGCACGTTCATTTCCAGCATTTCCAGCATGACCACGCACCCACCGCCACTCCACCGTATGAGGACTCTGTGCGTCATCCAGTGCTAACCACAAATCTTTATTCTTAACCGGGCGACCTTAAACCGTCGTACAGTTTCGTCGTTTCCATGCGACAATCCAACTCGTCATGCCCTTACAAACATACTCAGAATCCGTATATATTCGAACCTGACATGGCCTCGCCAAGGCATTTAGGCCTTGTATCACAGCGTGAAGTTCCATCCGGTTATTGGTGGTATCAGGCGCTGACCCCATTAGTTCCTGCTCACCTTCACTGGTGATGACTACAGCTCCCCACCCACCGGGCCCCGGATTACCGCGGCACGCTCCGTCAGTATAAATCTCAATCCAGTGTATTTCATCGTTCATCGGCGACCTTGCCCCGACTCGAAGCACGAGTTCGATCAATGACGACACTCGACAAACCATGATGTCCAGCAATAGCGGCAAGACGAGGCCTTCGAACCTGCGTTCTCAACGACTCCTGTTTTTGAATCACACGCGCTGCCGCGCTTCGTTTTCTGGCAACAACCACATAAGTCCCAGACATTGCGTGCCTCCTACGTTCCCCCATACGCTCATCTACTACCATTCCGTCCCGCCATTGTGATGACTGCAGTGGAGGCCGATAGAAACAGGTTCCACCCCCTATCAAGTCAAGCTGCAGCAATGAAAGCCAATCGTTTATGCGATGTAATGACAAATAACGTCCACTCCACGGCGGCTTACGCTTTCGCCGATGAAGCAACTTTGCGATGCCCCACAATCCGACTGGATTGAATCCGCAAATCACAATACACCCTTCCGGCGCCAAAACCTGTGTTACTTCCCGAAGCACTTGTCGAGGATCCCTTGAAAACTCAAGCGAATGACGCAGCAGCATAAGATCCGCAGTCCGAGCTGCAAAAGGCAACTGCGTCATATCCGCAACAACAGAAGCCGGTTCCGCCGGAATTATTTTGCCGGTAACATTGACTCGCCGTCCACTCTCAATTCCGTTGACCGTACTAGAGCGGCCAGGCCCGATGTCGACGACATTCTCGTAATAACGTGCCGGTAATACTTTCTGGATCACGGCCGCCTCAGCATCATGGACCGCTAAGGCAAGGGGAGTAGCGAACCAATCCGTCATACTTCGTGGGCCTCTACAGCGCCAGCGTGCGCTAGACAAAGATCAGCCCAAACCTTGCGCTTTTCTGAGGGCGAGCGCAGCAAATATGCAGGGTGGTAAGTGACCACGAGAGGGATATCAAATGGCGTATATCGGTGAACTCTGCCGCGTAACCGGCCTATTGCGTCCGTTGTCTTTAACAGCGATTGCGCAGCAAATCGTCCGAGCGCGATAATTACTAGGGGTTTGACCAGCTCTACTTGACGGTGTAAGAGCGACTCACACGATACCACTTCTTCACCATGCGGGTCTCGGTTTCCGGGTGGCCGGCATTTGAGCACGTTCGCAATATAAATCCGATCACGGTCCAAACCAAAGGCAAATAGGATCGCATTCAAAAGCTGACCCGCTCGACCGACAAATGCTTCGCCTTGACGGTCTTCTTCACGGCCCGGAGCTTCACCGACGAACATCCATTCGGCTTTGACATTTCCGGAACCGAAAACTACTTTGTTTCTGCTTTCATGGAGTGCACATCGGGTACAGGCGAGCGCTTCTTTTTCCAGGTTACGGAATCGGACCGCTACCTCTTCTGCCACGCTGTGGAAACCACAGTTGTCAACGACATTGGGTTCAATTTGGGAAGAGACCACAACCTCAGGTGTATCGCTCCTGCGTAGCCGCCAATCCACAATACCAAGCGCTGTCAAATATTGTTGTCGACGCTCTGGACTGATGGGCTTGCGCGACACGACTTCCCCTAAACGCCACTGCCGGTCTTCTGATGCAATCGCTCACCCTCTTTATTAAGCTTATTAAGCGCGTTGACATAGGCCTTGACTGAAGCGATCACAATATCTGTGTCGGAACCCACACCATTGCCAATACGACCGTTTTGCTCAAGACGAACGCTAACCTCACCCTGTGAGTCTGTTCCAGCAGTTATGTTTTTGACTGAGTACAACAATAACTCACTTTTCGACGAAACAATTGATTCGACAGCTTTGAAAGATGCATCGACCACACCGTCTCCCTCCGCTTCAGCGCTGCGCGCCTGACCGCCAACGCTCAACGAAATCTGAGCACTTGGTATGCCGTCGGTCTTTGAGTGACTGGTCATGGAAATCAATTGAATGGCATCCTCGGATTGTGCCTCGGCCCGATGAGTGACTAATGCTTGCAGGTCCTCATCATAGATTTCGTGCTTCTTATCGGCCAATTCCTTGAATTTTGAGAATGCTTGATTCAGTTCGTCGTCGGTTTGTAGATTTATACCAAGAGCTTTTAAACGTTCTCGAATCGCACTTCGGCCAGAATGTTTACCCAGCACCATGCGGTTTTCTGCCCACCCAACATCTTCAGCACGCATAATCTCGTAGGTTTCCCTGCTCTTAATCACGCCGTCTTGATGGATACCCGATTCGTGGGCAAAGGCGTTTGCGCCAACGATCGCTTTATTCGGCTGTACGGGAAACCCTGTGATGCTCGACACTAATCGGCTCAAAGGCACGATATGTTTTGAAACGATGCGAGTGTCGCACTCGAACATATCCTGTCGAGTCCTGACCGCCATAACAATTTCCTCTAATGACGCATTACCGGCACGCTCACCAAGCCCGTTAATCGTACATTCCACCTGCCGTGCTCCAACGGAAATAGCGGCCAGCGAGTTTGCGACAGCCAGTCCAAGGTCGTTGTGGCAATGCACCGAAAATATTGCCTTGTCAGCATTTTGGACATTGGTCATCAGATGATGAATCAACTCACCGAACTGTCCAGGCAACGTATAACCAACAGTGTCCGGAATGTTGATTGTCGTCGCACCCGCGTCGATGACAGCGTCAAGGATACGACATAAAAATTCAGGATCTGAACGTCCAGCGTCTTCCGGCGAGAATTCGACGTCATCGGTTTCATTACGCGCCTGTTTGACGGCGGCTACCGCTCTATCAAGAACATCTTGCGGCTGCATGCGCAGTTTCTCACGCATGTGCAGCGGTGACGTCGCGATAAACGTGTGGATCCTTGGTGATGCAGCAGGTTTTATGGCTTCGGCGGCAAGTGCAACATCTTGCTGATTTGCCCGCGCCAAACCGCATACCGTACTGTCTTTTATTTGTGTGGCAATCGCTTTGACCGCCTGAAGATCACCAGGACTGGCCGCAGGAAATCCAGCTTCGATAACATCGACCTGCATGCGCTCGAGTTGACGCGCGATTTGCATCTTTTCATCTGCCGTCATCGAGGCACCGGGACTTTGCTCCCCATCGCGCAGGGTCGTATCAAAAATAATCAACTGCTCTTTCATATGAGCCTCCACAGGCCTCTATCGCCAACTAGTTAACTCACGGGGTGCTGAGCAGCTCCAAACTAAACGCCCTGAATGGCTGCATGCGACTCAAGAAAGCCGATTGGATGTCAGCTCAGAATGGTAAGGTATTGATTTGGGGGGATATTATGCGCCGCGACGGCGCAGCAGCGCTAGCGATAACGCTGGCAATAGTTTGGTCGTGGAAGACGCCAACGTGGCGCCCTCAAGCAACCCAACGAAAGAATTAAGCTCAAGATTCATAGCCCCAAGTATAACCGCGCTCTTTGGCATTGCAAAACAGCACTTTTTCAGTGGGGACGCCGGCCTTGGAGCTGAGTTTTCCTGTCATCGCCACTTTGATCAGGGTGAGGTCTTTTTATTCTGAACTTTACCCAGGCAATCGGACCAGACAGGAAAAACACCAGAGACAACACGCTTAGCACACTCGGCGGGTCGAAAGACACCAATACAAAACCCGCCACCAACACTAATACCACGACAAAAGGCACCCTGTTTCTCAAATCGAGGTCTTTGAAGCTGCGATACGGAAGCGTGCTGACCATGGAAAGTGCAAGTAGCAACATGATGACTGTCACTGCAACCGTGATCGGCGTATTCGTAACCCCATACGACAGTAACGCCCAGATACCACTCGCCAAAACCGCTGCAGCCATTGGGCATGGTAAACCCTCGAAGTAGCGCTCGTTCTTGCTCGCATGGGCGTTAAAGCGCGCCAGGCGAAGTGCGGTCGCCGCAACATAAATAAAGGCGACCAACCAACCGGCTTTGCCGAGATCCTTCAAGCCCCATTGATAAAGTAAAACAGCTGGGGTCAACCCAAAAGCCACGACATCAACCAAACTATCGTATTCCTTACCAAAGTCGCTTGCCGTATTGGTCATACGTGCTACCCGACCGTCTAGTCCATCAAGCACCATGGCCACAAGAATAGCGATCGCCGCTGGTTCAAAATGCCCGCCTAACGCCTGAATGATTCCGTAAAAAGCCGCAAACAAGCTTGCTGTCGTGAGCAAATTGGGGAGCACATAGATGCCCCGACGGGAGCGGTCCGAACTGTTGATATCCCTAATCTTTTCGGTCATACATCTACCCTGCTCTCATGCCGGCCTTAAAAAACCAATCGTATCGCTTCCGGAGAGAACCCAGTGCCCAAGTTTCGCATCGATTTTACTCTCAGATGGAAGGTATACATCCACTCGCGAACCAAATCTTATGAAACCATAACGTTCGCCCGTTTTAACCCGTGCACCATAGTCCACGCTACAGGAAATCCGTCTCGCAATCAGACCTGCGATCTGCACAACTACAATATCCTGACCGCAATCGCTTTCAATCCATAACGCATTGCGCTCATTCTGCTCAGATGCTTTGTCGAGGGACGCATTAAAAAACCGCCCTGCATGATACCAACGACCCTTCACCATGCCCCCAATAGGCATACGATTAGAATGAACTGAGAACACATTCATAAAAATAGCGATCTTAACGGATGGCCGATCAAGGTACGGATCACGGACGTGTTCAACGGCAACCACTTTCCCATGCGCTGGCGCTACAACAGCACCGCATGTCGAAGGAATTTGTCGCACAGGATCACGAAAGAACTGCAATGAGAAAATTAACAACAACCACAAAGGCCAGGCCCACACCAGGCCAAAAGTCCAATGTACAACTGCGCAAGCGAAGCCAATAACGGCGAGCGGACCCCAGCCCTCGCGCGCAATCACTTTAATATCCAGTGACTTTCTTTTGTCTGCCCGTGATCATGATTTAGTTCACATCTTTATCAACCAGCTTACCCTGTTGTATCCACGGCATCATCGCCCGTAATTTTTCGCCTACCTCTTCTATCTGGTGGGTCCGGGCACGATCACGCATGGCTTCGAAGTTTGGCGAGTTGGCCCTGCTTTCATCAATCCACTCGTTTGCAAAAGTACCTGACTGGATCTCACTTAGGATTCGTTTCATTTCCTTTTTTGTTGCATCATTAACAACCCGTGGTCCGCGCGTCAGATCACCATATTCTGCCGTGTTGGATACTGAATACCGCATATTAGCGATACCGCCTTCGTAGATCAGGTCAACAATCAGCTTGGTTTCGTGCAAACACTCAAAGTAAGCCATCTCCGGGGCATAGCCCGCTTCCACTAATGTATCAAACCCCGCTTCTATCAACGCCGTAATACCGCCACAAAGGATCGTCTGCTCCCCAAAAAGATCGGTCTCCGTTTCTTCTTTAAAGGTGGTTTCGATGATTCCCGCTCGCCCGCCGCCGATACATGATGCATACGCAAGAGAGATATCGCGGGCACTACCCGTTGCGTCTTGTTGCACTGCGATCAGGCAGGGAACGCCTCCGCCTTCGGCATAAGTCGAGCGAACCAAATGACCTGGCCCTTTTGGAGCAATCATGGCGACATCCGTGTCGGCGGCAGGGTCAATAAAGCCAAAATGTATATTAAACCCATGGGCGAAAGTAAGAAGCGCCCCGGCTTTCATGTTCGGTTTGACTTCGTTGTTATAGACCACTGCTTGAAGTTCATCTGGAAGCAGCATCATCACCACATCAGCAGTGGCGACTGCTTCGGACACCGAAGCCACCGCTAGACCCGCTTTCTCTGCTTTAGGGCGTGAATCAGAACCCTCTCGGAGCCCGACAACGACGTCAATACCGCTATCTCTCAAGTTGTTCGCATGGGCGTGACCCTGCGACCCATAACCGAGGATCGCTACTCTTTTATCCTGAATGAAGGACAAGTCCGCATCACTGTCGTAATACACTTTCATGTGGCTGTTTCCTGATCAAAATAACGGGAAGTGAAGTCAACATACTACATCTAGATACTCAATCAGCTATCCGGCGCGCGTCTCGCGCAATCCCCGATACCCCAGATCGCACGAGTTCAACGATCGTAGATCGGCCGATCGCCTCTACGAAAGCATCAAGCCTATCCCCATTACCGGTAACCTCAACAGTATAAATCGATTCGCCAACGTCAATTACACGACCATCAAACATTTCCACCAGCGCGCGCAATTCACTGAGGGGGATTTTGTTTGCCGCAACTTTCGCTAACAGCATCTCTCTTTCAATATGCGGGCCATCGGTCAAATCAATAAGGCGCACGACATCTACCAGCTTATTCAGCTGCTTCGTTATTTGTTCTATTACGACCTCGGAACCATAAGTTACAATCGTCATGTGCGACAGCGTTTTGTCGTCGGTCGGTGCAACAGTTAATGATTCGATGTTGTAACCCCTAGCCGAAAATAAACCGGCGACGCGACTCAGCGCACCTGCCTCGTTCTCAAGCAGAATCGAAATTACTCGCCGCATTAATCAGGCCAGTTCGCGCTTTTCATGAACTTCTCCGTGTTGCGACGGCTTGAGGTGCATTTCATTATGTCCCGCACCTCCCGCAATCATCGGATAAACATTTTCGGCCTGGTCGGTTATGAAGTCCATGAAGACCAACCGATCACGTTGTGCAAACGCCTCCTTTAGGGCTCCCTCTACATCGCTTGGCTGTTTAATCTGCATACCCACGTGACCAAAACTCTCTGCCAGAGCAACAAAGTCAGGCAGCGCATCCATGTAAGAATGAGAATACCGCCGATCGTAAAAAAACTCCTGCCACTGCCGAACCATACCCATGTACCGGTTATTCAGATTGACCACCTTGATCGGCAGGTCGTATTGCTTACATGTCGATAGCTCCTGTATACACATAATGATGCTGGCTTCACCGGTGACGCACGCGACTGGCGCCTCAGGATAAGCCAGCTGAATTCCGATCGATGCTGGCAATCCAAACCCCATGGTGCCAAGCCCCCCGGAATTAACCCACCGTCGAGGTCGATCAAAGCCATAATATTGTGCCGCCCACATCTGATGCTGCCCGACATCGGACGCAACAAAGGCATCACCACCAGTTACCTCGAACAATTTCTGCACGACGTACTGCGGCTTAATCAACTCATCACTGGTATCGTAATCCAGGCAATCAATTCCTCGCCACTCCTTGATTCTTTTCCACCACATTTCAATGGACTGTTGTTTCTTACTCTCTTTACGTCGACGCACCAACGCGACCATATCACGCAGTATGGGCGCCGCTTCTCCGACAATGGGAACCTCAACAGGCACGTTCTTGCCGATGGACGATGGATCAACATCGACATGAATAATTCGCGAGTGAGGAGAAAACTTTTTCAAGTCACCCGTCACTCGGTCATCAAAACGTGCGCCGACAGCAAGCATAACGTCGCATTCATACATTGCCATGTTTGCCTCATAAGTTCCGTGCATACCCAACATGCCCAGGAATAGAGGATCACTCGCAGGATAAGCGCCCAGTCCCATCAGTGTATTTGTGCACGGAAACTGCAGCTCTCGAACCAACTCAGTCAACTCGGCTTCGGCACGACCTTGGACTACACCTCCTCCGGTATAGATAATGGGGCGCTCTGCTTCAAATAGAAGATTGACTGCGCGATTGATCTGTTTCGCATGCCCTTTTTGCACCGGCGCATAGGAGCGCATTTTTATTGCTTCGGGATAGGCGTATTCAGCCTCGGTGGCTGTCACATCTTTTGGTATGTCGACCACTACTGGCCCGGGCCGACCGGTGGTGGCAATATAAAACGCTTTTTTAATTGTGGTTGCTAATTGATCGACATCTTTAACCAGAAAATTGTGCTTCACACAGGGACGGGTAATTCCTACCGTGTCGACCTCCTGGAATGCATCGTCACCAATCAAGTTGGTCGGTACTTGCCCGGCCAACACGACCATGGGTATGGAGTCCATATAGGCTGTTGCGATTCCTGTCACAGTATTGGTCACCCCCGGACCTGAAGTCACCAGGACTACGCCTGGTTTCCCGGTAGCACGGGCGAAACCGTCCGCTGCGTGGCGCGCTCCTTGCTCATGACGAGCTAAAATATGTCGGACCTTGTCCTGCCGATAAACCGCATCGTAGATATGCAGCGCGGCCCCTCCGGGGTAACCAAATATAAATTCGACGCCTTCATCTCGAAGGCAGCGCAGGATAATGTCTGCACCGGTTAACTTCACTGGAATATCCTCAACTGTACGTGTTGATTTCGTTTGCCTAGGGTAAGAAACTACATCTATGAATCAAGTATATATAGCACCTTTTAAATCTGCAAAATCATTTTGCTTCGCAGATGATTGACAGATCAAGTCAATCTGGTCACCGATCATGCCAATTTGGCGTCACAGGGCCAACTTACGAATGGCGACCTCGCTCTGGTTGCACACTGTTTACGGAGCAACCAAGACCTGAATACGGCGCTTCGATTGCGTCGGCGCTTCTGCCCGATGCTTCGACTTCGCCCTGGGACATACCCAGATGATCATCGATGCACCCATTGTCTTGATTTCCGACCTCCATCTTACAGCTGACGCGCCGGCTGGACTGGCAGAGTTTCGTCAATTCTCTGAGCGGCTGGAGCGTGTTGAACAACTCTTCATCCTGGGCGACTTATTTGAATACTGGATTGGAGATGACGCAGTCGGCCTATTGGGGCTGGATTCTGTTTCAGAAACATTGAAGAAAATCTGCCACTCTGGAGTCGCTGTATTCTTGCTTGGCGGCAATCGCGACTTCCTTATCGGGGAAGCATTGTGCAAAGACACAGGTTGTGAACTCCTGAGCGAACCAGCTGAACTCGAGCTGGCTGGAATTTCGACTCTACTTCAGCACGGAGATAAACTGTGCATTGACGACCATGAACACCAGAGCTTTCGGACCATGGTGGACTCGCCGCAATGGCGAAGAGATTTCCTCGCGAGAGAATTCTCTGAACGTCAATCACTTGCTTTGGCTGCCCGCTTCCAAAGTGAGACGTCAAAGCGCTACAAAACCAGCAATATCATGGATGTCAATCAAAAGGCTGTGGAACAGGCACTGAGGAACAGCCATTCTCCGCTACTAATCCATGGCCACACGCATCGGCCAGGCATACACGAGGTGCTACTTGTCGATCGTAGCGCCTGGCGCGTCGTTCTCGGTGACTGGTCCGCGGGCCCGAGCTATGTAAGTATTGAAAAGAATCTCGTCTGCCTGCACTTCGCGGATCAAATACGTACTCTTTCACGCCAGGCCGATAGGTGGGAATTACAGCCGCATTAATTTATTTTTGCAGAAATACCCTGCCTAACACCAAGTATGGTCAATGAAATCCTGTGATCTCAACGAGATCAAGTTCATTGGATTGTTCACTCCGTGCAGCATCCCGACGTCGATTCTCGATCTTAGCCAGATAATCCTCAGTGATATCTCCAGTCACATAGACACCGTTAAAGCAGGATGTGTCGAACTGCGTAACGCCAGACTGATCGAAACGCACAGCATCAACGAGGTCGCTGAGGTCTTGATAAACCAGTTTATCGGCGCCAATCTCGGAGGATATTTCTTCAACTGTCCGATCCCTAGCAAGCAATTCCTCCGCCGCCGGCATATCAATGCCATACACATTCGGGTAGCGTACCGGCGGTGCTGCTGACGCAAAATAAACCCGTCGGGCGCCAGCAGCACGTGCCATCTGAATAATTTCTCGGGCAGTCGTCCCTCGGACGATTGAATCGTCCACAAGCAAGACATTCTTACCTCGAAACTCAAGTTCGATTGCATTTAATTTACGCCGGATCGAGCGCCTCCGCTGACTTTGTCCAGGCATGATGAATGTTCGACCGATATATCGGTTCTTGATAAATCCCTCCCGGTACTTGAGGTCCAACACATTGGCCATTTGTAGTGCGGCCGTACGACTGGTGTCGGGCACCGGGATAACAACATCGATGTCATAATCGGGCCACTCCTTTACGATTTTTTGCCCGAGTTTTTCACCCATACGCAAACGGCTTTTATAGACCGCAATCCCGTCCATCAGTGAGTCTGGGCGAGCAAGATAAACGTACTCAAAAATACAGGGTGAACAAACCGACTGCTCAGCACAAATTTCTCTATGTATTCCGCCCTCGAGATCGACGAATACAGCCTCGCCCGCCTCCACATCCCCCGTCATGTCATACCCGAGTACATCAAGCGCGACACTTTCCGACGCCAGCATTACAGAGCGTTG
>CAZAHE010000070.1:10100-11762 GCA_964484965.1 uncultured Acidiferrobacteraceae bacterium | reverse complement strand
GAATTCGTTGCCCGGATACTGTCGCACTAAGCATCATGCTGAAATGAATTGTCAAAGAGAGTATCGGGACGAAAAATCGTTGGACATAGTAAAGGAATGCAACCATGACGCCTAATTCAAGGCTTCCACCGAGAACCATCTGCCCCCCAAACACCACGATGATTGCCATAGCAGCACCTGTTAAAGCGTCAACTATCGGTACGTTTACCTGCGCGAGTTTTGCAGCTTTCAGATGGGTCTTCAGATTGAGGTCAGCCAGATCGCTATAAAGATTGTAATTTTCATTTTCACGAACCATTGCTTTAACGGTTCTTACGCTGTGAATGGCTTCTGCCAGCGCACCATTGGCCATCGAATTTGTTTCGCGGGCTCTGCGAAAAGCCGCTCTCGCATAGGGCAACCAGAAATACCGTACGATCAGGAGCAGCGGCACAATCGAAAGTGTCAGCATACCCAGTTCAGTATCCAGCAGCAGCAAAGTGATTACGATACCGAGCAGGAGGACTACGTCACCAATCGCAAATACAGACGTTTCGAGAAATTCTTGCAGTGTCCCTGTATCGCCCTGCAGCCGGGACATCATGCGCCCGACTTCGGTCTTGTCCATAAACGACAGGGCGACTCGTTGCAGGTGCGCAAACATGGCGCGCCTAAGGTCTACAACAACATTCTCCGCAATCCTGCCCACCAGAGATTCCTGGTAGTAGTTAGCGCAGTAATTGACGACGACGACCGTTGCAAGAAACAAAATCACAGCCCCGAGGGGCATCGTGCTCTCGCCCGCTGGTCTGATCACATAATCAATCGCATATAAAATGATCAACGGTATAGAGAGCTGTGTGCCGACAAACAGCAACACGGCTAATAACGCGAGAAATAATAAGCGTTTGTATGGCCATACAAAGGAAAAAAATCGACGCATAACACGACCATCAAATGCGCGTCCAAACATCTCCTCATCATGACTGACCTGCGCGCCGATAACAGCCCGCGGAGGACGGATCGGTTGACCTGAATTGAGGGCTGCCTGTCTCATGTGGAAGTTGGCAGTGGCAGGTCAGTTGATTGTTTCGACTGCATTTGCAGGGCATGGAGCTCGAAATATCGTCCTTTTAGTGCGATAAGGTGCGCATGGGTACCGCGCTCGATGATTCTGCCTTGCTCAAGGAACAGGATCTCGTCTGCGTGCATAACGCTGACCAGACGATGAGAGATGATGATGGTGGTAATGGCGCGGCTATGACTCATCAGCGCCGCCCGAATCCGGACCTCTGTTTCTGCATCAATTGCAGCGGTAGCGTCATCGAGTATGCAAATCGGGGGGCTGACTAGGTGTCCACGGGCAATCGATACACGTTGACGCTGACCGCCTGAGAGAGATACTCCACGCTCTCCAACCAATGTCTCATAACTGTCAGGCAAGCTCGCAATAAATTCATCTAACTGAGCATCGTTGCCGGCACTCTGGACCATCTCACTATCTGACCACGGGTTGCCGTATGCAATATTGTTGTCAATAGAGGCTGTAAACAGGAATGAGTCCTGCTGAACACCGCCTACTGCGCGCCGCAAAGACGAAAGGGAAACGGAGCGGATATCTTGGCCGTCGATCAAAATTCTGCCACTGCTTGCTTCGTAAAAACGTGGGATCAGTCTGGCGAT
>CAZAHE010000070.1:0-10000 GCA_964484965.1 uncultured Acidiferrobacteraceae bacterium | reverse complement strand
GTAAAGGTCATAAAGGTCGTGCTTCGCACGCGGGCCATCAGCCTCTCGAAAGCAACCTGCCGCACTTTGGAGGAGTGACGATCAAAACGCAGAATTTCGTAGGCCTGCGCTGCAAATGCGCGCACGATACGGATGCCGGTAAGATTCTCCTCCATGGCATTGGTCAGCACAGTCAATCGTTCTTGCTGCTTCAGCCACAGATAACGGAGTTGGATCCTGGCGATGGCAGACCGAACAGCGATAATTGGAACAAAACTTAGGCTGATCAGTGCCAGAATTACATCTGTGCTGATAAGCAATACTGTTCCGCCGGTGACCAAAACCAGCAGCATGACGCTGCGAACCAGGCCAGTGCTCGGGAAATGTCGGATGCCTTCAAGATCCAACATGCCCCGGGTAATCAGATCTCCGGTATGTGCACTGTCATGGAAACGCAGATCGAGAAGCTGAAGGCGGCGATAAAAAGCCTTACGCAAGTCCGCCGCGATACAATCATTTAATGATTCACCAAGATAGTTCTGCAGCATTGCGAAGAGCCCGCGAAAAATGCTTAGAGCGAGGATCATCGCGGCAGCAAACCAGAGTGCACTGTCGATTTCTCCGGAGCTGCTTGGGCCGTCCCTGAGCAGGCCTTGTGCGTTATCTACTGCCTCGCCCAGGTAGCGTGGGATGAACAACTGAAATCCTGACGAAGCCACAGTAACAAGCACGGCAATGCCAACCCTTGTTCGATAGCGGAATACCAGTCGGCAGATTCGACCCAGAATGTTCGGGTCAAGTTTGCGGCCAAGTTTGTACTGATCAGCGCGAGACGGACTATTTGGCGATGGGTCGCGCACTCAGAAACGATCTGGGGAACAACACTCCAGCCTGGTGATGCGCGCCAGGCCTTTCTCGATTGGTGACAATACTGAGAAAATCAGAGACTTAGCAGTCATTTTCATTGTTATTTATTAACTTACAAAACAAATACAACCAATGTGTCCGAGTCCATTGAGACACATAAGGCGTACTGTGTTCACAAAAGGCGAATCACTATTTTAAACGAAGTGGCCAAGGAATAATGATTCGCTGTCGATTGCACCAATGATATGTCTCTTCAATGGGGCTGTTGCAAAAGCCACTGCTGTAATAAGGGAGATTAGTCGTTGGGCTCCGGCGAATGGATCGGGCACAGGCACTGGGTGAGGCGATGAACCAAAAAGATCAAGATCGGGCATCCACCAGAGCGTTAGTGTTTGAGATTTTTCCAGAACGCACCGTGTAGTGGTGGTGGAGTGCACCGAAAGCTCTATGTGATGGCGTAGAGTATATAACGGGTGCAGCCTATCTATCTTTTCAGATGAACACTAAAACGCGAAAATGAATCACAAAATAGAAAGAGGGTCGTTGTGGCGGCGGAGTACTCACTGGATTTCTTTCAGCGTTGTGAGGTGGGCAGACATAAACAGGTTTTACCCATGACAGTTTCGGTGATTTACGTCACTGTAGGCGATCAAAAGGAGGCAGAAAATATTGCATCTGTGATTGTCACCGATCGCCTCGCATCAAGTGTCAATATTGTTGATTCAATCCGCTCCTATTATTGGTGGTCATCACAGGTGCAGCGACGGCAAGAAGTCTTATTGATTGCTAAGACTCAGACTAAGTTGGTAGAGCTGGTGATTGGGCGAATACGTGCCATCCACAGTTATGAGTGCCCCTGCATCCTGGCCTGGCCGATCGACAAGGCAAACCTGGATTACCTTGAGTGGGTGACGCGTGAGACAAACGGAGCCACAGCGGATTAAGGCATGCTCTATTATGAGGATATGGTTCCGGGAGAATCCGTCATCGGCCCGGCGCTAATTGTCGACCTCAATGAGATGCGCGAGTTTGCAAAAGATTGGGATCCACTGCCGCAGCATATTGACGGCGAAGTAGGCCGGGAAGTGTTTGGAAGTTTGACAGCGCCTGGCCTTTATATTCTTGCACTGAAGCAAAGACTGATTCATCGGATGGAGGAAAAACCGGCGGTGATCGCTTCGTTTGGATACGATCAAGTGCGCTTCCACAAAGCAGTAAGACCCAATGACAGCCTGACGTTGAACCTCGAATGGATCAAGAGGCGTTTGTCAAAGTCGAGAAAAGACCAAGGCATCGTGACAGTTCACCTGTCGCTACGCAATCAGGACCATGACGTTGTGATGAGTCACCTCGATACAGTTCTTGTGCGCTGCAGAAGATAGTGCGCGCAATGGTATTCAATTTAATCTGAAGCTCGCAATCAGAAAAGTTTTCACCAATGAAGTTCACAAAAATGTGCGATTCGACAACAAAAGGGGCGAGTCTCGTATTGGTAACCAAGATACGTGACAATAGGGCTAGCTAACTTTTGGGGAGAGGCTAATGGATTATTCGACTATGGTAGTTCTAGCAATTATTGTGGTTCTGATCATTTATGTCATCCGAATTTACAATCAGCTGGTAACACTGCGTAATCGTTTCCAAAATGCCTTTGCCCAGATCGAGGTCCAGCTCAAACGCCGCTATGACCTGATTCCCAACTTAGTGGAGACGGCCAAGGGATATCTGAGTCATGAAAGAGAAACTCTTGAAGCGGTGACGGAAGCCCGCAATGCGGCCTCACAATTGCTTGATGCTGCAGCAAAGACCCCTGGCGCGGCCGGCGCGATGCGTGATCTTGCCGGTGCGGAAGGTGCTTTGGGATCGGCACTGGGTCGTCTGAATGTCGTGATGGAGGCTTATCCGGATCTGAAGGCCTCCGCAAACATGATGCAGCTCAGCGAAGAGTTGACGACGACGGAGAACAAGGTTGCGTTTGCTCGCCAGAGTTTCAATGACCAGGTGATGGAGTACAACACTTATCGGCAGTCCTTTCCACCGATCGTTTTTGCCGGCGCATTTGGTCATCGTGAAGATGCATCGTTGCTTGAGTTTGAAGACTCAGCCGCGATTCAGGATGCACCGAAGGTCACTTTCTGAACTTAGATGAACTTCTTCGCGGCACAGGAGAAGGCCCGCAGCAATACGCTCCGCCTGCTATTGTTGTTTTGCTTGGCGGTAGTGGGATTGATCCTAACGTGCTACATCCTAATTGGTGTTGTGCTCAGTTTCGATGCCGAGACGGGTTCGCCGGGGCTGCGGATCGACTGGGAACTATTAGTGGGCACAGCATTGATAGTGCTCGCGGTAGTGATGGTGGGGAGTGTTTACAAAATATTGACCCTGAGGGGGGGTGGCAAGGTGGTCGCCGAAGCTATGGGAGGTACAGCCCTTTCGCCCGATACCCAGGATCGTGTGCACCGCAGGGCACTGAACGTTGTCGAAGAGATCGCCATCGCCTCGGGCACGCCAGTACCGCAGGTATACATAATTCCTGAGAGCGGCATCAATGCATTTGCAGCGGGCTACAGCCCAGGCGATGCAGTGATCGGTTTAACCGAAGGAACCTTGTCTCACCTGGATCGCGCTGAGTTGCAAGGTGTTGTTGCACATGAGTTCAGTCACATCTTGAATGGCGACATGCGGCTCAATATCCGTATCATGGGTGTTCTTCACGGCATCTTGCTGATCGCGTTGATTGGCCGAGTACTGATGCTTGTGCGGGGGCGCAATGCAGCCCCATTCATCCTCTCAGGTTTGGGCTTGTTTGTAGCGGGGTGGATTGGATTCTTATTCGGTGGCCTCATTAAGAGCGGCATCAGCCGACAGCGGGAGTATCTGGCTGACGCTTCAGCTGTTCAGTTCACACGCAATCCGGACGGGATCGCCGGCGCCCTGCAGAAGATCGGTATTTCCAGTGGCCAGTTACAGCATCCTGATGCCGAACAGATCAGCCACAGCCTTTTCGCTGACGGCGCACTTCGAGGGTTCTGGTCCTTTGCAACCCATCCTCCACTCGACAAACGGATTCGCCGTATCGATCCACAATGGGATGGGGTATTCCGAGAGCAACTAGAAACTACATCCCAATCCAGTAGCGTGCAGACACAATCGCCCCAGTCCAGCGATACCGCCAGTACCACAGTCGTATCAGCGCTGGCAGTGTTGCAGGCGATAGATAGTGCGGGGCAGATGGATGCTGAACGATTGGCACATGCGCGAGCTTTGATTGAACGCTTGCCTGAAAACGTGTTGAACGGGATACGTGAGCCTTTCAGTGCAAGGGCCATCATCTATGCATTGGTGATCGCACAGTCGGGTACCGAGTGGTATGAGTCGCAGTTGGCACAGATTAAAGAACACGGCGACCAAGGTGTTTATGATTTGACGCTGGATTTCTTATACATTGTCCCAGGCCTGGCTGCTGAAGACCGTTTGCCGTTGGTGGAGCTGGCCGCGCCCGCTTTGCGTATGTTGTCGAAAGCCCAATACATGCGTTTCCGGAAGAACTTGTCGGCGCTTATAAAGGCAGATGACGTTGTCTCGGTATTCGAGTGGGCGATTCATAAAGTGCTGATTCACCACCTTGATTGTGCGTTTATCAAACCAGCCGTGAAGGTGTTGGGCGACCGCACACTGCGACAGGTCGAAAAATCGTGTTACACCGTCTTTTCAGCGCTGGCTGCTGCGGGCGGTGTGTCGCCTGATGATTGCGCTGCGGCATTGAACGCCGCAGTCGTTGAAGCGGGGCTGACACAGCGAACAGAACTGGCTTCGTTACCGGTGGGCGAGGATGCGCAGAATGCACTGGATCAAGCATTTGAGGCATTGTCGCGTCTTAAGGGTGCTGAAAAGGAGCGTTTATTGAAGGCCTGTATCGTTTGTGTGGTTCATGATGACCAGGTGACGGTTTCAGAGATGGAATTGTTGCGCGCATTTGCTGATGTTCTCGGCTGTCCGGTACCGCCAGCGGTACTTGTGTGACAATCCTTTGAATAATTGATTGCGCTTCTACGTATCCGCGGGATGGCTCTCGCAATATGAATAGCGACCTATAATTGTCGTACCAAATCCATCAGCAGGAGTGCTGCATAACATGAAGATAACTGGAGGTTGTTACTGTGGTGTGGTGCGTTACGAAATCAACGGGGAGCCGCAAGCATCTATTCAGTGCCACTGTCGGGAATGTCAGTATATAAGTGGGGGGCATCCGGTACCGCTGATGATCTTCCCCCTCGAGGACTTTCAAGTAGCCTCTGGAGAAATGAAGCAGTTCCGCCGCTCTGACCTGGAACGCCCGGTGACGAGGCATTTCTGTGAGCGCTGCGGAACCGGCCTTGCCTCAGAGACACCCAACCGGCCGGACTCGATTGTTATAAAGGTTGGTACGTTCGATGATCCTTCGATATTTAAGCCAGCTGCAGCAATCTATACCTGCGACAAACAGGATTTTCACCATATTCCTGATGGGCTCCCAGCTTTTGATAAGCGACCCGGATAAAACCATTAAAGACCCTAACGATTGATAACGGCTATCTGATTCATGTTATCGCGCCGTTTCTTTTGGGGAACAAGCAAAGATCGAACGACCGGTTCTATTGCCAAATTTATTGCAATGGGTCTCAGTTTGTTCATTTTCCGAGCGGTTTTTGCTGCGGAAGGAACGGTGACCTTTGAAGTGCTCACCCCGAAGGCAGCACTGCAAGCGGCTCAAGCCGCATTAGAAGATTGCCGGGCATCAGGCTACCAAGTGGCGGTAGCGGTCGTGGACCGTTTCGGTGGAATTCAGGTGGTCGTGCGTGACCAGCTCGCCGCACCCCGTACGGTCGACACAGCAGTTGGAAAAGCACGCACCGCTGCCGGATTTAGAACCAATACGACTGAAATCGTAGCAGTGACTGAAGCTGGAACACCCCAGGCAGGGATACGGAATCTGCCGGGAGTCACAGTCATTGGGGGCGGCATGATTATAGAAGCCGCGGGGACGTTGGTTGGAGGCATTGGGGTGTCAGGTGCACCGGGTCCACACCTTGATGACGAGTGTGCCCAGGCTGGCATCGATGATATTGAGGATCTTCTAGAATTTTGAGCGGTATATGTATAACGTTTGTCAGTTCGAAGGTTTATAGACTGATCATGTTGCGTTTAACGAGACAAAAAGACGATGCCCCATCGAGTTGAAACCATCAAAGTGGATGGCAGCCCGATGGAGGTCTTTATATTTGGCCCACAAGGGAGCGGCCCTCATGCCGGGCTCATTCAATGTATGCACATCCCTATTGGGCACACGGGCATTGAGAACGACGTTTTTACACTGCAGTCGGCGCAACGCTATGCAGACAACGGCTATGTGGTGGCGGTGCCGTTTGTCTTTCACCGGTGGCCGAAGTCCGCGGGTATCGAGATCAAGAGGGACGAATTCCGGGACGACTGGACCATTGCCGATTTAAACGCAGCTTATGAGCTGCTCTCCGGACTCGATAATGTCGATGCAGGACGTATCGGTATTTTGGGGCATTGCTGGGGCGGTCGCGTGTGCTGGGTGGGAGCAGGTAGTGATCCGCGCTACAAGGCTTGCGCGATCTTCTATGGTGGTCGAGTAAAACGGGTGATGGGACAAGGTAACCCACCTGCGATCGATCTCGCGTCGAATATCACTTGTCCGGTTATTGGTTTCTTCGGCGAGGACGACGAGAACCCGTCGCTAGAGGATGTGGATGACTACAGCGAAGCGCTGCGCAAAGCGGGGGTAGAGCACACTTTTCATCGCTACGGTGGTGCCGGCCATGCCTTCCAGAGTTTTAATAATCAGGAGCGTTATCACCACGAAGCGAGCGAGGACGCCTGGCAAAAGGTGCTGGCTTTCTTTGCCGAACGGCTGAAGTAGCGGACTGGCCGCTCGATAGATCGATTCGCGACAGCGAATCGGGATCAACGCCTGAAGGTGCCAAAATACGCGTGATGATGGTCGGGTTCCAGTGTTTTATCGTCGATGCTTTACGCAGCCGACTTGCGCTCGCTCAGCACCACAAATAGGCCACTACCAACGACCAGGCCAGCACCAGCCACGACTGTTAGTGTTGGGGTGTCGTTGAACAATAGGTATCCCCAAATAGCGACCCACACCAGTGATGTGTATTGCAGAGCGCCGACGAGGTATACCGGTGCGTAGCGAAAGCCGTTGGTTAAAGCATACTGGCCAAGCAATGCAGTAATAGATAGTCCGAGCATCAAAAGCAGGTCATCAAAGGCTGGTGCTTGCCATGTCCAGGGCATGCTGATCAAAGACAACACCAATATGCAGCCGGCTGCGGTGAGCAGCATGAGTTCGGAGGATTCAGTTTTAGACAGATAACGCGTGTGAATTGCGAGCCCGGCAAAATTCAGACAGCCAAACAGTGCTGCGCCAGCCCCGATCCAGTCAACTTGGTTCCCGGTTGGCTGGATAATAAACAGCACTCCAACAAAGCCGGCCAGGATCGCCATGATCTGCCGTGCATTGGGAATTTCAGCCAATACGATAGCAGAGAGCAAGGCCAGCAAAAGCGGGTAAGCGGAGGCAATCGAGAGTGCATCAACCAAGGGCATGCGGGAGATGGCAAAGTAGTAGCTGAGGAAGGCAGTCAGGTTGAAAGCTGCGCGCAACAGGTGCGCGCCTGGGCGGTGAGTGACCAAGCCGCGGCGTCCCCAGCGCGCCAGGCAGATCAGCGCAAAGGTTGGCACCATGATGCAGCTACGCACCAGTAGCAGCTGCAGCAACGCGTAGTCCGCAGAGAGCCACTTGACAAGCGCATCTTGTAACGAAAAACAAAATCCCCCAGCCAGCGTAAAAGCACCACCAATCCAATAAGCTCGTGGGAGTTTATTCATTATGTTTTATGCGTTTATGATGACTCTGCACCGTAGGGGACGCTTTAATCGGGTGTGCATGACGGGCTTGCGGGGCTTTGTTAGTCGAGATTATGAAATATCTGTTCCGAGCGGTTTTGGTCACGGTTATCTTTGACGTTTGTTGACGCTCGCCCTCGCTTGAGGGTTGTTACCGTATGTAGCCGGTGTACTATCCTCGGCCATGGCAAAGGTGTCGTTGATCCCGAGGCAATGGACATGAGAATCCTACTGCCTTTGTTGTTTGTGTTTCTGTGGAGTGGCGCTTTCGTTGCGACAAGGGCTGGCTTCCCGGATATCTCTCCGATCACGTTCCTTGCGGCTCGCTTTACTCTCGCGGCTATCATTCTGCTGCCACTGACGTTCCTCCACATTCGTTGGTGTGGCTGGCAATCGGCTCGACGTGTCTGGCCGCATTTACTGGTCTCAGGGGTGTTGCTGAATGGCGCAAACCTGACTGCCGGTTATTGGTCCCTGACTGAATTGTCCGCTGCCACTGTGGCCCTGATCGGATCGTTGCAACCACTGGTTACGGCGTTTCTGTCAGGCGCAATACTGGGCGACCGCTTTACCTGGACACAATGGCTCGGATTTGTTCTCGGCACTCTTGGTGTTGCGGTTGTTGCCGGGATTCATGCCATCGCGCTTGGTCACACTAGCGGCGTCTTATGGGGTGTTGCCGGCGCCATCTGTTTTATTGTGGGTACTTTGTACTACGCAAAATTCTGCCGTAGCGCGGAGCTGCTTACGGCAAATTTTGTGCAGCTCGGTACGGCCGCCGTATTCTGCTGGCTTGTTGTGCTTTTCTTTGAAGAGATTTATGTGTCTGTTACGCCTGTGCTGGTATGGAGTTTTCTTTACCTGACCTTTGGTGTTTCACTGGGCGGTATGGGTCTTTATCTGTTTATGCTTAGAACGGGTGTGGCAGGGAAAGTGGCGGCTAATTTTTACATCACACCTGGTTTGACCGCGATTCTAGGATGGGCAGTACTTGGTGAAGTGTTGCCGCCGAATGTTGTGGTCGGCTTTGTTATCACCATCGTTGGGTTATGGCTGGTTCATCACAATGGCGATCGTACAACTTCATAGAGTCAGTGCATATGAAAAAGAAGTATCTCGAACGTCTCAATTACTCAATAGTCGAATCTCAATTCCGTCATAAGGTACCTGTCTTCGTCTAGCGGTATTCGTATTTAATTTTGCAGCGCTTGCTCGGTCTTTCTTGTACATGCACAGAGGGCTATAGTGCCGTGATGAAACGGTGGTCGTCGATATTCTTTCTTTGCTTTCTCCTGTGGGGCTGCTCCGAACTGCCTCCACAGAGTGGCCACGGCACTTATAACTACGACAATGGCACCTACGCTGGCGAGTTCAAGGACGGTATGCCCCATGGCCAAGGCACCTTCACACAGGACGATGGGGCCCTCTATGTTGGTGAATGGAAGGAGGGCAAGAAGCATGGTCTCGGTACACTGACAGGTGCCAATGGGGATAAGTATGTCGGAAATTTGAAAGACAGTAAGCCGCATGGCCGGGGCACATACAGGTGGGCAAATGGTAATAAGTATGTCGGGGAATACACGGACGGTAATGCATGGCAAGGCACGAAATACGATGGCAATGGAAAGGTCATCGCGACCTGGATAGGCGGCGTTGAGACTTTTAAATAGCAGCTGGTATTTCACCAGCTCGCCCGATTCCCCTGAATAATCTCGTGTGGAAGATCTAAAGCTATTGCAGCACAACGAAGAAACTCTCTGATGTTCTTCAGCGGAACTGCAGGTCGATCAGGAATGGATCAATCCAGTCAACAATCATTGCCCTTTTGAAGAGCGCGCTCAGTAGTCAGTCGCGTCTGGCTCTGTAGCAAAGACTCTGCTACGGTTGTTATTGATGAACCAATTAGTGGAGCTGCAGCATGAGCCAAGCCTGCAATATAGTCAGATTTCAAGTTAAGCCCGGTTGTGAGGGCGATTTCATCTCACGATTCCAGGAGATTGCGCTGGAAGCAGGACAATCTAGTGGAATACTCGTTGACACGGGCGATGGCGGTTTTTGTTTTGTCGGCCTCTGGGTCTCCCAAGAAGCACTGGCTGCGGCGCGGCCTGCGATGATCGGCAATCTTGACCAGGTGCGAGACTTGCTCGAAGAGTTGTCACCGGAACTGGGCATCACTGATCCGAGATCCGGGCTGGTGGTTGCGGAGAGATAGCATTAATCGCGGGCG
>CAZAHE010000069.1:0-11854 GCA_964484965.1 uncultured Acidiferrobacteraceae bacterium | reverse complement strand
CCCACGTACTGCGGAGCTGCAACCCGAACAGGCATGTGGAAAACCTCTTCTGCAAGTTCCACCATACCTTCCATCTTGGCGCTGCCGCCGGTCAGCACGACCCCAGCTCCAAGCAATTCCTCAAAACCGCTACGCCGGATTTCCGCCTGAACCAGAATAAACAGTTCCTCGACGCGAGGCTCGATCACATCAGTTAGCGTCGATCTGGATAGTTGGCGTGGTGCTCGATCACCAACGCTGGGCGTATCAATCAGCTCGTTATCTTGAGCTAACTGCGCTAGTGCACAACCGAACTTTTTCTTTATCTCTTCGGCTGCAGATGTCGGCGTCCTGAGCGCAACCGCGATATCGTTGGTAATTTGGTCTCCTGCGACCGGTAACACTGCGATATGACGAATCGTGCCTTCGATAAACACCGCGATATCGGTAGTTCCACCGCCAATATCGATCAAGCACACACCAAGTTCTTTCTCGTCGTTGTCCAGAACTGCGTAGGAGGAGGCGAGCGGCTGCAAAATAACGTCATCAGCATTCAACCCACAACGGCGAACGCATTTGATTACGTTCTGGGTTGCACTGCTTGCACTCGTAATAATATGAACCTTGCACTCCAACCGAACGCCACTCATTCCCACCGGATTCCGTATGCCATCTTGTCCATCGATGACGAAGTCCTGCGGAAGAATATGAAGAATTCTCTGGTCATTTGGAATTGCTAGGGCTCGTGCGGCCTCTGTCACGCGCTCGATATCTTCGTGGCTTACCTCATTGTCCCGAACCGCGACCACTCCGTGAGAACTGAGTGCACCAATGTGTGCCCCGGAGATACCCACGTATGCGGACTGGATATCACAATCGGCCATCACTTCGGCCTCTTCGACAGCCCGCTGAATTGACTGCACCGTCGACTCAATATTGGCAACAACACCCTTGCGCAGTCCACGAGATGGATAGTGACCAACACCAATAATTTCGATGCGATCGTCTGCGAGGTATTGAGCCACAATTGCCAGGACCTTCGACGTACCGATATCCAGGCCGACGATGAGATCTTCTTCAGAATTCTTTGGCATCGCTCTGCCTCCGGTTCAACTCTTTACTCGGGTCCTACCACTTCCCAGCCGCCACGACACTGCAAAACCTGCGTCGTAACGCAAGTCGACACGCTCAATTTCTTGCGCGTGCTGACGCAGCACGGTATCAAACACTCGGCTGAAACGCCTGACACTCAGCATCGGGTCGTTGCGGCTAAGCATCAGCTCGATTGGTCCGGTGGAAGCGCCCGCATCGAGCTGCACTTCAGCATGCCACTCGCCGTTCGCGCCCTGCGACAAACTTTTAATGTGAAGTCCAATTGCACGAACTAGCAGGCGCGCCTCAAGATAAATGTCCAGCACACGGTCCTGCTGTCCAGCTGGGCCGCGCAGGTTAGGCCCAACCATCACCGGAATATCCGGCGGCAAGTTAATCACTGCACGCTCTACAGCGTCACCACTGCGGCTCAGCCCCCGCCATTGTGCAAAAGCACTTGCGGGTACTACCGATACACGCAGTGTATCTGGCCACATTCGGCGTACGGTCGCGCTATAGACACCCTGCAGCCCTTCAAGGGCTCGCTCAATCACACTGATATCTACGGTGAAATAATTGCCGTCCAAGCTTTCCCATACGACACGCTGTATGCGCTTTAATTCCTCTGACGGCACATCAGAGACCACACTTACGCGTTCGATAGTGAAGTGGCCCGGCCGCAGAAACAGATCGGCCAGCAACGCGAGAACCACGGCAAATACCAGCATTCCCAGGGTATAGGCTGGTATCGCACCAACTCGCAGTGAGACAGTACGCTCGGCGCGGTGCCTTCGCGACAGGCGGAAAGGCAGCCAGGACAGCATATGCATCATGTGCTTACTCATCATTCGCCCACAATCCTCACCTCTTCAACCAATTCAATACCGCTTGACCTGGCCACTGCGTCCTTTATCTGGCTAATCAAGAGTTCAATGTCGAGCGCTGTTGCTTGACCGGTATTAATGATGAAATTGGCGTGCCTAGACGATACCTGTGCACCACCACAGCGCCGACCTTTTAAGCCAGCAACATCAATCAGGCGTGCGGCAAAGTCGCCACACGGGTTCTTGAAGACAGAACCTGCGCTGCGGTCATTGATCGGCTGCTCGTTGCCACGCGTGTTCAAAAGACTCCGGATCGTCCTCCTACCCTCGTCCTTGCTGCCCGCAACAAGTTCTAAGGTGGCACTGAGGAACCATCGGCAGTTGTGTCCACCTACCGATCGATATCCGATATCGAATGCATGTTTAGTGCATTGGTGAATCTGTCCCTGCCGATCGATCAGCTCGACTTTGTCGACGATATCCCAGGTCTCTTTGCCATAGGCACCCGCGTTCATAGCCAGGGCACCACCAACGGTCCCAGGTATCCCTGCCATGAATTCAGCACCGAGTCGCCCGGCACGCACACTCGCCCGTGCAACCTTGGCACAGGTCACACCGGCCTGAGCAAAGTAGCCTGAGTTTCCACAAACGAAGGCGTGCGCCAGGCCCTTGTGAGTGCATATCACCGCACCTCGGAAGCCGCCATCGCGTACCAGCAGATTACTGCCGAGACCCATCCACAACAAAGGCACGTCTGCCGGCAGGATAGAGAAGAAGACAGCGAGGTCTTCGTTGTCGGTAGGCACAAAGAGGTAGTCCGCCGGCCCCCCCACGCGCCAACTCGTATAGCGCGCTAAAGATTCGTTGTGCAACAGCCGGCCACGCAACGATCGCGTGATTTTTTTCGGCAGTATTGGGGCGCGCGATATCATGTGCACGCGCTTTTGTGACTATCATCAAGGACAGGAAAAACCTCGCGCAGAGTACGCCCAATATCTCCGGCGCCAAGCGTCAAAACCAGATCTCCCGATTGCAAAACAGGAATCAACAAGTCCTTTAGCTGCGAGAGGTCGTCCACACATACCGGTGCTTTGCCGGTTCGCTCCCCGATAGCGAAGCACAATGACGCACTGTCGGCACCACTGATCGGCGCTTCACCGGCAGCGTACACACCACTGATCCAAAGGTGCGGTTCTTTCTCCAACACATCACAGAATCTGTCGAACAACGCTTCGGTCCGCGTAAAGCGGTGTGGCTGAAAGACCACAATCAGGCGGCGTTCTGGCCAACTCCCTCGCACTGCATCGAGAGTAGCGGCAATCTCTGTCGGGTGATGTGCGTAGTCGTCGACCAGAAGAACACCGGCTGGGCCTAAAGCTAGATGACCAAGTATCTCGATGCGTCGCGCCACGCCTTGAAATCGGGCTAGTGACTGGAGAATCGACTCGATACCAACGCCGAGTCGATGCGCAATCCCGGTAGCTGCCAGTGCATTCATCACATTGTGCCTGCCGGCCAGCGCCAGTTCTGCACTGACTGTCATCTGGTCGGGCATACAAATGCGGAAAGTCATGCGCGGCCCATACTGGCGAATGTCGACCGCCCGGTAGTCGGCGTCGGGTGATGTGCCATAAGTGATGACAGGGTTCGACAGTCTTTTTCGCAACTCTTGCAGTACCGGATCATCCGCGTACAAAACCGCAAGGCCGTAGAACGGCAATCGTTGCAGGAAGTCGGAAAATGCGCTGACTAAAAGGCCAAAGTCGCCGTTGTAGGCCTCAAGATGATCAGCATCCACGTTGGTCACAACAGCGACTAACGGTTGCAAGTGCAAAAAGGAACAGTCACTCTCATCTGCCTCAGCGACAAGATATTCCCCATCGCCGAGGCGTGCGCCCCCTTGTGCACTGTTTACCAGGCCGCCGCCCACGAATGTCGGATCCAGTCCCGCACCGGAAAGGATCTCTGCAATTAAACTAGTAGTTGTCGTTTTGCCATGGGTACCTGCGACGGCAATACCCTTTCGAAAGCGCATCAATTCCCCGAGTATCTGCGCACGTGGCAGCACAGGAATTCCTTCTCGCTGAGCTGCAAGTATTTCCGGGTTGTTTACCCCAACTGCGCTGGACACCACAACCACATCAGCGTCCTTTACATGCGATGCCTGGTGGCCAACCGCCACTTCAACACCGCGCAACCTTAACCATTCAGTGGTCGACGAGTCACGAATGTCAGAACCGCTAATCTGGTAACCCTGATCAGCGAGTACCGCAGCGATGCCACTCATTCCTGCACCTCCAATACCCACGAAATGAAGATGGCGAACGAACTCACGCACCCAAGGCCTCCATGCAAAGTGCTGCAACACGATCCGTGGCATCTGGTCTACATAGTTCACGCGCTCGTGATGCCAGCGCCTGCAAACGACAGCGGTCCTTAACCAGTCGCGACAACACCTCAGCCAAACCCTCGGGATTCAAAGACTCCTGCAACAGCATCAGTGCTGCGTCGCGTTCAGCCAAATAGCGGGCGTTTGCTTTCTGGTGCCCCCCCGCGGCCTTGGCGTAGGGCACAAACAAGGTTGCAACGCCAACAGCACACACCTCGGAAACGGTCATTGCACCCGCACGCGCAATCACAAGATCCGCTTTGCTATAAGCGGATCGCATGTCGTCAATGAACGAAATAACCTGCGCGTGAACACCGACACGCTCGTAATGACGATTGACAGCCTCAAAATTCCGAGCTCCACACTGGTGAACCAATATCGGTCGTTCGGCTAGCGTTAATCTGGCCACCGCATCAGGCACCACCTGATTTAACACCTGTGCTCCTTGGCTGCCACCGATGACCAGCACATGTAATGGTCCTTGACGATGCGCGTAACGCGCCGGAGGCGCCGCAATATCGAGCAACTCAGCCCGCAAAGGGTTGCCTGTCCAGTCAATATTTTTTCCAAGACCCACGGTCCCCGGAAATCCACACATAACAGAACGAGCCAACGGCGCCAGCAACCGGTTAGTTAACCCCGCCTGCGCATTGGACTCATGAATCAGCAACGGCAAACGCATCAAGGCTGCTACAACACCACCCGGTCCAGCCGCAAATCCTCCCATGCCAAGCAATGCCGCCGGCGTCCTGCGACGAATAATTTTCCGGGCTTGCAAAATCGCGCGGGTCAACGAAAAAGGTAGTTGCAACCATCTCAGCCAGCCAGTGTTTCGAACTCCCCGGATATCCAGCGTGTCTGATTCAAATCCGGCAGCGGGCACTAGCCTTGTCTCAAGGCCACTGCGACTGCCGAGCCACACTACATTGATTTTTGCCTGACGAAGTTTCTCTGCCACTGCTAACGCCGGAAAAATATGTCCTCCAGTGCCGCCCGCCATAACCAGTAAGGTTTTCATTACCGTTGGCCCCCAACGGACAATGTCTGCCTATATGCCGCGAGCAGCAGCCCAAGGGCAAAACAATTACCAAGCATGCTGCTACCACCATAGCTAACCAGCGGCAGTGTCAGCCCCTTGGTTGGCAAGACTCCAAGATTGACGCCGATATTAATCAATACCTGTAGCGCCATCAGCACACCAACACCCTGTGCAATGCGCGCTGCAAACAACTGACCTCTTTCAGCAGCCCAGCGTGCTATATCAAATGCCCTCCAGAAAATGACTACATAAAGCAACAACAACACGGCCAACCCGACCCAGCCGACTTCTTCGCCAATCACGGCCGCGAGAAAATCTGTATTGGCACCGGGGAGATAGGATAATTTCTGCACGCTAGTGCCCAAACCGGTGCCAAACCACTCCCCACTGCCAAATGCGATCAGCGCTTGGTGTAGCTGGTAACCCGCGCCGAGCGCATCACTGCGCGGATCGAGAAACACCGTGACTCTAGAAAGCCGTTCAGGCGAATACATCACTAACAGTGAAAACGCACCGGCCGCGACAGAAAACGCGCCCGCCAGGTATTTCAACTGGGCGCCTGCTAGGAAAAGCATAACGTAGGCCGTGGTCAATACCACCGCGGTACATCCATAGTCAGGTTCGCGCAACAACAGCAAGGCAACCACTCCCAGGGCAATACTTGGAACTACGATACCGACACGGAAATCCTTTATTTGCGACGCGTATCGACACGAATAATCGGCTATAGAAATTACAATGAATACCTTGACCAACTCCGAAGGTTGCAGCCGCAATGGACCCAATGGAATCCATCGGAAACTGCCGTTTACTTCGCGCCCAATCCCCGGCACCAACACCAATATCAGGAGCACCGCACCAGTGAAGAGCAACAATCGATTCCAGCGGCGCCACGTTGATAATGGAAGCAACCCTGTTACCAGGACCACGCAAATCCCGAGCACAACACTGAATACATGCTTGCTCATCGTGGAGAGGTCACCACTGGCGCTGTCATCAACGCCTGCGACTGCCGAGAACACCATCACCAAGCTAAATCCAAGTAGGAAAAGCACCATGGTCAACAAAACGGGGTCCATACCCGGCCATCGCTCCCACACGGGCAGCGGCAAGGGACGTTTTGTCGAAACGCTCACGAATTCCTGTCCTTCACTAAACGACGAAAAGTATCCCCGCGGTGCTCAAAATTATTGAACTGATCGTGACTTGCACAAGCTGGAGAAAACAGCACCACATCGCCCTCGCAGGCGAGCTCGGCAGCGTTGTCGACTGCTGCGGCCAAGTGGTCCACGCGAATCACGTTTATATCCGTCGGGGCTGAACGCGCAATCCGCTCGCCGTCTTGACCATACACTACGAGACAACGAGCACAGAGACGCAAGGCAGCAAACAATGTCGAGAAATCAGCTGATTTCGCCTGCCCACCAGCAATTAGTATGACCGGTTCATCCAGGCCTTCTAACGCTGCCACCGTGGCACCGACATTTGTACCCTTGGAGTCGTTAATCCATCGGACGCCGCCCCATGTCCCAACTAATTCGCAGCGATGAGGCAAGCCAGAGAATTCGCTCAACCCCCGCGATAAGATGTGGCTCGATATTTCGATTGAGTCAAAAGCAAGCGCTGTTGCAGCAAGTGCGTTTGCAACGTTGTGGCGACCGACCAGGCGCACCGTTTCTACCCTGACAAGATGCTCTTCACCTCGCACTAACCAGCTTCCGTCCTCGCCTGTGACGATACCGAAATCTATGGGCCGCGTGGGTGGATTGTTACCGAAAGACACGGCGCGGCCTGCGTAGGCGCAAACCCTGCGTTGCAAGGCTGGATCATCGCGGTTGAATACCAGCGTTTGACTGTCCCTGGTAATACGCCACTTGGCGTCCTGATATTCCTCGAAACTCGCGTAACGATCCAGGTGATCAGGTGTTAGGTTGAGAATTGCGGCTGCCTGCAAAACGAGGGAATGCGTGCTTTCGAGCTGAAAACTAGAGAGTTCGAGCACATAACAGTCGGGCGGCTCTTCACCGAGTAAATCCAACACTGGCTGTCCGATGTTACCCCCCACGCGAACGGTCTGCCCCGCAATTTCTAGCAACTCCCCGAGCCATCGACTAACGGTGCTCTTGCCGTTTGATCCGGTAATGCCAATCACCGGCGCATTCGCAACTCGGGCGAACAGCTCTATATCACCAATCACCTCTATTCCAGCATCACGAGCCGCCTGCACAGCTGGGTGAGTCAACGGCACGCCCGGACTCAAAACAATGACATCGACGTGCTTGATGTCGGCGTAATCAAATCCACCGGTTTGGATGCCAACACCGGGCAATACTTCAGCCAGGTGCATGGCAAATGGTGGACTTGCGTGACTATCAACTACTGAGACCTCCAGACCGCTGCCGTGCAGATAACGTGCAGCAGAAAATCCGGTTACACCGAGCCCGATAACCACTGCTCGCTGCCAGGCTGAGGTTTGTGCTGTGCTCATCTGTATCGATTTCACAGTGGCGTGTCCTAGCGGATCTTGAGTGTTGCAATACCGGCGAGTACCAGGACCAGACTGATAATCCAGAATCTGACACTGACCCGGGGCTCAGGCCAGCCTTTGAGTTCAAAGTGATGATGCAAAGGCGCCATACGAAACATACGCCGCCCAACCAGCCGATAAGAAACAACCTGAAGGATCACCGAGCCTGCTTCGACAACGAAGATCCCCCCCATAATGGCAAGCACAATTTCCTGACGCACAATTACAGCAACGACACCCAGTGCCGCACCGAGCGATAGCGCGCCGACATCACCCATAAAAACCTGCGCCGGATAGGTGTTAAACCACAGAAACCCAAGACCAGCGCCCACCAGCGCTGCACAAAACACCATCATTTCACCGGCACCAATGATGAATGGGACACCCAGATAGTCTGAGAACACCGCATGACCTGACACGTAAGCAAAAACACCTAGACCGCCAGCGACCAGCGCGCTAGGTAATACCGCGAGGCCATCTAATCCATCGGTCAGATTAACTGCGTTGCTGGTGCCAACGATGACTAGCCAGGCGAGGATCACGAAACCAAAGCCCATATCAATCGCAATGCTCTTGAAGAAAGGCACAATCAACTGTGTCTCAACAGGAGATACTGCCGTGTAATAGAGCGCTATCGCCGCCCCGAACCCGAGCACACTTTGCCACACGAACTTGGTTGTCGCGCTCAAGCCCGCCGCATCATCTGTCAGTAATTTGCGTCGATCATCAATCCAGCCGATAACAGCAAAGCCGCAACAACTAATAATCGCCACCCATACAAACCGATTGGCAAGATCTGCCCACAGCAGCGTCGTCACAACGAGCGCCATTACGATCAATGTGCCTCCCATCGTCGGGGTGCCACGCTTGCCAAAATGCGACGCCGGTCCATCACTGCGGATACTGGCACCGATGCCCTTCGAATCAAGGCGCCGGATCAGCATTGGGCCGAAAAGAAGACTCAGAATCAGGGCAGTTAGTACCGCACAGATCGAGCGAAAGGTGAGATAACGAAAAACGTTGAGAAAACTGTAATCATCTGCAATCGATTGGAAGAAATACGTGAGCATGAGTCTTCGGTCTAGCTGCGGATGTCAGTCAAGGCATCTGCCACGCGCTCCATGCCAGCACTACGAGAACCCTTGACTAGGCAGGTTACATCAGCGCCCAGTAGCTTTTGTGTTGTGTCTATTAATTCTTCGACCCGCTCAAAATGTCTGGCGCCTTTCCCAAACCCTTCGGCGGCTATTTTGGATTCGACACCAATTGTCAGCAGGTGCTCGACACCGGCGGTTTGTACGGCTTCGCCGGCCAGTCGGTGTAGTTCACAGGAGCGATCCCCTAACTCAGCCATGTCACCCAATACGACCACGCGTGTCCCTGTCCGAGCCACAAGGCACTGAATCCCGGCCTCGAGCGAAGCGGGATTAGCGTTGTAAGTGTCGTCGATCACAGTTGCACCAAACAATCCTGATCGTGGCTGCAAGCGCCCCTTAATTGGGGAAATGCTGGCGAGGCCGCGTCGAATCTGCTCGGTAGTGCAGCCCATTGACCATGCCGCGGTTGCTGCAGCCAGCGCGTTGGCCGCATTGTGCCGGCCTATGAGATTCAACGTCACTTCGATCGGTTCATTGGGCAGACGGATCAGCATCTCCAGTTTGTCAACTCCGACATCCACGTCGGCAGTCACATCAGCGGGTCGTTCCAAACCAAAAGTTAATGTGCGGTATCGTCGGGCACGAGCGCACCAGTAGACGGCAAATCGATCATCGGCATTAATGACGGCAAGACCGTTGTCATTCAAGCCACTGAAAATCTCCGCTTTCGCGCGTGCTACACCGGTGACATCGGCCAAACCTTCCAGGTGAGCTGGCGCGGCATTAAGAATGACAACCAAAGACGGCAGCGCAATACGCGTCAACTGCCTAATCTCTCCGGGATGATTCATACCCATCTCAACCACCGCGTATTCATGATCATCACTCATCCGCAACAGCGTCAGCGGCACACCGATCTGGTTGTTGAGGTTGCCTGTATTCGCTAGTGTTGGTCCAGATTCACGCAAAATGGCAGCCATCATCTCCTTGACTGTCGTTTTGCCATTGCTGCCCGTAACTGCCACCATCGGAATATCGAACTGCCCGCGCCAGTAACTAGCGAGTTGTGCTAATGAACGACGCGTATCCGACACCACAAGCGTCGGCAAATCGATACCGACCGGCCTCGAAGTCATTGCGGCGGCTGCGCCCGACCGCTTCGCTTCGCTGACAAAATCGTGCCCATCGAACCGCTCCCCCTCCAACGCGACAAACAGTTCTCCACCGCTGAGTGCGCGGGTATCGGTCGTTACCTGGTCGAACACTGCATCACCGCCCATCACCTGCCCCGATATAGCTGACGCCACCTTCATTAAATTCATGGGGCAACTCCTTGCAATAGCTCGTTCACAACCTCACGATCACTGAATCGATACAAGCAGTCGCCAACCTGTTGCTGATTCTCGTGACCTTTTCCAGCAATCAAAACGGCATCGTCGGCCGAGGCAAATTCGATCGTCTCGCGGATGGCCTGTGCCCGGTCCGGTTGTCTCCGAGCGGTATGAACTGCTATTCCCTTTTCAATCTCAGACATAATTTCCCCTGACCGCTCTCCACGCGGATTGTCATTGGTCAAAATGATCTCGTCGGCCCAGCGGTCAGCGACTGCACCCATCTGCGCACGCTTGCCGCGATCACGGTCACCCCCGCAACCAAAAACACACCAGAGCTTGCCACTGGTATGTGCCTTGAGAGACTTGAGAACCTCTTCCAAAGCAGCCGGCGTGTGCGCGTAATCTACGAAGATTCGGGCCTGTCTCGGCGACATTCCAAACGATTCCATCCGGCCAGCAGGCGAGACAACATCCGCCAAAGCATCGACAATTCGATGAGCCTTGAAATCGAGCGCTAACAAAGTGGCCACCACCGCGGCAATATTAGCGACGTTGACTTGCCCGAATAAACCAGTTGCCACCGATATTTCACCCATGGGAGATGCAAGCTTCACAGCGAGACCGTTGAAGGAACTATCAATCAACACAGGATAAATGTCTGCTGCTGGCGTCGTGCCGTAAGTCCAGATTCGTGCTGTTGCAGCTGCCTCTCTCAGCGCAGGTGCCAGCGGATCGTCACGGTTGATGACAGCGATTCTGAGTGCGCCATTACGAAATAACATCAGTTTGGCATCCCCATAGGCAGACATATCGGTGTGGTAGTCCAAATGATCCCTACTAAGGTTAGTAAACAAAGCCGCCTCGAATTCGACTCCCTCAACTCGGTGCTGCGACAGTCCATGTGACGACACTTCCAAGCACACACAATCCACGCCTTGCGAAACGAACCTCGACAATGTTCTCTGCACGCTGACGGCATCAGGGGTTGTCATATCATTTGGCTCAAATTGACCCATCAAACCGATTCCGGTTGTGCCGATGAAAGCGCTGCGGCGGCCGAGTCTCTCTAGCGCTTGTGCGAGTAGAAACGCACAGGTCGTCTTACCGTTCGTCCCAGTAATTCCGACAATACACATCACTCTTGAGGGAAACCCATAGAAACGATTGGCGATCAGCGAAATATTGCGGCGAAGGTCAACGACTTTGAAACACGGTACCTCTACGTTTTTGGGTACGCGCCAATCGTGATCACAGACAATAGCGGCCGCGCCGGCTCCCAGGGCTTGTGGGACGAAATCGCGTCCGTCTACATTTTGACCCGGGACACCGAGGAAAAGCGCTCCCGGTTTCATTTGCCGACTGTCTAAGACAAGGGCAGAGATCTTTATGTCTGATCGAGCTGGGACTACCGCTAAACCGGCCAGTAACGGCCTCAGTGTCCGAACAGGTTGAAGCGCCACACGCGTCATGCGCCACCCCCAACTGCCGTTGGCGCGGTCACCACTTCCCTCATATCAATTTCAGTATCAGCTGGGACGCCATACAAACGAAGCACGGTGGCCATAATCTCCTG
>CAZAHE010000068.1:0-12079 GCA_964484965.1 uncultured Acidiferrobacteraceae bacterium | reverse complement strand
GGACACCGGCCTTTCACGCCGGCAACAGGGGTTCGAATCCCCTTGGGGACGCCACTTTCTGCATGGTGGACTGACCAGCGTATACAAAGGACGTTGCAGTTATGATTCCAGAGCGAGCGAGTTGAATGCGATCTAGCCGGGTCTGCCCTGGCTGCGCGGCGATGACGTCGGCCTCACATCGTTTCTGCGGATATTGTGGCTATCAACTGCTCTCAGCTACCGAGCGAAGCATCCAATACGCCGGATTTTGGCTCCGACTCGTCGCAACGTTGATCGACAGTCTGTTGATAGCACTGATTACTGTTCCTTTGTTGGTGTGGGTCTATTACGATGCTTTTGTCGAAGCCGCGACGTTGGGCACGCCTGGTGCCTCGATGGGGTTTGGTTGGCCCGACTTCTGGATTCAATTCGTTCTTCCGATGGTGTTGGTGATTATTTTTTGGCGTAAGAAGTCAGCAACGCCGGGCAAAATGATGATCTCTGCGGTTATTGTTGACAGTAAAACGGGCGCGAAACCGACAACAGGCCAGTTCGTTATTCGTTACCTTGGCTATATTGTCTCGACAGTGCCGCTGTGCCTCGGTTTTATGTGGGTGGGTTGGCACAGTAAAAAGCAGGGTTGGCACGACATCATGGCCGGCACGGTAGTGATTATTGTTCGGCCTAATTAACGCGACAGTTGGTCACGCTACAGGCTGAAACCGCGGAATCGCACCTCAGGTTGGTAGTGATTGCCTCTGATCAATAGGATTCTAGTTGTTCCAAAAGACGTTTTAATCCTTCTTCATCTTCAAGTGCATGCATCAATTCACTCCAAAAATCCCCTGGAAATAGTTCAGCTACCATGTACACAAACAAGACAACGAGTGCAAAAAACAACAAGAACAATGCAAGATCGATGTAGCTGATAATCAGTGCCGCGAGCGCTATCCCTGCACCTTGTTGCTGGCCGCCGCTTTTCTTTATATCCGACCTCGCCAGGTGTCCGCACACAATAGCCGCGAGTTGTGGAACAATCGGTATAAGGATGAATTGAACAATTAAGCCTACGAGCGCGATGACAAGGCTGGCTATAGCGAGTCGGTTTGTTTTAGGAACGTCGCGTTGGTTAGGTCTGGGGAATTCTGCAGGCGCCGTTGTTTGGGGCAAGTCTGTTTTATCGTCCCGATTTGACGACTCTGACAATGCTTGTCCGCACGAAGTGCAGTAGCTGGCGTGCACTTCATTTTCTTCACCACATTGGGTGCAGTACATGGTGCTACGGCGCCTTTTCTAAATCGGGAACGTACGGTTTCGAGGTGAAATGCTCGGCCTTGCCGCTGGCGAATTTCAGGCCAGCTTTCCTGATGGCGGAGTCGTCTACTTTTTCGAGCGGCACGTAATAACGGTCATCATCGCGCTTGAAGGTATTATTGCTGATCGCATTGTAGCAACACATGAATGTCCACCGGCGCTGGCCGGATAGGTTTTGTTCGGAGCGGTGTAACGTGTTGGCATGAAAGATTACTGCGTCACCAGGAGAGAGCACGCAATCAACGACTTCATGGGTATTTAGAATGTGAGGGATGCGCTCTGGATCTGCCGAATTCTGTTCTGGTGTGACTTGTACGTGGTCAAGCCGTCCAAGCTTGTGTGAACCTTTGATAAGTTTGAGGCATCCATTGGAGGTATCGCTAGGATCAAGCGCAATCATGAAGCTCAGCAGCTTGGGTTGCAGGCACCCGTTGTAGTACCAGTAGCCGTAATCTTGGTGCCACTCCCAGGCACCGCCCACATAGGGGTCCTTGGCAGTCAACTTTGATTGAAAGTGATAAACCGGTTCGCCGATCAGGTCTTCGGCAATTTCTACAACTTTTTTGCATCGCGCCGCAAGGCCGTAGACGCTGTCACCGGCCCGGTTCCACAGAGAAATACGTGTGGCGCCGCCATTCTGGTCGGCTCTAAGTAGCGAATGTGTGGCGATCGCTGGATCTTCTTCCATGGCGCGACGAATCAGGTCGGTTTCCACGGCGTCGAAAAGTGCCGTTCGAAAGAGGAAACCTTGGTCCTGATAACGCGCAATCTCAGCGTCGGTGAGCTGCTGAGCCATTGCCGGCCCCTTTGGTCATTGTCAGTTTCCCATGCTATCAAATATGGGCGGACACCCCCTAAAATCACGCAGGTGGTGAATCGAACACGCATGCGCGGTGCCGAATAAATGCGACCGGTGGCATCTGGAGTATGATTTGGCGGCCTTTTTTATATTCCAGTAGTTTGTCGTGATTGTTTTTATGGATGCCAGTTGTAAGACCCGACCGTTGGTTGGTTAGAGGATTGCCACAAATATAATGAAAGAGTTGTTTGTCGATGCATGGCTCGTCGCAACGCGCGCCCTCAATCTACGGTGGCTGTCGGGCATTGAACGGTTGGTTGTAGGTCCCATTGCTCGCTGTTCGAGTTCATTGAAATGGTTGTTGCGCAGTTGCGTGGTAGCACTGTTACTCGCCTGTACGGTACCGGATGTGGATGCTCGAATAATCTCAAGCGAGATGGATTCCCGCAGCTACCGAGCGTTGCGTCTCGCAAACGGATTGCGCGTGATCCTCGTATCGGACCCTGCTACCGATAAGGCCGCTGCTGCGCTGGATCTAGACGTCGGCAGCGGTAGTGACCCCGAAGATCGCGCAGGTCTTGCCCATTTCCTTGAGCATATGCTGTTCCTTGGTACTGATCTTTATCCCAGCGCTGGTGAATACCAGAGTTTTATTCGCAGCCACGGCGGCAACAACAACGCCTATACCACGGTCAACCACACCAACTATTATTTTGATGTCGCTGCATCAAGCTTACAGCCCGCGTTGGATCGATTCGCACGCTTCTTTGTCGCGCCGCTGATGGATCCTTCCTACATCGCTCGCGAGCGAGCTGTGGTTCATGCGGAATATTCGTCAAAGCAGAAAGATGATAACCGCCGTATATGGGTTGGTCGAAAGCAGGCGCTTGATCCTTTGCACCCGCAGGCCGGGTTCGCAGTTGGCAGTGAAACCACACTGGCCGATCGACCTGGTGATGCGGTCGAGCCGGACTTGCGGTCGTTTTATCGGCAGTACTATCACGCTGGGCGCATGGTGCTCGTGGTTCTTGGGAAGGAGTCCCTAGAAAGACTCGAAGCGATGGTTCGGCAGCGCTTCGCTGAGGTCCCTAGTGGATCTTCTCGGGCACCTCGAAATCTGGTACCACTGTATCGGTCAGGTAGCTTGCCGTTGTGGCAAGTGGTGACTCCCCAAAAAGAAACAAGGCGGTTGAATTTTATTTTTCATGTTCCCTCACCACGGGATTATTACCGCACCAAGCCACTTGGCTACCTGGCCAACCTGCTCGGTCACGAGGGACCCGGATCGTTGTTGTCTGGGCTCAAGAAGAAGGGGTGGGCGAGCAGCCTGTCAGCGGGCGCGGGAATAGTGGGGGACGATGATGGCACTTTCGAGATCAGCATCAAATTGACTCCGACGGGCCTTGATCAGATTCCTGCTATAGGAGAATTATTGTTCGAGGCGATCAGGCTGGTGCGTGAGCGCGGAATCGAATCGTGGCGATATGCCGAACAGAAACAGTTGGCCGATATGCAGTTTCAGTTTCAAGAAACAGTGGAGCCGATCTACTTGGTGAGATCACTGGCGAGTCGTTGGCATGATTATCCTGTTGAAGATTTGCTCTATGCGGGCTATCGCTATGATGCTCTGGAATCTGAACAGATCGAAGATTACCTGCAACGACTGGTCCCAGAAAATCTGCACCTGCTGCTTGTGGCACCGGATCAGATGACCGATCAACGTGAATTCAATTACGGCGTGGATTTCCGTATCGAGTCCTTACCAGATGATTGGCTGCGTGCCTGGCAGAACCCACCAAATACTGGTTCTCTAGCGCTGCCAGAAGCCAATCCCTTTGTGCCATCTGACCTCTCTATCAAGCCAGACCGGGCAGGTACCACATATCCGGTGCGTATTGCGGTTGAGCCGGGATTTGATCTGTGGTTTGACCATGACAGCACTTTTCGGTTGCCGCACAGCAGTTTGTATCTCAGCATTCGTTCGCCGCGAGCGCGCCAAACGGCACGAGACAGTCTATTGACCAGCTTGTATGTCAGTTTGGTCTACGACTCGCTCAATAGCATTACTTATCCAGCGTTCCTTGCCGGTCTGAATTTTCGACTCTATCCCCATCGGCGCGGTTTGAGTTTGCGGATCGATGGATTTAGCGAGCGCCAGATTTACCTGCTGAGGATATTGCTTGAGAGGATTGCCGATCCAGTGGTCGATGCACAGCGTTTTGCGCGATTGCGCGAAGAACTTGTAATACGTCTGCGCAACCGGCAGCGCGGCGACCCCACACACCGTGCAATGGGTGCATTGCATCGCTTGTTATTGGAACGATCGTGGTCGCCATCGATACTCGCCCAGCTCGCGGAAACTATCGAGCTCAGTGAGATGAAACTGTTCTCGGAAAAGTTTCTCGATCAGACCAACGCTGTCATGTTGTCCCACGGTAATGTCACGCTCGACGAGGCGCGCTCAGCGGCGGCACTAGTTAGTGAGGTGATCCTCTCTGGCAGGGGGCGCCGCGAAGTGCCCCATAACAAAGTCGTTCAGTTGGGGGCACACAATGGACTCACGCACAGTATGGCGCTGGAGCACCAGGACACCGTTGCAGTTCGTTACCGTCAAGGCAGGGACCAAAGCATTCAAGAACAAGCGCGCTTTCTAATGCTCGGACAGGTGATCAGCAGTCCCTTTTATGATCAGTTGAGAACACGCCAGAAACTGGGTTACGTGGTGTTCTCCAGTGCAATGCCGGTGAGGGACATCCCGGGCCTGGTGTTTGCGGTTCAGGCACCTGGTCACAGTGCAGACGCGGTGCAAAAATCGATAGACCAGTTCCTGGAAAATTTCTCGGGGATGCTTGAGGCTATGGATGATGGGGTATTTGAGCAGCAACGCCAGGGGTTGCTGAGCGAGTTGTTGGCGGCGGACCAGAAATTGACTGAACGCAGCGATTATTATTGGCGAGAGATTGATCGACGCGCATTCGATTTCAATACCCGAGAGCGACTGGCGAGGGCGATACGCGCGATTACCAAAAAGACACTGATGGATGCCCTCGACAGCATGCTGTCTGACGGTGGTGATCGCGAGTTGCGTATCAACGCATACGGCACGGCTTTCCCACGATCGGGAAACATTGACCGAGAAATTCGGAGCACAGCTGATTTTCATGAGGCGGCGTCTTGGTTTCAACCTGCGCCATGAAGGAACGTGCCCAGGAAAATTGCTATGAACACCTATAGCGATCGCGACCTTGAAAGGCAAGCGGAGGCAATCGGCCAAGTGTTGCTTGCGTCTGATCGTTCAATCGCTACGGCTGAGTCGTGTACAGGCGGATGGATCGGGCAGTGTCTGACGGGGGTCAACGGCGCGTCGGCCTGGTATGAGGGGGGATTTGTCGTTTATTCCAATCGCGCCAAGATCGAACTTTTGGGCGTTAATAAAGCGCTGATTGCCATGCACGGGGCGGTCAGTAGCGAGGCCGCGCAGGCGATGGCCCAAGGTGCACTGGCGCGCGTCCAGGCGGACTACGTTGTGGCCGTAACGGGCATCTCCGGCCCTGGTGGGGGACAGCCAAACAAGCCCGTCGGTAGTGTCTTTTTTTGCTGGAAGCCCCGTGAGAGTGACGAAATATCAGGGCATCAAGTGTTTGCCGGGGATCGCGAGAGCGTGCGCCGGCAAACGGTCGCCTTCGCTTTGAGCGGATTAATACGCTTGCTCAAAGCAGATGCCTGATTTGTGCGTTCTGACACAAAGAATTTGTCGTGGATTTTCTAGGCCCGTTCTCCTGGATGTGAAATAATCGGCCGTACTAATACCACCCCCCCGATCGCGGCCGACGAATCCCCGTCCTGCGGGGCGACCGGTCAAAAGGGCACTCGATCGGGGAGCCGCGATCAACAGGCCAATCCGCGCCATCACGGAGACGCGTTTAATGGAAGAGAACAAGCAGAAGGCACTGGAAGCCGCCCTCGGTCAGATTGAACGGCAATTCGGCAAGGGTTCGGTCATGCGACTCGGAGACAGCTCTGTTGGTCGTGACGTGCAAGCGATATCGACCGGATCGCTCGGTCTCGACATCGCCCTGGGTGTCGGTGGGTTTCCACGCGGACGTGTGGTCGAGATCTATGGCCCCGAGTCCTCTGGCAAGACCACATTGGCGTTGTCGGCCGTTGCTGAAGGGCAGGCGGCAGGTGGTGCTGCCGCATTCATCGATGCCGAACATGCGCTGGACCCGGCTTATGCCGAGAAACTGGGGGTTAATTTGGATGATCTGCTGGTGTCGCAACCCGATACCGGGGAACAGGCGCTCGAGATAGCCGATATGCTGGTGCGCTCTGCGGCGGTTGACATCATAGTCGTGGACTCTGTTGCCGCGCTGACACCCAAGGCTGAGATCGAAGGCGAGATGGGTGATTCACACATGGGATTGCAGGCTCGGCTGATGTCGCAGGCACTCAGAAAACTGACGGCGAATATCAAACGCTCGAACACCCTTGTGGTCTTCATTAATCAGATACGCATGAAAATTGGCGTGATGTTCGGGAATCCTGAAACCACCACTGGTGGTAATGCGCTCAAATTCTATTCATCGGTGCGTATCGATATCCGCCGTATCGGCGCGATCAAAAAGGGCGACGAAGTACTGGGCAATCAGACGCGAGTCAAAGTCGTCAAAAACAAGGTTGCGCCGCCATTCAGACAATGTGAGTTCGATATTTTGTATAACGAAGGCATCTCCAAAGAGGGCGAATTGATTGATCTTGGCGTTGACCACGGTCTGGTGGACAAGTCGGGCGCCTGGTACTCCTACGGCAGTGATCGGATCGGTCAAGGGCGCGACAATGTCCGTACGTTCTTGAAAAGCAATGCGGATATCGCGGCGGAAATTGAAAACGGTGTACTGACGGCAGTGGGTTTGCCCTCGCGTGCACCATTGGAGTCAACGATTGACCAACCTGATACCGAACCGGTTGCGGCTACGCAAGAGGCGGTTGACGCGAACTGATCCACCGGCGGCGTGACCGAGGCTGAGTCGGCGGTCCGCGCTCGTGCGTCCGCACTTCGTTTGCTCACTCGCCGAGAGCACAGCCGCCACGAGCTGAGACGCAAGTTAGAGCAGCGTCGTTTTGACACACAGTTGGTCGAAGCCCTGCTCGACGAGCTCGAATCCGAACGATTGTTATCCGATACGCGTTATGCCGAACTTCTGGTATCGAATCGAGCGGAGCGGGGTTATGGTCCATTACGAATTCGCATGGAATTAGGCGAGCGCGGGGTCGCGCGGGAGATCGTCGAGCAAACGCTCGCCGATGCCGAAGTTGACTGGGATGCTTGTCTGCGCGATATCTATGTTCGCAAGTACGGTGAAAGCCAAGCACACAGCTTTGAGTTGTGGGCCTCGCGCGCGCAGTTTCTGCGGGGGCGGGGTTTCAGCGCCGATAGAATTCGACGGGTAATCGGCGATTTTGAGCAATGAGTCAAAGATGGCGTAAGGCAGCGTAACGATGAAAACCAATATGATCCGGCAGCGTTTCCTGGAGTATTTCGAGGATCAAGGCCATCAAATCGTCTCCAGCAGCCCGCTGGTGCCGCACAACGATCAGACACTGTTATTTACCAATGCGGGAATGGTGCAGTTCAAAGACGTATTCCTTGGCCACGAGCAACGGCCCTACCAGCGTGCTGTGACCTCGCAGCGTTGTGTACGCGCAGGCGGCAAGCACAACGATCTTGAAAATGTCGGCTACACCGCGCGCCATCATACTTTCTTCGAGATGCTCGGCAACTTCAGTTTTGGCGATTATTTCAAACGCGAGGCGATTAACTATGCGTGGGATTTGTTGACGAACGTATTCGGATTGCCGCCAGAAAAACTGTGGGTCACGGTATACGAAGAGGACGACGAGGCCGCTGCCGTATGGCTTAAAGAGATTGGTGTGCCAGAGTCACGCTTCGCCAGAATTGGTGCGAAGGACAATTTCTGGGCGATGGGAGACACTGGGCCGTGCGGGCCGTGCAGCGAGATTTTCTACGATCACGGTGCAGCAGTGGCCGGTGGTCCGCCGGGTTCGAAAGACGAGGATGGGGATCGCTTTGTAGAGATCTGGAATCTCGTTTTTATGCAGTTCAACCGTGATGCCGAGGGAGTCGACACACCGTTGCCGAAGCCGTCTGTCGATACAGGCATGGGTCTCGAGCGGGTAGCAGCAGTGCTACAGGGCGTGCACAGCAACTACGAGACCGATCTTTTCGAAGGCTTACTTGAGTCGGCAGCCAACCTTCTCAATGTTGATGATCATCACCACCACTCCTTGCAGGTGATTGCCGATCACATTCGCTCCACCGCTTATTTGATCGCTGATGGTGTAATGCCAGGCAACGAGGGGCGCAGTTACGTGCTGCGGCGTATTATCCGGCGGGCTATTCGTCACGGTCACCAGCTTGGCTATCGAGATCCGTTCATGCACCGCCTGGTGTCTCCTCTGATTGCCCAGATGGGCGATGCTGCAAAAGATCTGACTGCTGCACAAACGCACGTCGAGCGAGCGCTGATGCAGGAAGGTGAGCGTTTTTCCGAAACGCTGGAACAGGGCATTCGTATCCTGGAGCAGGAAATCTCCGAGTTGTCGGGTACTGTCATTCCCGGCGAGGTGGTCTTTCGTTTGTATGACACCTATGGCTTTCCTGCCGATCTGACCGCAGATGTCGCGCGTGAGCACAATCTTTCTATTGATACAGGCGGGTTTGAAACCGCGATGCAGGCACAGCGTGATCGCGCGCGGGCGGCCAGTCAGTTTCAGATGGGTGATGTGACAACGGTCAATGTTGCAGACGACACCGATTTTGTTGGGTACAGCGTTACTGAAGACGTCGGTACGATCGTTGCCATCAACAGCGACAACACCGAACTGGATGTGCTGGAAGCGGGTAACGATGCTATCTTGGTATTGGACCGCACGCCGTTTTACGCGGAAAGCGGTGGGCAGGTCGGTGACCGCGGTGAATTACATAATGACGAAGGCGTCTTTGAAGTAACTGATACACGCTATGTCGGCGGCAAGGTGGTGGCACATTTCGGTCGGGTGGTTAGCGGTCGACTGAATCTTGGGGCCCAGGTCCGAACATCGGTGAATGTTGAGTCGCGATCATCTACGGCAAATAACCACTCTGCGACCCATCTGTTGCACGCAGCACTGCGCCAGGTGTTGGGAGAGCACGTGCAACAGCGTGGTTCTCTGGTCGATGCAGAGCATCTTCGCTTTGATTTTGGACACAACGAATCACTGTCGGACGAGGCGCTGAACGAGATCGAGCAACTGGTCAATCGTGAAGTGCGTGCCAATCATGAAGTGCACTCCGAGGTGATGGCGCTTGACGACGCGCGTTCGGCTGGTGCGGCAGCGCTCTTCGGTGAGAAATATGATGACGAGGTCCGCGTTGTGCGGATGGGAACGTTTTCTCTGGAGCTTTGTGGTGGCACGCACGTCAAGCGGACTGGCGATATTGGCAGTTTGCGTCTGTTATCAGAGTCAGGGATCGCGGCAGGTGTCCGACGCATCGAAGCGCTGACTGGTGAGGCCGCCAGACAACATGCGAGCCACAGCGATGTGACCCTTCGCCGGCTTGCTGCCCAGTTTCGTTCTGGAACGGATGAACTTGAAGAAAAGGCAGCCCAGATGCAGCGCCGTGTAAAGGAATTACAACGTCAGGTTGAAGAGCTGCAGGCGAAACTGGTATCGGGTGATGCCGACGACGCAGGCAGTATCTCTGAAGTCAATGGCGTCAAGATAATGGTGGCCCGTCACGACGGCCTCGAAGCGCGCGGCATGCGAGCGGCACTTGATCGTTTGCGCCAGCGTATTGGCTCCGGTGTGGTGCTAATCGGTGGTGTACGCGACCGCAAGGTAACGCTACTGGCGGGCGTCACACCGGACCAGCTGGAGCGAGTGCACGCCGGTGAACTGATCGCACACTTGGCACCAATGGTGGGTGGTCGGGGCGGTGGCAAAGCGGAGATGGCCCAGGGCGGTGGTACAGACACCGCGCGGCTCGATGACGCACTAGCGGCCGCGGCAGGTTGGTTAGAAACGCGCTGAGCCGGTGCCGCGCTTTACCTCAGGCGTTAAAACCGTTTTAATCCGCCCCCCCAACGAAGCCGCGTGGTCTTAGGAAGGCGGTCATGGCACTAATCGTAGAAAAATTTGGCGGCACGTCGATCGGCAGTATCGAGCGTGTTAATGCGGTGGCTGACCACGTCGCCCGGCGCCACGCCACAGGTATCGAACTGGTGGTGGTGTTATCGGCAATGGCGGGTGAAACCAACCGCCTGCTCGGACTCGCCGCAGAGGTTTCAACACATACCGATCACCGCGAGGTTGATGCGCTGATCGCGACGGGTGAACAAGTCACTATTGCGTTGTTGGCGTTGGCGCTCGAGGCGCGCGGCGTTAAGGCGCGTTCTTATAACGGTGCCCAGGTCGGTATCTTGACTGACGGGGTGCATGGTAAGGCGCGTATTCTTGATATTCAGACGGACCGCATCCGCGGTGATCTAGCGGGTGGAGAAGTCGTGATTGTGGCCGGTTTCCAGGGCCACGACCGTGACGGCGACATCACCACTTTAGGGCGGGGCGGTTCGGACACCACGGCCGTTGCGCTGGCTGCTGCGCTGGAAGCGCATGAGTGCCGGATTTATACCGATGTCGCGGGCGTGTTTACGGCCGATCCGCGTATCGTGCCGCAGGCTCGCCGCTTGAATCAGATTACGACCGAGGAAATGCTGGAACTCGCCAGTGTCGGTGCGCGCGTGTTGCAAACGCGCGCCGTGGAGTTCGCCGGCAAGTACGGGGTACCAATACGCGTGATGTCGTCGTTCGAAGAGGGCCCGGGTACATTAATTTGTCAGGAGAGCAATGAAATGGAGCAACCTTTGATTTCCGGCATCGCTTATAACGGCGATGAGGCCAAGCTGACGATAACCGGTGTGCCTGACCAGCCGGGTGTCGCATCACAAATCTTCGGACCGCTGTCCGAAGCGCACATTAACGTCGACATGATCATTCAGAATGTCACTGGTGATGACACGACTGATTTGACGTTTACTGTCCATCGCAACGAATTCCCCGAAGCAAAGCGTATCTTGAAAGACACGGCTGGTCGTCTCGGCGCTGGCGAGGTAATTGGCGACGAAACGTTAGCGAAAATATCAGTCGTGGGTGTGGGCATGCGTTCGCACGCGGGCATTGCAGCCACTATGTTTCGCACGCTTGCGGAAGAAGGCATCAACATCCAGTTGATCTCAACATCGGAGATTAAGATATCTGTCGGAATTGCAGACAAGTATCTAGAGCTCGCGGTTCGCGCGCTGCACAAGGCATTTGGGCTCGAACAATCCGCGGAGCAGGAAGTGTTGTCGCCGGCGGATAGCTAGAACGAGTCGCGCGTCGCGACACAAGTGACGTGGGTTGGTTGTTGTAGAATGGCCGCGCGATTGCATGTTGTTGTTTGTGTGTTGCATGGTGGAATAGACTTCGAAACGCTCTAGCAGGTGCACAACACGATGTTGATATTGACTCGAAAACCCGGTGAGGTCTTGACGATTGGCGACAACATCCAGGTCACGGTGTTGGGCGTCAGAGGCAATCAGGTGCGCCTCGGTATTGATGCGCCCGTCGATCTTGAGGTGCTTCGGGAGGAGATCGCGGAACGGCCTCGCGAATCGACTGCACCGGGGGTGCAAGGTGACTAAGTCACGAATGTAATTAGGTCAGGACTGTAACGGAGAGGTGGCCGAGCGGCTGAAGGCGCTCCCCTGCTAAGGGAGTATGGGCAACCCCCATCGAGGGTTCGAATCCCTCCCTCTCCGCCACCTGTCTTGATCCGGTGTCAGAATCCTCGCCTTATGCAACGATCGTCTGACGTATAGACTATGCCGTATCGCGCCCGTAGCTCAGTTGGATAGAGTGCGTGGCTACGAACCACGAGGTCGGGAG
>CAZAHE010000067.1:8175-12105 GCA_964484965.1 uncultured Acidiferrobacteraceae bacterium | reverse complement strand
GCTGGTGACGATGCGAGTGATCTAGGGGATCATATTGCAAAGTATCTGAGCAATGGTGTGTGTCCTGCATAGTCGTATGGAACGGCGTAACTTGGTGTAGGTGAGCGTGTTGCTGCAGGTTCTCTTAGACTGACAACTCATTGGTGGGCCATGCTGATCATTCTTACGCTACTCTGAAGCGCTACGCTCACGGTCGTCATCGATTGCTTTGAAGTATTCCGCCCCTATCCTCCTAATATTCTGCGTTGCTTTCCGTTGACGTCAACTGTACAGAATAGTTTCGAAGGTCACCGGCACGCGTGTCAGGTTCTTAATCAGGGAGTTTATTACGCTTCGGTTTTGGCAAAGTAGGTGTTTAAAAAAGAAGGCAGTTACTGAACTGGTTTGAGAGGAGTTAAAAGATGTCCTGGATCAGCACAATCCCATACGACAACGCAACGGGTTATCTGCGTAAGCTGTATGACCGCATTAAGGGCCCAAATAACAATATTGACAATATCATGATGGTGCATTCGCTCCGACCCCATACCCTTGAGGGGCACATGGCGATCTACAAATATGTGTTGCACCACGCTCGAAACAGTTTGCCGAAATGGTACTTGGAAACAATCGGCGTATGGGTCAGTGCTTTAAACCATTGTAGTTATTGCGTGGAACATCATTTCGCCGGACTCAAACGATTGCTGACTGATGACCAGTGGGCCACCGAATTGCGAACTGCGATTGATGTGCGCAATATCGATCTCGCTCCTTTGAGTGATCGTGAAAAATTCGGTTTGGCCTATGCCGAGCAACTGACTTTGAGTCCGTCTTCATTGACTGAAGCATCAGTCGTGAAATTGCGTCAGGTGGGGTTTGATGATGGCAAGATTCTTGAAATCAATCAGGTTTGTGCTTATTTCAACTATGCCAATCGTACGGTGTTGGGTCTTGGTTGTACTACCGCTGGTGATATCCTTGGTTTATCGCCGAATAATCCCAGTGATCCTGACGATTGGTCTCATACCTAGTGCGGTCATTTCAAAAAGATCTTCTCTAAAGCCGAATTGAATAAGGAGTGAGCGAACAGCTGATTAGGTTCGTTGCACATTTGCGCTTCGCACAGGGACGTCATATTCCCGATAACAGATCTCAGCAAGTACTTTCACTCCATCGCGGATGTCTTGTTCGCTGGGGTTGCCAAAGCATAATCGTAATTTAGAACGTGCCGCGTCCGCCGTAGTTGACCATTCAGGCCCTGGGTTGAGCGCGACCCCTTGAGTCGCAGCTATGCGACTGAGTTCCATCGTGTCTACATTGTCTGGCAGAGTCACCCACAGAAAGATTCCGCCCTTTGGAATGTCGAACGCGGCAGTCGTGCCGAAGTATTCGTCCAGCGCCTCTTCCAGTACGTCTAGTTTTCGCTTTAATACTGTGCAGAGCTTTCGTAAATGATCATCGAAGTGGGCATTGCAATACTCGGCAAGCATCATCTGCTCGAGTGCACCAGATCCGCCATCTGCTTTGCAGGCGAGCATCCGCGCAATTAGTTCCCAATGAGCGACGATGTACCCGACTCTTAAAGCAGGAGCGATAGTCTTAGAAAATGAGCCGCAATGAATTACGCGATTACCATCGTCGAGGGCTGCGATAGCTGGCGGTCTCTCTGAATCCCATAGCAGGTCCGCATAACACTCGTCTTCAAAGATCGGAACACCATATTCTTCTGACACTTCTAACAGCTCGATCCGACGCATTTCCGGCATGATGCTACCGCCCGGATTTTGTACTGTCGGGATGACGTAAATAAATTTTGGCCTGATACCACGTCCTTTGAGTTCCCGAAGTTTGTTCGCAAGTAATTTAATTCGCATACCTTCTCGGTCGATCGGTATGCCTATCGGCTCAACTCCCAGATTACGTAGCCGGGTGAGTGCAGCGCCATAGCTGAACTCCTCAACGAGCACCATGTCACCGGGCTGACAGAAGATGGTGTTTACGAGATTGAGGCCTTGGCCGGACCCTGATGTGATCAGTACATTGTCTGCTGATACTTTCAGTGCGCTGCGGTGGGCTAGCTTCTTGACAACAAAATCGCGTAGCGGTTTGTACCCCAGTGGCCCACTCTGAAGGCCATATGTAGCAAGAGTCGTTCCCTCACGTTGCAGTGCCTTGGTCGTTGCGACAATTATGTCGTCAACTGGGATACTGTCAGAATCATTATGACCGCCTATAAAGTTATAGCGCGGAAACCCGGTCCAGCGCTGCGCTGGTGCTGGCAGGTCCGGGCGAAACAGGGTGCTATAGTCAATCTCGGTCGCCATGGTGTGTTGCTCGGGTCATAACGGGTCTGGAACTATATCGCAGGGTCATCATATGTGCTCAGCGGTACGCGCTGGGAGTTTGGCGCAGCACATGTTGGATACGGCGATTTGCAAGCGCTTTGTACTGGTGATGAGCCCGCACATCATTTTTAAATGAAAATCATCCGACCATCGAATTTTAATGACCGAAGTTCTTTTGCATGATGTTGTGAAGCCTCTGCGGTAAAAAGAGACTTTGAACGCTTTGTTGGATTTATATCAATGGATGCGCAGCAACTAATATTGTTCAGTTTTGCAACGTGATGGCCAGTCCCAACGATAGCTGGTCTAGGGCGCAACGACGCACTTTGGCAGCGTTGATTGGCTGTATTGCGATCTATGGCATCACAATCAGTTTGTTTACACCGCTGCTCTCCGTAACCCTTGAATCTCGTGGAACAAGCGCGTCTCTCATTGGTGCGTTGGTCATGATTGTGGCGGTGGGTGTAATCGTCGGTTCCTTTGCGGTCCCCGTACTGATGCGGAAATTCGGAGCACGATCTCTCTTGCTTTTAGCAGTTGTAATTGAAATTGCAATGGTTTTTTTATTGTGGCTTTTCGATCACCTTGCTGCTTGGTTCGTGGCCCGCTTCGTGATGGGCGTAACGGGCGCGTTTCTTTTTGTGGTGTCCGAGACGTGGATTAATGAGATTGCTCCGGAGCAGTCGCGAGGTGCAGTCATCGGTTTTTACAATACGATTTTTCTACTGAGTATGGCGGTCGGCCCGATTATTCTGGGGCTGACTATGGAATCTGTAGATCTGCCGTTTCTAATTGGGATATTACTGATGAGTATTGCGGGTATTACAGTTGCATTCGCAGATACTCATAACCTGGTCGCCAGCGGTAGTCGTTCACCCTTCGGTATTGTGGGAGTTGCCCGGGTTGCACCGTTACTGGTGGGGGCAGGTGCGATTGTTGCTTTTAAAGAGGGTGCGACCTTTGGGCTGTTGCCGATCTACGGCCTTCGCACTGGTCTTGACGAGAACAGTGCAGTGATGATGCTTTCGGTTAGTTGGCTTGGGGCCGCGGTGCTTCAGTTCCCGATTGGGGTTTTGGCGGATCGCTGGAGCAGAACTGGCGTTCTTGTAACGTGTGGTGTTAGTGGCATGGTTGGCGCTGTGGCACTGCCATTTGTTGTGGGTACGCCCTGGCTGCTCTGGCCGATGCTGTTTATTTGGACGGGGATGTTTTCTGGTATTTATACACTTGCCATGGTATTGGCTGGCCAATGGTTTCGCGGTATTCAACTAGCGACAACGATGGCGGCGATCGGCTTGGCGTGGGGAATTGGCGGAATCGTCGGCCCGATCGCTAGCGGCTTTGCTATGGATATCTGGAATCCGCATGGTTTGGCGCTGGTTCTGGCCGTGGGGGCTGCAGTGTTCGTTCTGTTTTCGTTGATGCCATCGACTAGAAGGCCCTCTTTGGTTAACCATTGAGCCCGACGACAGGCCGTCTGCGAGTCGCAATCGACCGCAAACCAGCATGGGCACTGTTGAGACAGAGCTGCGAGTCAGCAATATATTATCTGAACAACGATGGCTGGGCAGATGAACATTTCGCATAATGGCGCAAAAGGTCTCAG
>CAZAHE010000067.1:4400-8075 GCA_964484965.1 uncultured Acidiferrobacteraceae bacterium | reverse complement strand
AGATTAATAAAATGACGGCATCAAACCTGACCGGAAAAGTCGTTCTGGTCACCGCCGCAAGCGAAGGGCTTGGTTTCGCCTGCGCCAAGCGCTTTGCAACAGCGGGTTGCGCGGTCGCGATCTGTGCGCGGCGGAAAGAAATCCTCGACGAAGCATCACATGAGTTGCAATTGATTTCGGATAGGCCAGTAATGGCAGAGGTTGTCGATCTGACACAAGCTTCCGACATCACGAGACTGGTCACTGCCGTGGAGGAAGCGTTTGGTGGACTCGATATCTTAATTGTTAATTCCGGGCATATTCCCTACGGCAGTATCGAGGATTTTGATGATGATGAGTGGCACACAGCCTTCGAACTCCTCTTGATGAGTGCTGTGCGCCTCACTCGCCTCGCGATTCCAAGGATGCGCCGGCGTGGCGGTGGAGACATCGTTTTCGCAAGCTCTTCGACGATGCGGAATCCGCCGCCGCACCTGCTACTTTCATCCGTTATGCGGCTCGGGGTCGCCGGTCTTGCAAAAACAGTTGCCCGTGCGGTTGCCGGTGAAAATATCCGGGTAAACGTTGTTGCTCCGGGTTTGTTCGATACCGGTCGCGTTGAGCAGCGGATCGATGCGCTGATGAGAGAAGAGCGGCTTCCACGAGAGAGGGCGGTCGCCGAATTTGCAAAAGACGTTCCGATGAATCGAGTGGTGTAGCGGAAGAATTTGCCGAGCTCGTTGAATTTATAGTCAGTCGACGATCGGCTTATATGACAGGGACCACCATCACAATTGATGGTGGCGAGGACCCTACAATTCTTTAGGAGAATGTAGCAGATTTATCGTTTTATGGCCTTTCAAAGAGCACGTCGTTCATTGGATATAAAGATCGCGCGGTAAGTCACCGAGGACCCTCGAGCCCTGGTCGGTAATCACAATTGTTTCACTGATGGCCACGGTAAAGACCGCAAATTCGCGCAACGTGATGGGCATGTGGAACACCATGCCGGGCCTAAGTTCAACGTCGATGTCATGGTTAAGTCCGAGTATGTTCCCTTCACCCCAATCCGGCGCAAAGGATATGCCGAGACTGTATCCGGACTTCTTGCGATAGCGTTCAGTACAATCGTTCGCGTCAATGACCGCCTGTACGGCATTATGGACATCTGCACATGTATTGCCGGGGCGCATCGCCGCCAATCCTGATTCAAAAGCCTCAAGACAAATTGCGTACAAACCTTTTACCAAGTCCGGTACCGGTTCGATACCAATAGTGCGGAAAAGGGCAGTATGGTATCGATTGTAGGCTGCTGCATTTTCGATAATTACGACATCGCCTGCCTCGACTTGTCTTCTGCGCCATGTGGAGTGTGGCAGGCCCGAACGATAGCCGGAGACGACAAAGGGGTCCATGCCGAGATATTCCGAACCGTGTTTAATCATTGCGTACATTGTTTCCGCGGCAATGTCGTTTTCGTTTGCATTTTCCAAGCTGGATTTCACCCCAGCCCTCATGCCAGCCTCGGTGGCGATATGGGCAAGTTCCATACTTTCTATCTCGAGAGCCGATTTGACGACACGGAGCCCCTCTACCAGACCAGCACCGTCTGCCAATGGACCAAGGCTCTGCTCTAGGCCTTGGTAAATGTTGGCGGTCAGATACCATGCGTTTTTATCAATGGCGATTCGTTTGTCTTTCCAACCCCTTTCCTGAAGCACTCTGCCCACCGCATCACCGCCAGCCTCTGTATCCATATAGCCTACGATGTCTTCCAGGTAGCAGTTTGCTCGCGCATTGAATGCTTCCAACCCGCGAATGATTAGGAAAGGGTCACCACTTGTTGGTACGCACAGACACTGCAGAGTGTAGTAGCCCGGTGTTTGTTGGCCACTCAGGTAGAAAATGTTTTCTGGACCGGTTGTCAGATAGATGTCAAACGACCTTTTTTCGAGTTCCTTGCGAAGCTGTTCGATACGATGATTGAATTCTTCGGCGGGGAAGGGAGCATCACAGCCAAGTGTGACGCGTTCAAGGAGATGTTTCATTTAGGGGACTCCCAAATTAGGTTGGTTGCTTCTTGATGCAGGTCGATTCCGAGGCCGGGACCATCGGTTATCAAAACACAGCCACGGTCATAACTGATTCCGCTGGCCGGGTCGCTTATCAGGCCATAAGCACCGTAAAGCTCATGGAAGGTGGCGTTTGAGGCAAGTGCGCAATGGGTGGCCAGGGCGGTAGCGGTACGGCCTTCGTTCATCTGCCCCATCATAAAGGGGATGCCGGACTCTTGAAGGCGCCTTGCGGTCCGTAGTAGTCGGGAAGGACCGCCAAACTTGAATGCTTTCAGGTGAATTCTCAGGGGTCCGTCCATCTGAATCAATCTTTCAATATCTTCCGGTGTGGCGGCCCCTTCGTCGACCATCACCGGTACGCCGCCATCTTCTAATACCTGCTTTAGAGCAGCGTAATCGCCAGGCGGTGTGGGCTGTTCAATGTAGTCAATGTTTGCGGCTTCAACTGCTTTTAGAAAAGCAATTGCTTTTTTCGTCGTCCATGTGCCATTAATGTCAGCGGCAAGTTTTATTTTCTCGCCAAATCGATCTCTGAGCCACAGCAGTCTGCGGACATCTTCTGTGAATTCGCCAATGCCGACGCGCACTTTTATATCGCGGAATCCCTCAGATATAAATCGTTGGGCACGTTCTTCAAAATCGGGTCGTTCACACCAGAACATACACTGGTTGGTTTCCACTTCAGTTCGATGAAGGCCGCCGAGATAATTCGACAGAGGAACACCCTCGAGTCGCGCGAGACAATCCAATAACGCCGTCTCGAGCAGGGCATGCATTAGGGAAGGCATGCTGTTGTCATTGCTCAGATGATCCGCGAGTGTGCTGATAGGTGCTGTCCAGTCAATTGAGTGCAAGGTGTCTACCACCCGTTGCCGTGTTGTATCTAAATCCAACCCGGTGAGGTACCCAGCATTGATCCGTAATTCTGCCACGCCCGTGCATTCGCCTGTTTCAATCACCAGGAATACGCTGGTCAGTTTTGTTAATCGACCAGAGGTAGCGGTATGCACCGCGAGACCAGGCGCATAGTGAAGCTCTGCTTCAAGAAGTCGGACGTGTGCGGAAATACGATCAGCCATGATGAACTTTCTGATTAGCGTTGCAAGACTCTGTAATTGTTCGAATTTATACGAAACGGATCGAGTTCTGTAATTGTTTTAGCCAAAATTAGTTTGGCAGAGTCTCTATATAGATTACCCTGTGCAAAGTGTTATAAATCAGAGCATACGATCTCACATAAATGATGATAGGCTATCTGTGAGCATAAGGTAAAATGAAGTAGCGTTAAATCGCATTTTTTAACAGGGGAGGAAAAAATGAAGACAACTATTACAAGAAGTTTAAGTTGGGTCTCAAGATCCCTCTTGGGTGCAGTCTTTCTGATTGGTTTCTTTGGATTTGCAACGGCACATGCCAAGGACTTCGTCATCGCTTCATGGGGTGATCCTTACAAGGCTTGTTGGGCTAAGTCGATTATTCCAGCGTTCGAGAAGAAGCACGGTGTAGAGATCGTTTATACGGAAGGATTCTCATCCAAGACTTTAGGTAAGTTGCGGGCACAAAAAGCAAAGCCGGAAATTGATATTGCGATGTTTGATGACGGTCCTTTCTATCAGGCAGT
>CAZAHE010000067.1:0-4300 GCA_964484965.1 uncultured Acidiferrobacteraceae bacterium | reverse complement strand
CTGATGGTGCTCCGGGCGATGAATGACTTGGGCGGCGGCAAAGAGCCAGAAAATATGGATCCTGGTTTCGCCAAGATGAAAGAGCTGGCCAAGCTTGTTGTCACATTCGATCAGTTTGGCGAGACACCAACATTGATTCAGCAAGAGGCGACGGTCATGGGTCCATGGAATAACGACCGGGTATGGAATCTCGCCAATAAGGGTGTGCCCATCAAATTCGTGTTTCCGAAGGAAGGCGTGTATGGATGGCGTGAGGCCATTGCAATTCCGAAGGGACGTCCTGCAGAGAACGTCAAGATTGCACATGACTTTATCAACATGATGTTGAGCAAGGAACAACAACAGCACAACGCCAAATGCATCGGCTTCTTCCCGATGACTCAGGCTGTGACTGGCTTCGGCACAGAAGAGGACATCGGTAACATGAAGTTGACCGATTGGGGAAAACTCAACAAGTTTCGTCCAGGCTGGACCGAGCGTTGGGCCAAGGAAGTCGAACGCCGAAAGTAGCTAGTCGGTTCGCTTAATACCCGCTACGACGGCCGGTACTGATCCGTGGAACACGTGCGCCTGGAGGGCGTGTCGAAGTCTTATGGATCAGTCCGTGCCGTCGATGATCTGTCGCTTTCCATTGAACTGGGTGAAAGCATCGCTCTGTTGGGGCCATCGGGGTGCGGTAAAACTACGACCCTGAACTTAGTGGCTGGTTTTCTGGTGCCTGATTCTGGGGTGATCCGGATAGCGGGTCGCGACGTGACTGGTATTCCCCCCAATAAACGCAGACTCGGGATGGTGTTTCAGAGCTATGCGTTGTTTCCTCACATGACGGTCGGCGATAACGTGGCTTTCGGCCTCAGACTTCGTCGAGTAAAAAAAGAGGAACAGCAACAGCGCGTCGAGGAAGCGCTTGAAATGGTTCGTCTCGGTGGTTTGTCTGACCGCTATCCGCGTCAGCTTTCTGGTGGTCAGCAGCAGCGGGTATCGTTGGCTCGTGCCCTGGTAGTCAAACCGGACATTATGTTGTTCGATGAACCACTCAGTAATCTGGATGCGAAATTGCGTGAAGAAATGCGCACTGAACTTTTAGAAATACAAGAGCGCGTCAAGATCACAAGCATCTATGTCACTCACGATCAAGATGAGGCGCTGGCGTTGGCCGACCGGGTCGCGGTTATGAATGAGGGACGAATTGAGCAAATTGGTACGCCAAATGAAGTCTACGAGACACCGAGCACTGCTTTTGTCGCCAAGTTCCTGGGGGAATCCAATGTGCTACAGGTGACTGTTGCACAGGTGAGTGGTTCGGCGATTGTCTGCGATCTTGCCGGTCATCAAATTCATGCGCAGAGCCGTAATCAGCAGTTTGCTCCGGGCCAGCAGGTTGAGGTGGTACTGCGAACCGAAGCGATTTCACTCAGTTCGGAGTCCTTACCGCTAGACAATTGTTTTCGAGCGAGGCTGTCGCATGTTATTTATTTGGGAGGTCACACTCGCTATCAGGTGGAGATTGGTGGGCATCGAGTAATTTTGATAGAAACGAATCGCGGTGAACAGACCGGCTTGCAGGAGGGTTCAGACGTCTACGTTGGCTGGTCGGCACGTGATTCTCTGTTGGTAAAACCAACTGATGCCGTGTTGGAAAAACGTTAATGAATTCGGGCGACGAAGCGACAACCACGAACAAGGCTCGTGAAGTGGGTCCGCAAATTAAACGCCGTCGCTGGAATTGGACGCCTTGGCTTATTGTGGCGCCCGCATTGGCGGTGTTCGTTATATTTTTTGCTGTGCCGCTGGTCATTATGTTGGCCAACAGCTTTCAGAAAATGGATCCGGCGACCTATCAGACAGTTGATCGATTTACTTTATTTCAGTACGGCCGGTTCCTATTTGACGAATATTATGTCGGCGTCCTGCTGAGAACATTGCGTATCGGTGCAGTGACGACGTTGGTCTGTTTAATTGCAGCGTATCCCGTTGCTCTCTATTTGACCAAAGCAGGCCCACGCGAGCGAAATATCCTCACGCTTATTATCATATCTCCGCTTCTGGTGAGTGTGGTCGTTCTTTGTTTTGGTTGGATGATCATCGTAGCGCCAACCGGGCTGATCAACTTTTTGTTGATGAAGATAGGAATTATCGATACCCCGATCGAACTGAAATTCTCCGAAAGTTCGGTGGTGGCAGGACTGGCGCACGTCTATTTTCCTTTTATGGCGCTTGGCATATACAACTCATTGCAGAACATAGATCCGGAGTTGGTCCGTGCGGCGCGTATCCTCGGTGCGGGACCTTTGCGTATTTTCTGGAACATTAAGTTTCCTCTTAGTATTCCGGGAGCTATCGCTGGATCTTTGATCGTATTTGCCTTATCGATCAGTTCTTTTGTGATGCCGATGTTTCTTGGCGGGTCATGGGTAAAGGTGGTGGCCTATTTCATATGGGAACAGAACATGATTCTCGTTGACTGGCCGTTCGGAGCAGCAATCGCCGTCATCTTGCTTGTTGTTACTGGATTAATCGTGCTCGGCTATAGCCGCTTGCTTGAACGACACTTGTTTGCCGGCGTCTTTCATCGTTAGAAGAATTCCGCATGTTTTTTCGAATCATCACATATGCGGTCATGGGATTCCTGCTGCTTCCCCTTTTCGCCACCATTATTACGTCTTTTACTGAGCTCGGATATGTAGCTTTTCCGCCCAAGGGTTTTACCTTGAAATGGTACTGGGATGCCCTACAGCGCCCTGAGTTTGGCTCGTCGTTGTTTCTGAGTTTCTGGATTGCGATTGTTACTGCTGTCTTCGCTACCTTTTTGGGGACCCTGGTTGCTGTTGCGATCGTGCGTCACCGTTTCGTTGGACGGGACCTGCTTAACGCTTTCTTTATGTCGCCGTTGATTTTGCCGACACTGGTGATCGGCCTTGCACTATTGCAATATTACGCTGTCGTCGGAGTGGGTACGACTGCAGCGGGTGTGGTAGTTGGTCATGTGATCATCACCACGCCCTATGCAACGCGCCTGATCATGGCCAGTCTTGTCGGTATCGATACCAAGATCGAATGGGCAGCGCAGACCTTAGGTGCGTCACGTGTTGGTGCATTCATTCGCGTGACACTGCCTGTGATCCGAGAAGGGATGGCATCGGGCGCGATCTTTACCTTTATCATGTCGTTTGAAAATGTCACTGTCTCGGCCTTTCTGTCGACGCCACGGATGTTAACGCTGCCAGTACGTATCTTTAATTATTGGGACAAGGTGATAGAGCCCTGGTTGATTGCAATTGCCTCAATGGTGATCATTGGAACATTTATTGTTTTAGCCATTTTTAATCGCGTTGTCAGTGTTAGAAATCTGTACGGTGCGGAAGACCAGCGTTGATCAGGCAAGGCACCACCTGTTTTATGGTTTTGTACCGTCCATTGGCCAACTTTAGGTGCTAGCCGACGGGGGTCGGCGTCGTCGACGCCAGATCCCCGGGTTCACCATATGGGGAGGTTTCTCTCCAACTAGCACATTGATCACTTGTGTCGCTACCTGGGTTGCGGTTCGGACAAGCGCTTCTTCTGTCGATCCTCCTGTGTGTGGCGAAAGAATGACGTTGTCAAGATGAGCGAGGCAATGTGCGCTGGTTAGTGGTTCTTTTTCCACCACATCCAATGCGGCACCGGCAATGCTGGCACTACCTAAGGCGGCGCATAGTGCGGTTTCATCAATCAGTCCGCCACGTGCTGTATTGACAAGCAACGCAGAGGCTTTCATTAACTGTAACTGTGGCTTACCGATAATGTGTCGGGTATCGTCTTTAAGGGGAAGATGTAACGACACGATATCCGATTCGGTGAGAAGATCTTTGAGTTGCTCCTTTCTCTCCATACCCATTTGTTTGACGAGTCCAGTGTCCCGTTCGCGTCCATAGACGAGAACATTCATGGCGAGGGCCTGCTTCGCAATTTGTGCAGTACGCTGTCCCGTGCGACCAAATCCGATGATCCCTAAAGTTTTACCAGAGAGTTCGCGAAAATGGCCCTTGTAGCGGAATTTAGCGTCCATCTTTCGTACGGCCTGATCACAGTTGATGATATCTCGAGCAAGTGCGAGCATTAAAGCTATTGCGTGCTCGGCGACGGACTGGGTGTTGGCGGAGGGCGTAAAAACCAGTGGGATACCGACTTCGCTTGCATAATCGACATCGACGGGATCGACGCCTATTCCATGGACACCGATGACTAACAATTCTGGTGCCGCTTGTATCGCTGTTCTACTCAGCCCGGCATTGCGCGTGATAACAGCCGATGCCCCTTT
>CAZAHE010000066.1:10257-12467 GCA_964484965.1 uncultured Acidiferrobacteraceae bacterium | reverse complement strand
ATTACCACTGACCGCTAAATAAGGCGCACCAAAACGGGTTGCAGTTTCCATATCGAATGCCGTCATGCCAAAAGAACCGTCCCCGTAATAACAGATGACCTCCTTATCTGGGTGTACCAGTTTAGTTGCCATCGAAAAACCTGTCCCGATACCGAGGGATCCCAACGCGCCTGGGTCCATCCAGTTGCCCGGCGCGCGCGGCTGTACCGCCTGGGCGCTGATTGTCACCACGTCTCCTCCATCTCCGATATAGACCGTGTTCTCGGTCAGAAACTCGTTCAACTCCCAGGCCACCCGATAGGGTGAAATCGGGTTTTTGTTGGAAAGGAATTGTGGCATTAATTTTTCTGTCTTTTGTTCTTCCAGTGCCCGCAATTCATCGAGCCATACCTGCCGCGCGCTGGCGCCATCGTCGTTGCGGCCGGTGGTTGCATCGAGCACGCCCTGCAAGATGGCTCCCGGGTGCCCAACAAGACCCAGCGAGACATCCCGATTTTTGCCAACCGTGCTGTAATCCATATCGATTTGGACGACTGTCGCATCCGCGCGCAGGCGTTTACCGTAACCCATACGAAAATCGAATGGCGTACCCACAATAATAATTACGTCGGCCTGATTAAACGCATCGCGACGTGTTCGATGGAAATGATGTGGATCCCCCGGCGGCAGAATCCCGCGTGCCGCTCCGTTGAAGTAGGCGGGCACATTCAATTTTCGGACAAGGTCAACCGCCTCCTGATGCGCTCGACCACTCCAGACCTGCGTGCCGAGCAGAATTGCAGGACGTTGCGACTTCACCAAAATATCTGCCAGCTGTTCGATATCCGCCACATCACCCATTGAACGAGTGGAACCACGATAGTGACCGGGTTGGGGCAACGTGACGCTGGACAACGCCACCTCCCGGTCTAGCGTGTCGCGGGGAATCTCTAAATAAGCCGGTCCTGGCGCACCAGAAAAACATTCTCTCGCAGCCATCGAGACCATATCCGCAATCCGTTCAGTGGAACGCACACCAGCCGCAAACTTCGTGATGGGCGCCATCATGTCGACGTGCGGCAAGTCCTGCAGAGAGCCCATCCTGTGCTGGCTCAAAGCACCCTGACCGCCAATATGCAATACCGGGCTTTCCGAGCGAAAGGCCGTCGCAATACCGGTCATCGCATTGGTACATCCGGGACCGGCCGTAGTGACCACACAACCGAGTCGACCCGTCTGACGGGCATAGCCATCCGCTGCGTGGGCTGCAACTTGTTCATGCCGCACATCGACGATGCGAATTCCCTCGTCGATGCAGCCGTCATAGATATCAATAATATGGCCGCCGCACAGGGTAAAAATCGTATCGACGCCCTCGGCTTTCAGTGCCTTGGCGACCAGATGTCCTCCGGAGACAACATCGGTGGACTCGCTTTTTTTAGCCAGCGTGTCCCGGGCGGTATTAGACTGCGCTTGGTATTTGGCCTCGGCCATTGCCTTCTCCTCCTATAAGTTGGATGGCGGTCCGCTTTAAATCACTTCAGGTAATCAACATAAGTATCAACATGTGCAGCCAGCTTCAGTGCATGATCTCGCACGAGCTGTTCTGCTTCTGTCGTGTGGCGTTGTTCAATCGCTTCGATGATTCGCATGTGATCGATAATTGAGTTTTTGATCCGGTCCCGTTCGCGAATTGTGCGCACTCGGATCGCGCGCATATGTATAAAAAGGCCCTCGGCAATATCTCGAATCAGCGCACTGCCCCCAAGATTGACGATGGCCTGGTGAAAGGCAATGTTGGTATCCGAGTATTCATCGATATTCGCGCGTATTACCTGTGCTCGATCGAAACTCGTAAACAGGTCACGCAGACGGCTGATGGCTGCATCGGACGCCTGCATGGTCGCAAGACGAGCCGCCATACTTTCAACAGCAGCCCACACATGGATCATGTCTATGATTTCCGCCTTGCTTTTACGCACCACGAAAGCCCCGCGCCTCGGTACGATTTCTACCAGTCCCTGCTGGGCAAGCGATGCGAGGGCCTCGCGAATCGGTGTGCGGCTCACTTCCAGCTCTTCCGCCAAGCGCCTTTCATCGAGCCGGGCCGCCTCTTCTCCAGCGTAGATATCCATCGACATGATGGCTGTCTTCAGCGCCGTGTAGACCTTGTCCTTGAGCGCAGGCTCGGACTTGATTCGCTTGAGTTTGACGTCCGTCATCAGCAGTCG
>CAZAHE010000066.1:0-10157 GCA_964484965.1 uncultured Acidiferrobacteraceae bacterium | reverse complement strand
GGCCCGAGCACGATGGCCAGTACCATCGGTGCCATCGGGTAATCGAGTTTACGCATCAGATATCCCGCAACACCAAAAATCAGAATCAACCACACATCGTGCATATCTTGGGTCGGCGCGTACCCTCCGATCACACATAAGACAAATATTAGCGGTGCCAAGATGGTGAACGGCATGCGCAACACCGCGATAAATGCCGGGATGAACGCGAGATTGATCAACACCGCAAAAAGGTTTGCCACGTAAAGGCTGGCAATCAGTCCCCAGACAAATGCTTCGTGTTCAACGAACAGCATTGGTCCAGGCTCGAGACCCCAAATCACCATTCCCCCAAGAAGAATCGCCGTCGTTGGGGATCCTGGTATTCCCAGAGTCAGCATCGGCAACATCGAGCCGGTGCTCGCCGCATTGTTCGCTGACTCTGGTGCGACAATGCCTTCTACGTTGCCCTTGCCAAAGGATTCCGGCTCCTTCGATATCGTCTTGGCAACACCGTACGCCATGATCGAACCAGGCGTCGCGCCGGCCGCGGGAAGAATACCCACGAAATAACCGAGCAGTGAACCCATAACGCTCGTCTTCAGCGTCTTGACGAGGCCTTTGAGGTGATTCAACGTTCGCTTGATCGTGATGTTGGCTTGCGAAATGGTGACCTTGCCTTGGGTGCTTTCCATCGTCCAGAGCATCTCACCGACACCATAAATCCCTATTGCGAGTACGAGAAAATTGATGCCGTGCATAAATCCTGACAGATCACCGAAGATGAGCCGCGGTTGACCACTGACGATATCCAACCCCACGGCACTCAGTACCAGGCCGATGCAGATTGAAAACAGCGTTTTGGGCACATCGTCTCCACCGAGACCAATAAAGGTTGCAAAAGCCAGCATCATCAACGCGAATTCTTCCGCCGCGCCGAAGGCCAGAGCGACCTCGGCGAGCGGCGGTGCAAACAGGGTAAAAAGTACTACAGAGATCGTGCCGCCTATAAAAGACGCTCCCGCAGCCAAGATCAGTGCCCGGTCGGCCTCCCCTTTGAGCGCCAGTGGCCGACCATCGAAGGTCGTAGCCACCGCTGTCGATGCGCCCGGTATACCGAGCATGATAGAGCTGATCGCACCACCGTACATTGCCCCGTAATAGATGGCAGCGAGGAAAATAATGGCACCGGTCGGCGGCACAATAAAAGTCATTGGCAACAGGATCGCCACCCCATTGACCGAGCCAAGCCCCGGCATGGCACCGATAAAAAGACCCAGGGCACAACCTGCAATCACCAAGCCGATATTGAGCGGCTGAAACGCAATCGCGAAGCCTTGTGATAACAGCTCAAGCAAAAGGAGGCACTCCGGTCAGTTTGTGGATGTCTGACAAGCCGCTCTCTACCTTATTAAAGAAACCAATCATAAAGTGGATAAAATAACGGTTCGGAAAAACCTTTCGGTAGGGTAATCAGCAGTAACACTTCAAAAAAGAAAAAGGTAACCACCGGTGTGGCCAATGAAATACAGGCAGTTTTCATCCAGCTATGCTGGCCTAGCACCCGCAGGTAAAAAACCAAAAACAACGGCACCGAAAAATAAACGCCGATGACGTGAATCGCACCGATCATCAGCGCCAGAGAACCGGCTACGGCGACAAACAGTACTACCGCCGGTTGGGTCATATAAGGTTCCTTCGAGCGTGACGGCACACTACTCCGTCGGAACCAGCGCACCACAATCCAGCAACATGAGCCAAGCATCGCAGCGGAAAGCCAGAACGGAAATGCGCCACCACCCGGACCCTCGTCGGTAATCCAGCCGACGGGCAGCTCGTAGCTCTTCCACATCAAGTAGACGGAGAACGCCGCCAGTGCCAGTGCCATCACCAACTCGGCCCTGCGCATGGCGGCGTATTCCGTCGGCGTGATTAGTCGAAAAACAGCCCGGTGATGTTAGATCTCACCAATGTCTTTCAACATGGTCTTGTGGATCGCCTTTTCCTGCACCCAATAGTCCTTCAAGGCCTGTCCGGTGAGAAAGTCGCCCTGAAGGCTCTTCTTTTTCATGTACTTCTGCCATTCGGCTGAATTGTAAACTTTTTTGAATACACCTCTATAGTAAGCCTCGGCTTCAGCGCTCATACCAGGCGCACCGACGACACTGCGCTGCATGAAATAGACGTAATCCTTGCCCAACTCGCGAAACGTCGGAGCATCCTTGAACAGCGGTAAACGCTCTGGTGTAAACGCCGCCAGTGCCCGTGTCTTGCCGGCCTCATAGAATCCCAGCTGCTCGGACGGATTGTTGACCGTCGAGTTGCAGTGGTTACCAGCCAGTTCCTTGGCTACCCGGCCGCCACCTTTGAAAGGCACATATTTGATGTCCAGATCGTAAGCTCGATTGAGGAAGGTCGTGAGCAACTGATCCTCCTGGCCTTTGCCAGTGCCCGCCATGATCCACTTGTTGCCAGCCGCCTTTGCGGCTGCCACGAACTCGTCAACGTTGGTGATGCCTGAATCGACATTAACCCACAACAAAAACGTATCTTCGGCCATCCTGCCGATCGGTGTGAAGGTTGAAATGTCAACGCCCAGTTTGGGCTGTCGCAGCGGCGTGGTATAGAAGCTGTTGAGCGTCACCATGATCGTATGGTTGTCACCCTGTTTGCCCTTCAGGTGGATCAACGCCTCGGCACCCGAACCACCCGGCTTGTTGATCGGAACAAATGGTTTAGATGAAAAATTGTGCTTTTCGATAACGCTTTGCATCAGTCGAGCCATCTTATCAGCACCACCACCCTTACCAGCCATGATAACGAAATCGACTGGTTTTTTCGGTTCCCAACCGGCCTGCGCGATTCCTGAAAACACCAACGCAGCGGCAGCAAAAACGAGACCCGGCAAGAAGAGTACTCTTTGTAAGGTCTTCATCATTTACATCCTCCTTGGTTAGTTCCTGACTGAAAAATCAGCAAAACATTTTTATATCCTGCCTTAACATCCTACAAATACAACACGCGGCCATCCCTCTAAGTGCCACACATCTCCAATCTACCTTGTGTTTCGAGCCGGGTAAAGAATCACACGACAACCGCACTACACAGATAACAACGTGTTACTTTATTTCCAGAACAATCTTGCCGAAGTGACTGCTTGATTCCATCAATTGGTGTGCCTTTGCAGCTTCCGAGAGCGGAAACACCGCATCAACGAGCGGGATGATTGTCCGATCATGGAAGTGTGGCATCACCACCTTTGAAAAATCACTAATTATGTGGGCTTTTTCATCGCGCGGTCGGGGACGCAAGACCGAGCCGACAATCTGCTGGCGCCTGACGAGCAGGTGAGCCAGTTGCAGTTCCGCTTTGACACCTCCCATCACGCCGATTAAGACCAACTTGCCCCCGATCGAAAGTGCTCGCATGTTGCGTTCAAGATAAGCCGCGCCAATATGATCGAGCACAATATCAACACCATGGTTGTTGGTTATCTCATGAACAACTTCCACAAAGTCCTGCATCCGGTAATCGATAACATATTTCACGCCTTGTGCACGAACTCGGTCGACCTTTCCGGTGGAAGCGGTAACGATTAGTTGCGCGTCGTTAAGCAGTGCAGCACTAAGGTGAATGGCGGCAGTAGTCACTCCACCACCACCGCCATGCACCAATGCGAACTGTTGATCTTTGAAACCTCCGATCACAAAAAGATTCAGATAAGCCGTGATATAAGTTTCGCACACGCAAGCCGCGTGGTTGAAATCCAGGCTCTCCGGTATGCCCATCACATGGCCCGCATGCGCGACGGCGTATTCGGCATAGCCTCCCCCACCAATTAACGCCATTACCCGGTCACCGAGGGCCCACTGCTGAACATTAGCACCCACCGCAGCAACGACGCCTGCAACCTCCAGACCAAGAATCTCAGATTCTCCGGGAGGCGGCGGATAGTTTCCTTCGCGCTGCATGATATCGGGTCGGTTAATCGACGCGGCCCTCACTTCAATCAGAATCTGTCCGGCTGCAGGTTCGGGTCTTGGAACGGTCCCAAACTGAAGTTTGTCGGCACTGCCGTGGCCATTGAGCACGATCGCATGCATCGGATCTGTCATCTATACGCTCCTATTCTCCGCCCCGTCGGGGTAGGCAAAAGATTGGCTTTGTCTCTGTCGGCCCGGCGCAATACGCCGGATCGTCAAACAGCGCGTATTTGGCGGAGAGGGAGGGATTCGAACCCTCGATACGCTATTAACGTATACACACTTTCCAGGCGTGCGCCTTCAACCACTCGGCCACCTCTCCCAGAGGCCGGCAGAGACTAAACGAGTAACCATCCTCGCGCAATCCGAACTATCCTGTCGGTCATTCCCCAATCTTGCTCAGGCCCTCACACAGTCGTCCGATCCCGGCAATGACCGATTCTCGGCGAAGTGCGCCATAAGAAATTCGCAACCAGCATTCTGTGGCGCTACCAAATGCCGAACCAGGCACCACGGCCACGCCATGATCTTCCACCAACAAGCGAACGAGTTCAAGATCATTCAACCGCGTGTTGTTTATTCGCGCGAAAACATAGAACGCGCCGCCCGTATCCACGACCGATACGCAATCACCAAGACTCCACAGAGACCTCAATACGATCTCACGCACCCTGGCCAACTCGGGCATCCAGGACTCCGTGTAATCTCGGCCAACTTCAAGCGCGCCAACGGCGGCAAATTGACTTGGTATAGCAGCGCAAATCAGATTGGTATCTTGCACCTTACGCATCGCCGGCAGTAATGCCGCAGGGAATATCACATAGCCCACTCGCCATCCGGCAAATCCAAATGACTTGCTAAGGGAAAAAAAACTGATCGTGTGCGTTGCTGAAAACTTGATGGAGGCGGGAGAGAAATGTGAAACATCCTGGTAGGTGAAATACTCATAGGCTTCGTCACTAAAATGATAAAGGCCGCGGATAGCACATAGCTTATTGATCTCGCGCAGCGTCGATTCCGGATAAACGGCTCCGGTTGGATTATTTGGCGACACCGTCACGATCACTCGCGTTCGCGTTGTGATTGCTCTTTCGAGTGCGGCTAAATCTGGCTGATGCTGGTCATCGGTAGGCACCAAAATCGGCGTGCAGTTAGCCATACGGATCGCCATTTCCTGGTTAAAGTAATAAGGAAGAAACAATATGACCTCATCTCCAGGGTCGGCCACGGGCAGCAACGCCTGCAAGAAGCCCATGTTGCTACCTGCCGTTACGACGACAGCGGCGTCCTCAAGATCAATCTGATTTTCTCTTGCCAGCTTCTCGCGAATCGCGATTTGAAGCGCTTCGATTCCTTCAATCGGTCCGTAGAGATGATTGGCCGGTTCCGACCAGAATGTCTTCAGTCGTTCGATTGCTGCGGGAGGGGGCGGAAAATGCACCACCCCCTGACCAAGTGAAATGGTACCGGGGTTTGCCGATACGAGATCCTGGACCAGCGGAATCACCGGCGTCTGCACGGCTTCTATTCGCCGTGAGGTTAGGGCACGATTAAACATGCCAGTGCCGCGTAATAGATCATAGGAATGGATTCCCGACGTCAAAAACTTCAAATGGCGTCGCGAGACCGGTATGATACGGCGAATCAGATTCTGACGTGGCGCTTTGCTAGCGGCTAACCCGAGACCCATCCACTGAGCTACCACTCCACGCCCCAACCACAGGGACCATTAGGTTGCACGCCGGACGAGCGGGCAGGGTCTAAATCCCCCAAAATTTGTCATCACCGACACCGTTTAAGCCCTAATAGGCTCGCCATCGTCGGCCACTCAATGCTCGCCTAAACGAGCACGCTGATGACATCAGAATCAGGTCTCGAAACACTCCACTCAAAAGCCGCAGACTCTGCGGGAGAGATGGTCTACCGCGCTTCTCCGCTGCCCCCAGGAACCCGCCTCGACAATTTTCACATCGACCATCTGATTGACGAATCTGCAGCTGGCTACACTTATTCAGCCAACGATGGCCGTCTTATTATCCAGGAATATTTCCCACAACAGATATCCGTGCGCGATATTGACGGAGTATCGGTCCTGCTATGCGATGTAACAGTCGATGAAGAATATCAACGCGGACTGTCTACCTTTCTGCTCCTTGCCCGAGTACTAAGTCAAATCGATCACCCGGGGCGAGTGACTCATTATCAGGAGCAAAACGACACGGCATATTACGTCGTCCAACTGGAACATCGAACCACATGGGCGGATTTGCTCAGTACGGGGCAACGTTTGCCCGAAGAGACGCTGCGATCGGTATTGTTGTCAGTCGCCAATTATCTTGAGGTAGCCCATACGGCAGGCTTGTTCCATCTTCAGTTACAGCCAGGCCATCTTTTGTTGTCCGAAAACGAGGAAGTCGTCGTCACAAATTTCAACTCCTCCGGAATTGAAATGCCAACGCACCCATTGACATTCAGATCACCTTTCCGAGCACCAGAACAGTCCGGGACGGGCCTCGCCGTCGGTGCGTGGACTGACTACTATTCGCTCGGTGCTTTGCTGTATCAGGGTGCCATGCGAATTCCTCCGGCCGAGGCGGCTCGCCGCCAGCGCGAAACCAACGAGGGTCGGCCCGACCCCTTGGTCAAAGCATGTGATGCTGGCAAAGGCTACTACGGCGATTCTCTACTACAGATCATCGACCAGTTACTGACTCTCGACGCGCAAAATCGGCCAGATTCAGCCGCGCTAATCGCTCGGGCTTTTGGCAGCGGACCGAGCATCGACGACGAAGACGAGCGAGATCGACCCTTGCTAGCCATCGGCCGTGCATTCAGTCGCCTAACCTCCCGTCCGAGCGCTGATGATCTCATCTCAGACCCCGTACCCCCACTAGAACCACCGACGCACAGTGCCGTTGCACCGTTATCGCACAAGGCGTTACCTGCGCTGTCTGCAGCACCGGCGCTGCAAACTGAGTCGCCCAATTTAAACAGGAAGGCCGACGGTGCCTCTGCGGTCGTTCTCTCTGCGCTAGAGAAACGGCTGCGTCCCGATCAAACTGACTCGGCAACGCCTCCTATAACCGATCAATCTCGCTCAGAATCGGCGATCGAAAACTCGACCACCACGCAAGAAGATATCCCGACCTTGACCACAGCGGCCCAGGTTGATGCCGACTCTGCATCTTCACAAACACCCGCACGAAAGGGTGCTGATGAACGAAACCCGACCCGGCCCATACAACAATCCCCGCCTACGATGAACGACCACAATGGCTTGGACACCACCGTAGTCGACGCGACCAACAGCCCAAGCGAACCACCCATTAAGTTGCACTTAGAGGCGGAGCCACCCACATTGACTGTCCATGCACAGGGTAATGCTGCTCTCCTCGGTGGTGATCACACGACCGACTTCAATGGCCATCAATCAACTCGCACACCATCTACAGAGGATGTGCAAATGCCTGCGCCAGTCCGTCGACGCGGCCTAAAGTTACTCGCCTGGCTGGTAGCGCTTACTGCTATCGGCGTAATCACATTTGTTGGCCTGAGATTTTATGAGTCATCACCACGAACCATTCCTCCTACCCGTATAGATGTTCAGACTACCGGGTCGCGAAGTCCTAGCGATCAAGGACTGGTTAGCGCCGCAAGTGCGAGTACGTCTGTGCCCGTGAATGAATCATTTCATACCGAACTACAGACGACAGATATGACCCTAAACACGGTCGAGCCAGATTCCCCATTTGGGCAAGCGATCGCTGCTTACTATGGGGCAGACTACGACAAGGCATACCATCTGCTGTGGCCGTTGGCCGCGGAGAAAAATTTGCATGCACAGTTCTTAATTGGCCTAATCCTGGCTCGGAATCTCGGCTCTACAGCTAATGCTACTGAAGGGAAATCACTGTTGGCGAAAATTCTGCCCGCGATCCGTATGCAGGCTGAAGAAGGTGAGGCGTGGGCACAGGCAGCCCTCGCCGACTACTTTACCGACGGATTCACCGTCACACAAAACTATAAACAATCGGCATTCTGGTACCGAAAAGCGGCTTTACAGGGTCATGCAGGCGCAAAGAATAATCTCGCGTGGCTCTATATGCATGGCTTCGGTGTCGAACCCAACGCTGGCGCAGCACTGCGACTGTTCCGCGCTGCAGCCCGTCAAGACGTATATCACGCGCGACAGAACCTGATTGTGCTTGAAGGTCCAAGTCCCGGGGCTCACAACTAGATTCAGTTGTTATCCGAACCATTTCTTTCTGCCACGACGCTGCCTATCGACTATTGAAGAGCGAGATTGATGTTCTCGCAAACTGTTTGTAATGATTGGAGCGGCACCTGCGATCGCACAGCACGGTTGTATGGCAAATATTCGTGCGGACATTCAATGCAGCCGCGAAGAACCGCTTCCAGTTCATGCAATCCATTTACCACATTGGGATATGACTCGAGCAACAGGTACTTCTTAACCTGGTAGGCATGGATAAAATGGTTCAAATGAAGTGGATGAGCTTGATCCACCTCGGTCGAGAATCCCAGTTGACCGATCTGCACAATGGGCGTATCGAAATAGGCTGCCTCAAAACCGATCGTGGTGCCCACATGAATCAAGCCGCGAGCTGATTTTATCTTTTCATACTTCGAGGCGATTTCCTGCTCCGTCATTATCAGCCCGTCGGATGATTGTCGGAAACCCTGATCAATAATGACATTTCTTAACTTATCTAGTCCTCGATACAATTCTTGATCTCGGCGCATCGGATACAGACGAAGCACCAGGTATAACTGCGGATCAATCCGTTCTAATATCGACAAAATCTTTTCGACCAACTGCATCTCTTGGTGCACCTGAATCGGTTCAAAGGTGGAAAAGGCAAAAAGAAAATAGTCAACATCGTACGGCGTTTTATCGCGGCCAAATGTTGCGCTGTTAAGAAAATCATAGATATGCGAGAACTGACTTGAGCCTACAACGCCTACTTTTTCCGGAAGAACGTTCTGTAGAGACTTTATATCTTCCACAAATGGCGGACTCCATACGAGATAACGTGCTACTTGCGAAGAAATCGTGTCCTGTTTGCATACGTGATCCCAGCTATGAACATACGCTACCACGGCTTTCCTAGCCGCGACCAAACGAGAAAAAAAGAAGGGACACGGTAATTCCGTCAAGAAAAAGAACAACTGAATATCATCAATTTGACAGTCTTCATTTGCCTTCAGCCGCCGAGCCAGAAAGTCGAACGACAGAAAGTTGGGCATCTTTACTCGAAAGTGGATAACCCACCGCAGCCAGCGACGACGGTGCGGTGGAAGATTTGTCAATGAGTACAAGCGAGTTAGGAAAAAATTGCTTTTAGACGACGGTATTCGACCAAATGCCAAAAATAATAATGACCAAAAAGAATTCCACAATGATCGGCGCACTGCGTTGGTATACCGCACTTCGAACCCGCGCTGAACAAACCAGGACGCATCTGCCGAAGTCAAAAATATGCAGACATCTCTGTTGGCGCCGATCCATTCAATCATTCTTCTCGCGTCCGAAAATGCCGGTGGACGAGAGGCCAGAATTCCAATACGTGGAAGGTCTGATAACATCGGTGTAGAAGGTTTGATTAGCCTTTGTTGTTCACTCTGCGATGTCCAGGAAGACACCGCCGGAGAGTTCGGCCAACTGGCCGGGGCGAAGCGAGAATACCGCGTTGGGCGTTCCTGCCGCCGCCCAGATGCGTGACATCCCCTCTAATGTTATGTCGATAAGAACCTTTGGTGGTGTGACATGACCGAGCGGCGGTACCCCACCTATTGAATATCCGGTCTTATCACGTACGAAATCAGCATCTGCACGACTAATCGGTCGACCGAGAACAGTAGCAACCTTTCCCTGATCCACTCGGCTGACGCCACTGGCAATAACAAGCACAGGATCATCAGCGTGGGTCCTGAATATCAATGATTTAGCGATCTGCGAGACGTCACAACCGATTGCTTGCGCTGCTTCATGTGCACTGCGGGTGGGCACATCAAACTCAAGTACGTTAAAGGCATCACCGAGCATCTCCTGAACTTTCCGAGCGGTTCTATTCTTGACGGGTTTCATGGGGCATCGACGGGTTGAAAAGCACTATTCCACAACTTTGAATCTGGTAGCGCTTTGAACGTGACAATTTTAGATGCAACACCTGG
>CAZAHE010000065.1:0-12505 GCA_964484965.1 uncultured Acidiferrobacteraceae bacterium | reverse complement strand
ACTGCTTCTTATTGCTAGGGCCCGGGCTCCTACCCTTAGTGGTGCGGGGGGGCCCGGGCCCTTTGCTTTTCTTTAGCACATCTGGGGGAAACTGACTAATGATTGCGCTGGTGGTGCGGAGAATTCTGCAGTCGTTTATCGTCATGCTGGTGGTGGCGCTGATTGCGTTCACGATTTTTCGCTATGTCGGCGATCCGGTGGCGATGATGGTGGGACAAGAGACATCGCTCGAGGAGCGCGCACAATTGCGCCAGACGCTTGGCCTCAATGATCCCGCACCTATACAGTTTGGACGCTTCGTATTTAACATGGTGCAGGGGAACTTCGGTATCTCTTATCAGATTGGTCGGCCAGTGTCCGAGCTCCTTGTCGAACGGCTACCGGCAACGCTGGAACTTTCGGGTATTGCAGCGTTATTTGCACTGATTGTAGGAATTCCAATGGGCGTTTATACGGCGCTTTACCCTGCACGCTGGATGTCGAAAGTATTTCTTGCCACATCGCTGATCGGCATTTCACTACCGACATTTCTTATCGGTATTCTTCTGATTCTCCTATTTGGAGTAACACTTGGCTGGTTGCCGACTTTCGGTCGGGGCGAGGTAGTTGCAATTGGTGGCTGGACTACGGGGTTACTGTCCAGCAGTGGTTTGAAATCGCTCATCATGCCGGCCTTCACACTGGGAATGTTCCAACTGACCTTAATTATGCGTTTAGTGCGGTCAGAGATGCTTGAGGTATTACGCACCGATTACATCAAGTTTGCCCGCGCAAGAGGTCTGACCAATCGGGCCGTACATTTGGGGCATGCGTTAAAGAATACTCTGGTCCCAGTGATCACGATAACTGGGTTACAAGTCGGTTCTATTATTGCGTTCGCTATTATCACTGAGACCGTGTTTCAGTGGCCTGGTATGGGGCTGTTGTTTATACAAGCGATTAGCCTAGTGGATATCCCGATCATGGCGGCCTATCTTGTTTTGATCGCGTTTTTCTTTGTCATCATCAACTTGATCGTCGACCTTCTTTATCATGTCGTTGACCCGCGGTTGCGGATCGATGCTGAACTGGGTCAATTGTGAGAACTAAACGAGCTATGATGAACGAATCACTCCAACGATTGCTCGACAGCGATATCTGGTTTAGTTTCAAGCAGTCGAAGGTGACGGTGTGTGCGGCGTTAGTGTCAACGACCATGATTCTCGCGGCTGCCGTTGCGCCGTTGATCTCACTGCAGAACCCGTTCGACCCAGCCAGTCTCAGCCTGATGGACGCGTTTAGCCCACCGGTGTGGCTGGATGAAGGGACCTGGGCCTTTCCACTAGGCTCAGACAATCAGGGCAGAGATCTTTATTCGGCGATTCTCTATGGTAGTCGTGTGTCACTCCTGATCGGTTTTTCCAGTGAGCTACTGGCTATGTTGGTCGGTGTATCACTTGGTCGCGTTGCCGGATATATCGGGGGAGTTGTGGACGGGATCATCATGCGCGTGGCCGACGTTCAGATCAGTTTCCCAGCCATACTTATTGCGTTACTGATCGATGGTGTAATGCGCGCAATGCTTCCCGGCGAGCGTCATGAAGAGATGGTGTTCTATGTCCTCGTCCTTTCCATTGGATTGTCGCAATGGGTGCAGTTTGCGCGCACAGTCCGGGGTTCGACAATGGTTGAGAGGAATAAGGAATATGTTCAAGCCGCTCGCGTCATCGGTGTATCACGAGTGATGATTATGCTGCGTCATATTTTGCCAAATGTAATGGGTCCAGTATTGGTGATAGCGACTATCAGTCTGGCAGTAGCCATTCTCACCGAAGCTACATTGAGTTTTCTTGGTGTCGGTGTACCGCCAACGGAACCGTCTCTTGGCACGTTGATTCGGATCGGGCAAGATTTTCTCTTCTCAGGTGAGTGGTGGATAGTGATTTTCCCAGGTATTACCCTTGCAGCCCTGCTACTGGCTGTTAACTTGGTTGGCGACTGGATGCGAGATGCTTTCAATCCGAAACTTCGATAAGGACTAAAACTTGTGTCGAATGCGAGTGTTCCACTGCTTGAGATCAGCAACCTAACAGTGGAATTTCCTACCCGTCGTGGAACATTGGTTGCGGTCAACAACGTATCGTTAGAGATCGCGCCGGGCGAGGTGCTCGGCTTGGTCGGTGAATCCGGTGCTGGTAAGTCGATGACAGGCAATGCGATCATCGGCCTCCTGGCGCCCCCCGGCCGAGTTGCTGGTGGCCAGATCAAGCTCAATGGTCGGCGTATTGACGGTCTGACGTATGACGACATGCGCCGCATCCGTGGCCGCGAGATAGGTGCCATATTTCAGGATCCGCTGACGAGTTTGAATCCCCTGTACACCATAGAGCGTCAGTTGGTTGAAACTATGATGACGCACGGTATCTATTCGGGGCAACAGGCACGAAAACGTGCAATAGAATTGTTGAGAGAAGTTGGCATTCCTAGCGCGGAGGAGCGCGTTCATCATTATCCCCACCAATTTTCCGGCGGGATGCGCCAGCGGGTAGTTATTGCACTGGCATTGTGTACAGACCCAAAGTTAATTGTTGCAGATGAGCCAACGACTGCACTGGATGTCTCGATTCAAGCTCAGATTATTGGATTAATGAAAAAACTGTGCCAAGAGTACCAAACAGCAATACTGCTTATCACACATGATATGGGAGTTATCGCCGAGACCGCAGATCGAGTGGCGGTTATGTACGCTGGGCGAATTGTCGAGGTGGGACCAGTTCGTAACGTCATAAAAAATGCCCAGCATCCCTACACACAGGGACTGATGGGATCCATTCCAAAAATCGGCGCCGATGTGACACGCCTCAGCCAGATTGACGGGTCGATGCCGGGATTGACTGAGATTCCCACGGGTTGCGCATTTCATCCGCGTTGCCAGGTCGCGACAGCAATTTGTCGAAGAGATCCGCCAGCGATGAAGAGTTCAGGGAAAACAGCGATCGCATGCTGGAATTTTGACGATATCAATGCCAGGCAGGGACTGCGTAATGACTGACAATGTCATGATCAGAGTTGAGGCTCTGAAGCGGTACTTTTATTCCACGCCACCGTTGTTAAATCGCATACTTGAAGGAAGGCGCAAGCAGATTATTCGAGCGGTCGACGGAATTGATTTCGAAATTAAGCGCGGGCGCTGCCTTTCACTAGTCGGGGAATCGGGGTGTGGTAAATCTACAATCGCGCGACTGATAGTGGGTCTTTATAAGCCCACATCCGGTTACATTGTGTTTGGCAATGATCTTTCAGGCGATCAAGTGGTTAGCGGGCAGATCGGGCAAAAAGAACAGCGTATGCAGATGATTTTTCAGGATCCGTATGCCTCCCTTAACCCCAGATGGCGGGTGTCGAAGATTGTTGCTGAACCGATTCGTCATGGTAAACGGCTGGGTGACCGAGCGGAAATAAAACGCCGGGTCAACACATTGTTGGATCAGGTTGGGTTGTCTCCATCCGATGGGCGCAAGTATCCGCACGAGTTTTCAGGCGGTCAGCGTCAGCGGATATCGATTGCCCGAGCGCTTGCTGGTGAGCCACAATTTCTAGTGTGTGATGAACCGACATCGGCACTGGACGTCTCAGTTCAAGCACAAATTCTCAACCTGATGAAGGAACTGCAGCAGCGTTACGGGTTGACCTATCTCTTTATTAGTCATGATCTGGCTGTTGTGTACTATATTTCTGATGATGTTGGCGTGATGTACCTTGGACGAATCTGTGAGCTGGCCGACACGCATACGTTGTTCACGCGGCCTAGGCACCCGTATACCCGATTTCTGCTTGATGCAATTCCCGATCTTGAATTGACCGGTCGTGAGCGCTTGCCTGTCGGCGGGGAGGTGCCGAGTCCAATTAGCCCGCCCTCTGGTTGTGCTTTTCATCCACGCTGTCCTTACGCCGACAATCGATGTCAGAGAGAAGTGCCACAGCTATTGGAAAATCAAGGCGCCAGGGTTGCCTGCCATGCCGTGCAGGAAGGCCGGCTACTGGATCATTAAGCACCGGTGATGAAAGTATCATGGCCCCAATCCTTCGACTTTAGGAGAGAGTGATATGAGCACACTGTATGCCGGAGGTCTGCTGTTTGACGGTGACCAACCGCCTCGTCCCGGGCTTGGCGTTCTGGTTAGCGAGCAACTGATCGAGACTGTAGCGCCGCTCGGTGACTTTGATGGCTTTGAGGGATGCCGGGTAGACTCCACCGGTGGCACCCTGTTACCTGGCCTTTTCGACTGTCACGTCCACCTTTGTTACGACGGTGCTGCAGATCCGTACAGCGCGATGGCAAAATCAAGTGATGCCCAAATTGTGGTCCGAGCACTGCAACATGCCCAGGCGACACTGCGGGGCGGAGTAACGAGTACTCGTGATTGCGGTGGGAAAGACTATCTTGAGTTCGCGGTTCGTGATGCATGTAACCGTGGTGAATTGCCGGGGCCAACGATTAGGGCCGCCGGGCGTATGATTTGCATGACAGGCGGCCATGGCAACCGTATGGGTCGGGTTGCCGACGGGACCGATGAAGTGATCAAGGCCGTGCGCGAACAGATCCACGCTGGGTGTGATTTCGTTAAGATCATGGCGACCGGCGGCGTAATGACCCCTGGCGTGAACCCCGAAGATGCGCACTATTCGGCTGAGGAAATGGCCGCCGGTATTAGGGAATCACAACGTTTTCATCGTCATACAGCAAGCCATGCACAGGGACGCGATGGTATTTTAAACGCTGTCCGCGGCGGAATTGATTCTATCGAGCACGGTATTTTTATGGACCAGGTGTGCTGCGATGAAATGAAAAAAGCCGGTACCTACTTGGTGCCGACGTTGTCAGCGGTCAACAATATTCTGCGCTACGCAGATCAAGGCATCCCGGCCTATGCTGTTGAGAAATCCCAGCGGGTCGCCGAACGGCATCGAGCCTCAGTGAAGATGTATTACGAGGCGGGTGGTCGTATTGCAATGGGTACAGATGCAGGGACCCCATTCAACTATCACGGCGAGAACGTGCTTGAGTTGGAGTACATGGTGGATATTGGGATCTCGCCCCTGGATGCATTGATTTCGAGCACATCAACTGCAGCTGACTTGTTGCGAGAAAAAGAACGCGGTCGGATACGCAGCGGAAATTTTGCTGACTTTTTGCTGGTGGATGGCAACCCAAGTGAATCGATTTCTATGGTGTCACGCAAGGAGAACCATCGATTGGTGATTAAACACGGCACTATCATCTAATCTGCCGAGCCCGAATGGGGCACGCATTCAGACGTTTTGTTGTGGAAAAAGTCGCAGCAAATCGGTCTCTGTTGCCGCGCAAGCACCACGCTCGGTTATCAGCCCGCTGACCAGGTGGTTTGGAGTGATATCAAAAGCAGGGTTGTGCGCATCTGAAGTCGTTGTCACTCGGATACGGGTCGGCGTGTCACTTTCGTCTGCTCCGTTGACAAACAGTACCTCGTCCTTGTCGCGTTCCTCAATCGGTATTTCTGTATGGCCGTCTCGAATCGTCCAGTCGATTGTTGACGATGGGAGTGCGACATAGAATGGTATGTCATTGTCGCGAGCAGCGAGTGCTTTAAGGTAGGTGCCTATCTTGTTGCATACGTCGCCTTGGCGCGTCGTTCGATCGGAACCGACGATGCAAAGGTCGACCTTGCCCTTTTGCATGAGGTGACCACCGGCATTGTCCACTATTACTGTGTGGGCAATGCCATGCGCTTTAAGTTCCCACGCAGTCAGTGCGGCGCCCTGGTTGCGGGGTCGGGTTTCATCTACCCATACATGAATAGGTATGCCCGCATCATAGGTCTTGAAAATAGGTGCCAGGGCAGTTCCCCAGTCGACCGTTGCCAGCCAGCCGGCGTTGCAGTGAGTAAGCACATTGAGAGGTCGCTTAGCCCCTGTTTTGTGCCAACGATCTACAAAAATAGATTCCCCATGCACACCGATTCTACGGTTGTGTTCGACGTCTTCGTCGCAAATGATCTGGGCCTCAGACAGCGCCAGATCGGGTCGCTGGTTGATTTCCGCCTCAAGAAGCCTGGATAAGACACGATTAACAGCCCATCCAAGATTGATCGCGGTTGGCCGCGCATTGAGCAGATTTGCGGCAGTTTTATGCAGATAGTCGTTTGAAGGATCTTCAAGCGTAGCCAACCGCAGACCGCAGGCGGCTGTCGCACCGATAAGAGGGGCACCACGAACGACCATCTGCCTGATCGCGGCGGTGGTTTCGTCGCTGTGTTTGAGTCTTCGAACTTCAAAAGAGAACGGCAACCGGGTTTGGTCGATAACCGCGACGGTGTGGCCATTGTCTTCCAGCCACAGCGAACGATAGTGATGGCCGTCAACTTTCATGCGATCTAGGGCTGTTCAGCGATGCTTCCAGTTAGGGGCGCGTTTTTCTATGAATGCCGACATACCTTCTTTCTGGTCTTCCGTCGCAAACAAGGAATGAAATAGATGGCGCTCGCTGGCTATGCCTTCCTCGAGGGTCGTTTCATAAGCCCTGTTTACGGCCTGTTTTGCCATGATGACAGATGGGCGCGACATCGAAGCAATTACTCGCGCTGCATCGAGGGCTTCATCGAGTAGTTTGTCTGCGTCCACTACGCGACTAACAAGGCCAGCACGTTCCGCCTCTTCTGCGCTCATCATACGCGCTGTCAGACACAGATCCATGGCCTTGGCCTTGCCCACGAATCGGGTCAGGCGCTGGGTGCCACCTGCGCCGGGAATGATGCCCAGCTTGATCTCCGGTTGTCCAAACCTAGCTGTTTCGGCAGCGATAACGATGTCGCACATCATTGCAAGCTCACAGCCTCCGCCGAGAGCAAAACCAGCGACGGCCGCAATAATCGGTTTTCGGCAAGTACTCGGCCGACGCCAGTGATCGCCAATAAATCCACCTAGGTAAACATCCATGAATGACTGTTCATGCATGCCCTTAATATCAGCTCCTGCGGCAAATGCCTTCTCATTGCCGGTAATCACAATCGCACCGATGGAAGAGTCTGATTCAAAATCGTCGAGTACTTGCGCCATTTCCAGGACTAGATCATTGGACAATGCATTCAGGGCCTCGGGTCGGTTGAGGGTCAATAGCCCTACTGTGTCTTGTTTTTCGCTCAATACGTATTGATAGTTCATGCTGATGGGCCGTGGTTGAACTGGTAAGCAGACCAGTCGGCGATTACTCGCCGGTTAGAAGGAAAAGTCTTATCATATTGAAAAGGTGGCTTCTTTAGATCCCCTTGATTATCTTGGCGGGAGCCGTGGAATTTCGCCGGCTAAAAGGCCGGCGTTATCGAGCGCACCCGTTGTGATAGTGCCTTAGGGAGGGAATCCGCAAGACACCAGTTGAGGAACGAATTCCGTGACGAACGCTTTCGAAACAGTATATCAAAGCGCATTGACTGAGCCACAGGCATTCTGGGCTGAGGCGGCGCGCGATGTGCATTGGTACCGCGAGTGGGATTGTGTGCTGGATGATTCAAATCCACCGTTCTATCGCTGGTTTGCTGGCGCACAAATCAACACCTGTTACAACGCACTTGACGTACATGTTGAAAATGGACGCGGCGATCAGGCGGCTTTGATTTACGACAGTCCAGTCACCAACGCACAGCAGACCCTTAGCTATGCTGCACTACGCGACGAGACGGCCCGTTGTGCCGGTGCGCTCGCAGATTTGGGCGTGAAGAAGGGAGATCGGGTGATTATTTATATGCCGATGGTCCCGCAAACGGTTGTTGCGATGCTCGCTTGTGCGAGGCTGGGTGCGATCCATTCGGTCGTTTTTGGGGGATTTGCAGCCAATGAACTCGCTGTACGCATAGATGATGCAAAGCCCAATGTGATTGTTTCTGCATCCTGCGGCATCGAAGGCAATAGAATTCTCCAATATAAGCCGTTGCTCGACGAGGCCGTTGCACTCGCCACTCATCCTGTCAGGCATTGCATCATCGTGCAGCGACCGCAGCTTCTTGCCCCGATGCAGGAAGGACGTGATCACGATTGGCACGACTTAGTATCTAGAGCCGCGCAGCATGACTGCGTGCCAGTGGCGGCGACAGATCCACTTTATATCTTATATACCTCAGGTACGACCGGTCGGCCCAAAGGAGTCGTGAGGGATAACGGCGGCCATGTGGTTGCCCTCAAGTGGTCGATGAAAAATATTTATGGCTGCAACCCGGGCGACGTTTACTGGGCTGCCTCTGACGTCGGATGGGTTGTGGGTCACTCATATATCGTCTATGCACCCCTTTTCAACGGTAATACGACGATCCTGTATGAGGGCAAACCCGTCGGCACACCAGACGCAGGTGCTTTTTGGCGAGTGATTTCTGATCACGGTGTTCAAGCGTTGTTCACTGCACCCACTGCATTTCGAGCAATAAAGAAGGAAGACCCCGATGGCGCTCATCTCGCGCGTTACGATATGAGTCGATTCGAATGCTTGTTTCTGGCGGGCGAGCGCACCGATCCGGACACTTTGCACTGGGCTAGAAATCGACTCCGGGTGCCAGTCGTCGACCACTGGTGGCAGACCGAGACCGGCTGGAGCATTGCTGCCAACTGTCGTGGGCTTGGTTTGTTGCCCATAAAAGATGGATCAGTGACACGTCCAGCACCCGGCTGGGACCTGCGAGTCCTCGACGCAGACGGCAACGAAGCCGCAGCGGATGAGATTGGAGCTCTTGTAGCACGCTTGCCTTTGCCCCCGGGCGCGTTTTCCACGCTGTGGAATGCACCCGAGCGTTATGTCGAGGCTTACCTCAGTCAATTCGAAGGTTATTACAGCACCGCCGATGCAGGCATCATTGACGAGGACGGATATGTTTACGTGATGTCCCGAACCGATGACATCATCAATGTTGCTGGGCACCGCCTCTCAACCGGTGCTATGGAAGAAGTGCTGGCGGATCATACCGACGTGGCTGAGTGTGCTGTGTTGGGTGTTGCGGATGCGCTCAAAGGGCAGGTGCCCCTTGGCTTGCTGGTGCTCAACGCCGGTTGCGAGCGAACTGAGCCGGAGATCGTCGAGGAGGTGGTTCAGATGGTGCGTGATCGGATCGGTCCGGTAGCTGCCTTTAAGCATGCGCTGGTTGTCGCACGTTTGCCAAAGACACGTTCAGGCAAGATTCTTCGTGGCACGGTTCGACGCATCGCCGATGGCGAAGCATGGACAATGCCCGCCACAATCGAAGAACCGGCGGTACTAGAAGAGATCGCTGAAGCACTATCGCGGGTCGGGTATCCCACTTGACCGTCGACAACGGGTAAAGCTGCCATGACTGATTCGAATCGGCCATCCTACATTGACTGGCAGGGTTTGGCGGAAAGAGAACTCACGGCTCGTGCGAATCAGAGTCTCGTGCGTGAAACGCCGGAGGGAATCGAGTTAAAAGCATTGTATACGGCTGAAGATCTTGAGCGATTGCAATACGAGGAGACACTGCCCGGATTTCCACCTTATGTGCGTGGTACTCGAGCAACGATGTATACGGGACGGCCGTGGACGGTGAGACAATATGCCGGCTACTCAACGGCCGAAGAATCCAACGCGTTTTATCGCCGCAATTTGGCTGCCGGACAGACTGCATTGTCGGTGGCCTTCGACTTGGCGACGCATCGAGGTTATGACTCAGATCATGCTCGGGTAGAAGGTGATGTCGGCAAGGCGGGTGTAGCGATTGACACCGTCGAGGACATGAAGGCGCTGTTCGACGGAATTCCTCTTGACCAGATGTCGGTGTCGATGACCATGAATGGTGCTGTCGTGCCGATCCTCGCTATGTTCGTGGTTGCCGCTGAAGAGCAAGGTGTCAAGCTGAGCCAGGTCTCAGGAACCTTGCAGAACGATATTCTCAAGGAGTTTATGGTTCGCAACACCTATATTTATCCTCCACAACCATCGATGCGGCTCGTTGCGGACATCATCCGATTCACAGCTCAGAACATGCCACGGTTCAACCCCATATCTATTTCTGGTTACCACATGCAGGAAGCTGGCGCGACCGCGGTGCAGGAGCTCGCCTATACACTGGCTGATGGCATCGACTACGTTCGTGCCGCTTTATCGAGTGGGCTTGCAATTGACAGTTTTGCACCCCGCCTTTCGTTTTTCTTTGGTATAGGAATGAATTTTTTCATGGAGGTTGCAAAATTACGTGCAGCCCGATTGCTGTGGGCTAGTCTTCTGACTGAGCTCTTTGAGCCGCGTGATGCACGCTCGCTGATGTTGCGGACACATTGTCAGACTTCTGGAGTCAGTCTGACGAGTGCCGATCCGTACAACAACATCATCAGAACGACAGTCGAAGCAATGGCAGCTGTGATGGGCGGCACGCAATCATTACACACCAATAGTTTTGACGAAGCGCTCGCATTGCCGACCGACTTTTCCGCACGAATTGCGCGCAATACCCAACTGGTGCTTCGCGAAGAATCGGGCCTGACCGATGTGGTCGATCCGCTTGGCGGGTCCTACTATGTGGAGTCCTTGACTGCCAGTATCGCCGGTGCAGCGCGTCACTTGATCGACGAGGTCGAAGCACTGGGCGGTATGACCGTAGCGGTCGCAAGTGGCCTGCCGAAGCAACGTATAGAGGAAGCGGCTGCCCGGCGCCAGGCGCGCATCGACAGCAACGAGGAGGTCGTCGTTGGCGTTAACCGCTACCAGGCCGATAAAGAGCCGGAAGTCGATGTCCTCAGTATCGATAATACTGCTGTTCGCGCTCGCCAGATCGAGCGGCTAAACGCTATTAAAGCCGCTCGTGACAAGACGAGTTGTCGCCAGGCATTGGAACGCTTGGCGAAGGTGGCAACTGATGATCAAGCGGCATTATTTGAAATCGCACTAGACGCAGCCCGCGCGCGTGCGACTGTCGGTGAAATATCGTCGGCATTGGAGTCGGTTTTTGGCCGCTATCGAGCCGAGTCGAGCGCAATCACGGGCGTATACGGAGCGGCCTACAGCGACCGTGAAATACTCGAAGAGGTTCGTGCCACGACGGCCCGTTTCGCCGATCAATACGGAAGACGCCCGCGAATTCTAGTGGCCAAGCTGGGCCAGGATGGTCACGATCGCGGTGCTCGCATTATCGCAACGGCATTTGCTGATGTCGGATTCGATGTGGATATCGGCCCGTTGTTCCAAACGCCCGCCGAGGTGGTGCGCCAGGCACTGGAGAACGACGTGCACGTCATCGGAGTGTCTTCGCAGGCCGCGGGGCACCGGACACTTTTGCCGCAGATGATCGAGGAACTGAAGATGCAACAGGCTGAGGACATTCTTGTCGTTCTCGGTGGCGTGGTTCCGCCGCAGGATGTCCATGAAATGCTTGGTCTTGGAGTTGCAGCGGTATATGGACCCGGCACAAACATATTGCAGGCGGCAGCGGAAGTAGTGCAACTTATCGAACAGAAACAATAGGCTGTAGCGAGCGACTCATGCAGAAAATTATCGAGCAACTAGAACGTAAGCGGGCGGCTGCTGAAGAAGGTGGTGGTCAATCACGGATCGATGCCCAGCATGCCCGCGGGAAGTTGACTGCCCGTGAGCGTATCGCGGCGCTGCTCGATCCTGGCTCCTTTGAGGAGTGGGGGATTTTCGTCGAGCATCGCTGCACAGACTTCTCAATGTCTGAGAAGACTGTGCCTGGAGATGGCGTTGTCACCGGTTACGGCCACATTAATGGACGGCTCGTATTTGTTTTTAGTCAGGACTTTACTGTGCTCGGCGGATCATTGTCTGAAACGCATGCTGAAAAGATCTGTCGCGTAATGGACCATGCAATGAAAGTTGGCGCACCGATCATAGGACTAAATGATTCTGGCGGTGCTCGGATCCAGGAGGGCATCGCGTCACTCGCCGGTTATGCCGAGGTATTCCAACGCAATGTCCTCGCTTCCGGGGTAGTGCCCCAAATCTCGATGATCATGGGGCCGTGCGCCGGCGGCGCGGTCTATTCTCCGGCAATTACCGACTTCACTTTTATGGTACGTGACACCTCATATATGTTTGTAACGGGCCCCGACGTTGTGAAGACAGTTACGCATGAATCGGTCACTCATGAGGAACTCGGCGGCGCCTCGACGCATTCCACTCGGTCGGGAGTCTCCGACGGAGCTTTCGAAAACGATGTCGAAGCCCTGCTCATGTTGCGTCGTTTCATCGACTATTTGCCGCTCAGCAATCGCAGTAAACGTCCGTCTAGGGTGACAACTGACCCACTGGACCGTGCAGAGTTTGGGCTCGACAGCCTGGTACCGGATAATCCCAACAAGCCGTACGATATGCGCGAGCTGATTCTCAAAGTAGTCGATGACGGTGATTTCTTTGAACTTAAACCGGACTACGCCGCCAATATCATCACCGGCTTCGCTCGAATGGATGGGGCTACTGTGGGCCTTGTCGCGAATCAGCCGATGGTGCTGGCTGGCTGTCTTGATATCCAGTCATCTGTGA
>CAZAHE010000064.1:0-12635 GCA_964484965.1 uncultured Acidiferrobacteraceae bacterium | reverse complement strand
GTGAGGTGGTCAGAAGCCCAATTTTTTCGACCGCTGTTGGTCTTGTTCTTTTCGGTCGACGCCACAGAAGTGAAACGCCTGCCAAGAAGGAGATATCGAACGGGCGTTTCCTCAAATGGATTGAGCGGGTGACAGGCCGCTTTCGTCACTACCTCGGCCGTGGTCACACCTCGGCGACAGACCGATGAAGCAGCTACGACATTTGATTGAGTTGCAACGATCTTGAGTATTAACCTTGAGTGGAGGTGAAGCATGTTTGAACTGATGGAAACTGGCAGCCAACAAGCTGTCATTAAGGTGATCGGTATTGGCGGGGGTGGTGGCAATGCTGTTGACCATATGCTAGCGGCAGAGTTGAACGGCGTTGAATTCGTCAACGCAAATACTGATTCTCAGGCGCTCAGGCGGTCTGGTGTCTTAAAGATGCTTCAGCTCGGCGAGAATCTGACCAAGGGCCTCGGCGCTGGCTCGAATCCGGACGTTGGCCGGCAGGCAGCCATTGAAGATCGCGACAAATTGTCCGAGGTGCTAGATGATGTAGATCTTTTGTTTGTCACTGCTGGTATGGGTGGTGGTACAGGAACTGGCGCTGCGCCCGTAATCGCCCAGTTGGCGAAAGAAAAAGGCCTGCTGACCGTCGCCGTGGTGACACGACCGTTCAAGTTCGAGGGGCAGAAACGTTGGGATATCGCCGATGAAGGAATAAACGAACTTGCGGAGATTGTGGATTCCTTGATTGTAATTCCCAACGATCGCATTCTTGAGGTGCTGGGCGGCGGCGCAAGTTTGATTGAGGCATTTGCGGAAGCCAACGAAGTGTTGCTCGACGCGGTGCAGGGCATATCTGAACTCATTACGCGACCTGGATTGATTAATGTCGACTTTGCCGATGTTCGGACGGTGATGGCCGAGATGGGTATGGCGATGATGGGATCGGCCACAGCGACAGGAGACTCGCGTGCGATCGATGCAGTACAAGCAGCAGTAGCTAGCCCATTGCTTGAGGATGTCAACGTTCACGGCGCAAAAGGACTTCTGGTAAATGTCTCTGCTGGGCCGGATATGGCACTCGATGAATTTGCCCAAATCGGTGAAATGGTCAATCAATTTGCTGCGGCAGACGCAACGGTGGTTATGGGTACTGTATTGGACCCAACGCTGGAGGGGGCAGTGCGTGTCACGCTGGTGGCAACCGGCATTCGTCGCGGCGGCCCGCATGTGAAGGTTATAGAAGGCGGACTTGAGGAAGCGGGGCCGGAAGAGGCCGTCAACTACGATACACCGACCGTGATCCGCCGTCGGCCGAGGCCGGTTGCGGTTGGTGACAGTGGGAACCTTGCTGAGGACACAGAATATCTCGATATACCCGCGTTTTTACGTCGACAAGCCGACTAAAACGCCTATAATTCATATACTTAGAATAATTTGTGCGGCAACCGAGAAGTATGCAGAAATTATGGTAAAAAGTTGCAATTTAGCTACGCAAAGGTGGTGAAATAATGTAGAATTCACGCAGCCGTATCCCGGGGCATTGGCCGGCTAGTTTGATGTCGGCGTTGCTGAAAGTATTCAAATAACAACACTTTAATGATCAGTCAGCGAACCCTAAAAAGCAGCGTTAGCGATACGGGCGTAGGTTTGCACACAGGTAAGACGGTCGGCTTCACGCTTCGCCCGGCGCCGGTCGGCACCGGTATCGTGTTCAGGCGAACCGACCTTAATCCGGTTGTGGACGTGCCCGCAGTTCTCAATAGTGTTAGCAGTACAAGGATGTCTACTACGCTGCAGCGTGATGGCATTAGCATTTCCACTGTCGAGCATTTGATGTCTGCTTTCGCAGCACTCGCAATTGACAACGTTTTTGTTGATCTGACGGCACCAGAAGTACCAATCATGGATGGCAGTGCATATCCATTTGTATTTTTGATGGAATCGGCCGGAATCCAGAATCAGGCGGCACCAAAGCAGTTCATCCGTATCAAGCAACCGTTAGAAATTCGAGACGGTGAAAAATGGGCAAGGTTTGAACCGTTCGACGGCTTCAAGGTCAATCTGACCATTGAATTTGAGCACCCTGAAATCCAGGCATCGCCGCAACATGCGAGCATTGACTTTTCCCAGGCGTCGTTTGTCAAGGATTTCAGTCGTGCACGAACGTTTGGATTCCTACGCGAGGTTGAGGCGTTGCAGGAAATTGGTCTTGCCAGAGGAGGCAGCCTCGACAACGCAATCGTTATGGATGATTTTCGAATCTTAAACAGTGACGGTCTTCGATATCCAGACGAATTCGTTAAACACAAAATTCTCGATGCAGTTGGTGATCTCTACTTGTTAGGGCATCTGTTGGTTGGGTCGTTTAGTGCACATAAATCCGGCCACAGTCTCAACAATCGACTACTGCGCCGGTTGCTCGAAACAGAGGATGCGTGGGAATACATCTCTTATGACGATGTCGACACACCAGCGGTCCGTTATCTGCAGTTGCTCACCGCTCACTGACCCAAGCCGAATTCCACTAACTCCCAGTCCGTAGGAGATAGCTCCACGGGGGAAGTTGCTCATCAGTCAATGTGACTTCGGGATGCCTTGAGCAGGTGAATTCTGTGCCCGTCGACCAGGCCACCACGCAGCGCGGTCTTGTACGGCAAATGGTCAGTATGCGATTTATAGCTCACACAGGCTTCGCGCCATGACGTGCAAGGCGCAGGAGTGCGGTGCGTAGATTGTCGTGCGATATGGAGGCAGCACACTCGCGCAATACCACTGCAGCATTTGTGGGTAAGGGATTCGGCGAAGTCCCGCTTGATTTTTGAATAAGCGGTTGGCGCGGTGGCCGTGATCGAATGTGCAAATGTTGAACGGAAAATCCGGCCTTCTTAAATCGTTCCACAATTGACGTTTTGTTGCGGTGTATTACATGGGCAAAAACAGGTGACTCGGCAAGTACCACCAGTGTCTCGGCCTCAATCCTGGCAGTGGTGTGACTGGCGACCTCTTTTCCGACCGCGTCATGCCAAAATTTGGCGTTTCCGTCGTCGATTTGTGATGATTGCGCGATATCGAGCGAACTGACGAAGTACTGTGCAAGGCGGAAAGTCGAGCGGCTCATGATAAAATTTTGTCAATTCCTCGCGTGTCGGTAATTTTTACTTGCTTGTGTCGTTCAATGATATCGATCACCTCATACGCTAAGCAACAAACACTTTTAATCGTGGAACATCTCGGCGGTCATTTCATAGCACCGATTGTCGACATTTCTTGCAATGGTTACACCCCCAAGTAGCCCGATTCATCCAACATGTTTACGACAGCGTTAGCCCGCGTTGTTGGGAGCCGTAACCAGCGCCTGTTGAAGCGCTTGGGCAGGGCTGTTGACTCGATAAACGGACTGGAAGATGGCTTGGTCGCACTTAGTGATGCACACTTGGCAGCGAAGACGGCTGAACTTCGCGAGCGCCTCAATGGTGGCAGTCGAGTTGAGGATTTGTTGGCGGAGGCTTTTGCTGTAGTTCGTGAGACCGCTCGCAGAACCGTCGACATGCGCCATTTCGACGTGCAATTGATCGGTGGAATGGTGCTGTATGACGGGAAGATTGCGGAAATGCGCACAGGCGAAGGCAAGACTCTGGTGGCTACATTGCCGGTTTATCTGGCATCTATCGAGGGCAAGCGAGTTCACGTGGTGACGGTCAACGACTACTTGGCTCAGCGAGATGCCGAATGGATGGGTCCTATTTACGAGTTCTTGGGCCTTAGCGTAGGGACTGTTGTCTCAGGCCAGGATCCAGTTGCTAAGAGAGAGGCTTATGCGTGCGATGTCGTCTATGGCACCAACAATGAATTTGGTTTCGATTACCTGCGTGACAACATGGCTTTCAGTGGTGAAGACCGGGCACAGGGGCCACTTGATTTTGCCATCGTAGACGAGGTCGACTCGATACTCATCGATGAGGCTCGGACCCCTCTGATAATTTCCGGGCCGGCTGAAGACAGTACCGACCTATACGTACGCATCGACCGCGTCGTACCACAACTAACTCGTCAGCAGGTGGAAGATGGTCCTGGTGACTTTCATGTCGACGAAAAATTGCGCCAAGTATTCCTCACCGATGAAGGATTCGAGCATGCGGAGGCACTGTTGTTGGCTGAAGGTCTGCTGCCAGAGGACACCAGCCTCTATGACGTCGGCAACATTACGCTGATGCATCATTTGTATGCTGCATTGCGCGCCCATTCGCTTTTCCAGAAAAACGTCGACTACATTGTTCGCGATGACAGTATCATAATTATCGACGAATTTACCGGACGCATGATGCCCGGTCGGCGCTGGTCTGAGGGACTGCACCAAGCGGTTGAGGCAAAGGAACGAGTGACCATCCAGCACGAGAACCAAACACTCGCATCGATTACTTTTCAGAATCTCTTTCGACTGTACGGCAAGTTAGCGGGCATGACGGGGACGGCCGACACCGAGGCTGCTGAATTTCAGCAGATTTATGACCTCGAGGTGGTGGTAATACCGACCAACCAACCGATGATCCGAAACGATCGACCTGATCTTGTTTATCGTACGCAGAGTGAGAAATTCGATGCGATTGTCGACGGTATCAAGGCCTGCAGTGCACAAAGTCAGCCGGTGTTGGTAGGTACGGCGTCTATCGAGACGTCGGAGGCATTGTCAGAGCATCTGAAGAGTGAAGCGATTCATCACGAGGTTCTCAATGCTAAAAACCATGAGCGCGAAGCACAGATCATCGCCCAGGCAGGTCGCCCTAGCGCGGTAACAATCGCGACAAATATGGCCGGGCGAGGTACCGATATTGTCCTCGGCGGAAACCTTGAAATGGAGTTGGCGGCACTGCCTGAACCCACTGATGAAATTGTTTCTGAGATCCGCGCCGCCTGGCAGAAAAGCCATCAACATGTGATTGATGCTGGAGGATTGCACGTCCTAGGTACGGAGCGGCATGAATCACGTCGCGTCGACAATCAGCTACGGGGTCGCTGCGGGCGTCAGGGCGATCCCGGATCAAGTCGTTTTTACCTATCGATGCAAGACAACCTCATGCGCATCTTCGGGTCTGATCGCGTGTCCGGCTTAATGGAAAGACTCGGTATGGAAGAGGGCGAGGCTATTGAACACCCCTGGGTGACGAAAGCGATCGAAAACTCTCAGAAGAAAGTTGAAGGTCGCAATTTCGACATGAGGAAACAACTGCTGGAGTACGACGATGTAGCCAATGAGCAACGTAAGGTAGTCTATGCGGAACGAGACCTTCTAATGACGTTGGATGATGTGTCAGAACATGTTGCCACGATGCGCCATGAAGTCGTCGGCGAGGTTATCGACCAGTATGTGCCACGAGAGAGCCTGGAGGAACAGTGGAACATTGAGGGACTAGAAACGCATCTTGAAAGCCAGTTTGGTCAGCGCTTGGCTCTAACGCAATGGTTATCAAGTGATGACACGCTCTATGAGGAACGTTTGCGTGAACGGATTGGATCTGAAATTATCAATGCCTACCATTTGAAAGAGCGTCGGGCTGGCGCTGCGGTGGTGCGTCATCTAGAGAAAGCGGTGATGCTTCAGGTATTGGATGAAAAATGGAAAGACCACCTGGGTCACATGGATCACTTGCGCCAGGGTATCGGGTTGCGCGGCTATGCACAAAAAAACCCGCGTCAAGAATACAAACGTGAAGCATTCGAGATGTTCACCGCAATGCTCGATCAGGTGAAGCGAGACGTCGTGTCGATTTTGTCCAAAGTCGAGATACAGACCGAAGCTGAGGTCGACCAAATTGAGGCCGAACATCGTGCCAGTGGCTCATCACGCATCGAGTTCGTTCACGACGAGATCGAGCAGCCTGTTGCTGAAGTGCAGGAATCTGTGACCGGTAGACCGAATAACTCTCCACAGGTAAGTGATTCGGCGAAACCGTATGTTCGCGCAGTTCCCAAGGTTGGCCGCAATCAGCCCTGTCCTTGTGGGTCAGGAAAAAAATACAAACATTGCCATGGATAACACCAGCCACGGCATCTCCGCGCCCAATGATCGAATCGGGAGTCGTGCATGTCGACCTTAGAGCGATCACCCTTGGCACCTGGTTCTTTTCCGCGCATTCCGGCAGTGGACGGCGTGCGCATGGCGACGAGAATGGCTCGAATAAAATACCGCGGTCGCCGTGATGTTCTGCTCGTCGAATGTGCACGAGGCTCAACCGTTGCCGGGGTACTGACGCGCTCAACGACCGCCGCTGCGCCGGTATTGTGGTGTCGACGGCAACTTGTCCATGGGTCAATCCGCGGCTTGGTAGTGAACAGTGGTAATGCCAATGCTTTTACCGGCGCTGCCGGCATTTCGGCGGTTAATGACACTGCAGCGGTAGCGGCCCAGGCGCTTGGTTGCCAGCGCAACCGGGTTTTCGTTGCATCAACCGGTGTCATCGGTGAATCGTTGCCTGTACAGCGCCTGATTGGGGCAATACCCGCTATGGCGCAGTCTCTTGCCCCTGGCGGGTGGCGCGCGGCCGCCCGTGCGATTTGCACGACTGACACGTTCATTAAAGGTGCCTGGCGGCGCTGCGAAATCGACGGGCACAGCGTGACGTTAGCCGGTATCGCGAAGGGATCAGGCATGATCGCACCGAACATGGGGACGATGCTGGCTTTTCTGTTTACTGATGCGAGAATTCCTTCGGAAGTGCTCCAGCAGTTAGTTCAGACGGGAGTTGAAGTGTCTTTCAATAGCATCACGGTTGATAGCGACACTTCTACCAGTGACACCGTACTGCTGGCAGCGACCGGGCGCGCAGGAAATCCAATATCGACCTCAACCCGCAATCGTCAGCTGCAGTCGTTTCGTAATGCGCTGCATGAGTTGATGATCGATCTTGCGACGCAGGTGGTGCGCGATGGGGAGGGCGCCAGCAAGTTCATTACTGTGGAGGTATCGGGCGCAGGATCACGGCGCATGGCACGCCAGGTCGGTCTTACGATTGCCAATTCACCGTTGGTGAAAACAGCGATTGCCGGCGAAGATGCCAACTGGGGTCGTGTGGTTATGGCTGTTGGCAAGTCTGGCGTGGTGCTTGATCGTAATGCATTGTCAATAACGATAGGCGGCATTGCGATTGCCCAGCACGGCGAGCGTGTCGATGCTTACGACGAGACGATGGTCACAGCACACCTGCAGCGGTCCGAAGTGCACATTGGAGTTGACCTCGGTCAAGGTCGCAGCAGTGCGACAGTTTGGACCTGTGACCTGACGCACGGCTACATCGACATCAATGCCGACTACCGTACCTGACACCACACTGCAGGTGGTGGTGGGGATCGCAGTAGACGATGTCGGCTGTCTGCTGGTTAATCAGCGCCCAACTGGAAAAGACTATGCCGGCCAATGGGAGTTCCCTGGAGGCAAGATCGAGCACGGCGAATCGCCGTTCGAGGCGCTCAAGCGAGAATGGCACGAAGAGATGGGTGTTATCGTGACTGAAGCACGGCACCTATTTGCATTCGGTCACAGGCGCCAGGTGCGGCAGATCGAACTCGACGTCTGGGCAGTGACATCGTTTGTGGGTCATCCTCGAGGTCGTGAAGGTCAGGCCATTCGCTGGGCTGACCCGGCGGCCCTCCAGGCGCTGAATTTTCTCGACGGTAATCAGGAATTATTGCGGCGCCTGTCGGGCGACGCCGAGTTGATATGCGGTCAACGCGAGGTCACGCGGCTCGATTTGAGCCGTCCGTAGTGCTTATGCAGACATCTCGAGAAACAGATGATGCAGGGCATCGACCTGGGCGTAAAGTGCTTGTATCGTTCCTTCATTACTGAGAACGTGAGTTGCGACCGCCAAGCGGTCTTCGCGAGTCGCTTGGGCCTTGAATATAGCCTCGATCTGGCCATGGTCGAGTGCACTGCGGGCCTGAATCCAAGTGCGTCGTCGGACATCTGGCGCATCAATGACTACCACGATATCGAATTCATTGGCACGGCGGGTTTCGACCAGAAGTGGGATCGAAAATATACAATAAGGATCGCTGATGGTTGCTGCGCGCGCGGCAATTTCTTGCCTGATCATGGGGTGGAGCAGATGCTCTAGCTGTCGTCGCGCTTCGGCATTGTCAAAGATTTGCGAGCGAAGTGCTGCGCGATCAAGTGCCCCAGTTGATGTTGATACAGACGCACCAAACATCTCGATAATGGGAGCAACCGCTGGTCCATTGACCGCCGTGAGTTCACGCGAGACTTCGTCGGCATCGAGGACTGTTACGCCATGGTAGCGAAATCGCTTGGTGGCCGTCGTTTTGCCGCTCCCAATTCCCCCCGTCAGTGCAACTCGCAGCACAGCTTTAATACCCGTGGCCGGATAGTGAAATGTAGGTGCTGATCAAGTGCTCGCCAAAGAGCAGAACGATAATGGCAGCGAGGGAGAGAAAGGGCCCAAAAGGTAATATGCGGCCGCTACCATCGCGCTTCAACAGTAGCGTTAGTGCACCAGTCACCGCGCCAACGGTGGCCGCGATGAACAACACCAGCGGCAACCACGCCCAGCCCAGCCACGCGCCGACTGCGGCGAGCATTTTAAAATCGCCGTAGCCGAATCCTTCGCGGGAGGTGATCAAGCGGTACAAGTGAAAAAGCAGCCACAGGACGAGATAACCCGCTGCGGCACCGATTACAGCGGCCGCTGGATGTACAAAACCTGAGAAGCAGTTGACCAGCAATCCTGCCCACAACAGTGGCAATGTGATGGCGTCTGGCAACAGATAGTGATCGATATCAATAAAAGCAAGCGCAATCAAGGCCCAACTGAATGCCAGTGCAGCCAGCGTCTGCCACTCCGTGCCGAGGGCAAACACGACTAGAAAGGAGACCAGTGCGGTGATCGACTCGATGATTGGATAGCGCCATGAAACGCGTACACCGCAATGCCGGCAACACCCGCGTTGTAGAACGAAACTAACCAGCGGAATGTTCTCATGCCAACTAAGCGATACGCCGCATTTTGGGCAATGCGATCGAGGACGCAGCAGTCCTGGCGCTTGAACAGGAGTGGTGTCGCAGCTCGAGTCGTCGTGCGGGTCGGCTCCGACTAGGCCCAGTTTTGCCGGCAGCCTATGAACAACCACCGTCAGGAAGCTGCCGACGACAAGGCCCAGGACTATGGAGATAAAAGCTGCGTCGCTCAGCACCCGGGTACGGTAATGCGCTTGCCAGTTGACTGGCCTAAAGGGACTCGAAGGGCGGTCGGGTCAGACGACACTGCCCATCTTGAAGATCGGCAGGTACATGGCAACGACGAGGGTGCCGACCATACCGCCCAGTATAGTAATCATGACCGGTTCGATCAGCTCGCTCATATTATCGACCATGTCATTGACCTCCGCCTCGAAGAAGTCAGCGGTCTTGTTCAACATTTTCTCCAGTTCCCCGGATTCCTCACCAATCGATACCATCTGCAGAACCAGGTTTGGATACAATTTGGTGTCCTCCATCGCGTTCGACAGAGGTCTGCCGGTGCTGACGTCGTCCTGAATCTTATAACACGAGCGTCGAAAGACCTGATTGGGTGAGGCACCTGCTACCGAAGTCAGGGCTTCCACTAACGGTACGCCCGAGCCGAACATGATGCCCATCGTCCGCGCAAAGCGGGCACAGGATGATTTGACCAATAACGGGCCGACTACCGGAGCGGCAAGGAGAAAGCGATCGAACCCGAATTGGAATTTTTGTGAGTTCTTGTATCCATACGATATGGATACAGCGGACACTATGACAACGCCGAGAGCGAGCCACCAGTAGTTTTTGACCGCGTCGGAAGCAGCCACAATAGCGGCAGTCAACCCGGGTAATTCACCTCCGAAGCCCTCGAACAGTTCTTTGAATTGCGGCACCACGAACACCAGCAGCAACGCACTCACTACAATACCTACTACGAGCACTGCTATGGGATACATCATCGCACTTTTGACCTTGGCCTTGATCTCTTCAGTACGTTCCTGGTAGTCCGCCAGGCTGTTCAGCATGCGGTCAAGGTTGCCCGATTGCTCACCAATCGCCACCAGTCCGCAATACAAACGGTCGAACTGTTTTGGGTAGCGTGCCAGGGCCTGGCTCAGACTGGTACCGCCTTCGACGTCGGTTCGCACGGCGCCGAGCACTTCTCTGAGTTTTGGGTGATCAGTACTGGTCGCAACGGCGTTGAGTGACTGCGCAATGGGAATGCCGGCCTCGACCATGGTCGCGATCTGTCGTGTGACGACACAGATGTCTTTAGGCGTAATCTTCTTGCCGAACAACGGGCTCGGTTTTTTCTTGACACTCTTCGGCTGGATGCCCTGGCGACGCAGGGTGCTGCGCACGTACGCTGGGTTTGGCCCATCGAGCTCGCCGTTAACCTCCTTGCCGGTCCGATCGCTGCCGGTCCACACGAAAGTGGTCGACTTTTTGCCGCGCTTTTTCTTTTTTACTTCAGCCATGGACCGATCGCCAAGTGTGACCTGACCTAGAGGTTGGTGACCCGCTCAACTTCGGCCAGGCTCAGATGACCGGCGGCGAACTTCTTAAGGCCCGATTGGCGTAGCGTCAAAAAGCCTTCTTCTGATGCCTGTGCCTCGAGTTCGTCTTGCGTCGAGTTTTTGAGGATCATAGATGTCATGGTATCTGACACCGGCAAAACCTGGAAGATACCTGCCCTGCCTTTGTACCCATTGGTGCACGCATCGCAACCAACGGCCTCAAAGGCATTGACACCGTCGATGTCAGCTTCTGCAATTCCGGCCGCAATCAGGCTCTCAGGCGGAAGATCAGCCGGCGCTTTACACTGAGAACACAAACGTCTGGCAAGACGTTGTGCCATGATCAGGTTAATCGAACCTGCGACGTTGTACGGTGCAATACCCATATTCAGCAAGCGCATGATCGTTGCCGTTGCATCATTGGTATGTAGAGTCGACAAAACCAGGTGACCGGTCTGGGACGCCTTGATTGCGATCTCGGCGGTTTCAAGATCGCGAATCTCACCCACCATAATGATGTCCGGGTCCTGTCGCAAGAATGAGCGCAAAGCAGCAGAAAACGTCAAGTTTGCTCTTTCATTGATCGCTACCTGATTGATGCCTTCAAGGTTTATTTCAACCGGGTCTTCGACTGTTGAGATATTGATTTCTGGTTGGTTGAGCATGGAAAGCGCAGAATACAGCGAGACGGTCTTGCCGCTGCCTGTCGGACCTGTGACAAGAACCATGCCATACGGTTTCTTGACCGCCGATTCATAATGTACAAGCTGATCCGGCTCCATACCGAGGTCACTCAGCTGGAGACTAACGCCGCTGCTGTCAAGCAGCCGCATCACAACTTTTTCCCCGTGGACAGTCGGTAGTGTGCTGACCCGAAAGTCGATCTTGCTGTTACGCTGGCCTGCCAGTTTGAGCCGACCGTCCTGCGGTACCCGCCGTTCGGCGATGTCTAGGCGTGAGAGAATCTTGATTCTGGCGACAATCCGATTTGCCAGAGTGACGGGGGGCGAAACAGTCTCGTCCAAAACACCATCCACTCGATAACGAACGCGAAGCTTTTTTTCGTATGGCTCAATATGAATGTCCGATGCCCCCAACTTGATCGCATCCATCAGCAGCTTATTGACAAAACGCACCACCGGTGTGTCCGCCTCAGCATCCGCTTGTGAAATTGAATCACCCGCGTCTTGCTCTTCATCGACGAACTCAATGTCCTCTAGGCTCTCATCGTCGAGCGCTGCGAGGTCTTCGGCACCGGCGGCACCGCTGACCTTCTCGATAACCTCAGAGAGGGCAGTAGAATCGACCAGTATCGGTTCTACCCCGAGGCCCGTTTGAAACTTAAATGCATCAACGCCAGCCTGATCTCCCGGTTCGCTGATCGCCAGAAATACTTTGGAGCCGCGCTTAAACAGCGGTAGTACGCCGTGCTGTTCGATAAACCGCGGCGCCACTAGATCGGCGGGACGCTCTTCAAGGTCAATTGCGCGAAGGTCAAGGAAGGGCATGCCGTATTCCTCGGACGTGTAGCGATAAAGAAGCCCACGCTGGTCCGGCATTGTCTCGGCCACCTGAGTGAGGAAAGAGACATCGTTTTCGTGTGCTTGATTGAGGCTTTTCATTGCAGCCTCGCGGTCCATAACGGACTGATCCACCAGGCGCCGTGCTAAGCCGCCAAGGCGTGTTTTTCTGACCTGCACCGAGAATTCGCTTTCGCTGGTTTCCATGAATACATCCGCTCGTGCGAGAGTGACGGACGACTAGTATAATAGGATTGCCTAAAAGCCTTAAATACAGCCTAAGTAGTGTATGTTAACTCATTGTTTTTCTTGCCATCTGCAATCAAGTCCGGTAGTCTCGCAGATTACGGAGAGTTGGTCTTATAGTTGAGCAGGACCTATTACCAGCCTTTAAAAGTGGCATAATATCTAACGTTGAAACGATGCCCTCGCGCGGCAAATTTTCAGCCAACAGCCTAGCGGCGTTACATTTATCTGACTGGAGACGACTTCCATGCGACAAAGAGAAAGCGGCTTTACCCTGATTGAACTGATGATCGTGGTGGCGATCATTGGCATTCTTGCGGCGATCGCTATCCCGCAGTACACGGCTTA
>CAZAHE010000063.1:12267-12714 GCA_964484965.1 uncultured Acidiferrobacteraceae bacterium | reverse complement strand
GCACCGGCCTTCTTAACTAGACGCTCGATAGGCCTGAGATGATCATAGAGGTTAACTTTATCGTCATAAAACTGACTTTCAATATAGTTATAAGTTATGTCATTTACACCATCATAAAAAACAATTTGATCAAACTGGACGCGGTCGTTCAAACGCTTCAGCAAATCCAGTTCCGTTTCGATTCCCGCCCCTTCTACACCTAAATTGAATACTTGGATGCGCTCACCATAGTGCTCATGTAACTGCTGAGCCAATCTGCCTGGTATTGTGTCGTCATCGACGACCCAGACACCATAGACTGTGGATCCCCCGAAAACTCCAATTCTCCATATCCCGTGCTGTTTTTTTTCAAAGTTAGCAGTACGAAATCCTGTTTTGTTGACACTATAATTTGATGTGGTGACGGGCCGATAGACTTTAATCCCGAACCGACTCGGGCGATCTTGT
>CAZAHE010000063.1:0-12257 GCA_964484965.1 uncultured Acidiferrobacteraceae bacterium | reverse complement strand
GCTCATGAACGGAAACAGCAATTTTCGGTCTATATAAACACTCGTATCATTTTTGTGAACGCGCCACTCCGGGTGTTTAACCGTGTACGCTCCAAGTGATAACTCAATCGTTCCCAATACAGCCAAGGGGAACATCAATACCAACCACCATTTCACAGCAGGATAAAACCAAGTGATACGCTTATTCAGCCGCTGTGCGAGCCGCCCGGTGGAAACAAAAACAACCAGGAGTCCCATTACAGTAAGGAGTGTAAAGATCGCTTGCCATTTCAAATGCCCCTGAAGAGGGAGGTCGAGGATACGAGAAAAAACAAAATAGAAGCACAAGCATAGGAGTCCCGAGAAAAACAACAACTGAGCGAGTTCTCGCCAGAAACCTTGACGCGCTAATAACCGGGACACTATTTTAGGGATTCCAGCCAATAGATACCCGGATGAATAAATCTCGGCTTGAATACTCCCGTTTTCACGCGAGACTGGTCCTCTCGCTCCAAGTGGGTCGTTTTTTTAACATGAACAAGTGCCAGGGCAATGTCGACCTGCCGTACTTATCCTTCTTGGAATTATTTTCTTATTGTGCATTTTCCACGGACTGATTGCAGCGACGCGCCTGGAAAACGCGCTCAATATTAAGCACAGACGTGGTCCAAGATCTAGCATCTATGCTGGCTAGTTGACCCGCGTAAAAGACCAGTTTTCCATTGACGCCATTTAAGGCCCACTTTGCGAGCCCTCATTGACGCAAGTATAGCTGCGAGTGAGGGTCATAATCAGCAGGCGACATCCTCTATAGCAGTAGAATGCTATCTATTATTTCATCAAAATCTTGCATTACTATGAATACCTCACAAGAGAAATTTTTTACTCGCAAGGAATACGAGCAACGAATCGGTCGAGTCCATGCCGCGATGAATAAGGCTGGCATTGACGTCTTGATCACGACCCACCCTTCACACGTCTGCTACCTAACGGGCCACTTTACACAAGCCGTTAACGATCTGATGGTGCTTGTTTTACCAGCAGGCGACCGTCCTATTTTGCAGTTACCGTTCTTCGAACGGCCACGACACACCGCCAGCGGCATTGGCATAGAAGACGTAGACAATTGGGCAATCGGCCAAGATCCCGCCACCCACGTCGTCGGCGACATAAAGAAACGCAAACTCGATCAGGGCATCATTGCACTCGATGTTGCGGGCATATATACGCCGTATTCTTTCACTCACGAGTTGATCGAGAACCTGAATGCTCGAACAGTTACCACTCTGATCGACCAGGTCCGAATGATCAAATCGCCATCCGAACATGCTTACCTGCGCGAGGCTGCAGTCATTACCGATATCGGTACCCAAGCGGCCATTGATGCATTCTCTGAGGGTGCTGTCGACTATGACGTCGCAGCAACGGCACATGCCGCGATGATTAAAGCCGGCTGCGAATCACTGACGTGTGATCCTTACATCTGTATTGGCTGGCGAACAGCTGCGCCACACAGCAATCGCGGCGGACATGTCGCTAGTATCGAGGACCCCCTTTTTGTTGAGCTTGGTGCTACCCGTGCTCGTTATACGGCACCATTGATGCGCTCAGCCGTGGCCGGAAGAACGACCCCAGAATTGACCGAACTTGCAGCGGTATCCAACGAAGTCATCGAAGCCGTTTGCAGTAGTGCGCGCGGCGGTATCACTGCATCGGAAGTTGCCGCTAAGGGAGAAGCGGCGATCGAGTCCTTGTTACCGAAAATCCTATGGCATCACAATTACGGCTATCCCGTTGGCGTGGGATTTGCACCCGCATGGATTGACTGTCCTCATTTTCTGATCAACGCCGATAATCACCTGCCGCTGATTCCGGGAATGGTCTTTCATTTACCCACACAACTCCGCGTCGACGGGCGTCACGGCGCAGGTTTCAGCGAAACCATCATCATTACAGAAACCGGCTGCGAGCAGCTGAGTCAGTTACCGCGAAAGCTGGTTGTCCGATGAACAGGCGACGCCGATGACACAACCACGCGACTTAAATCGAGAAAAAGTCTGCTGCTGTGCGACCCATAATATTGTTTAAATCGTCCGCATCAATTAGTCCGGCACAGTGCACACGAAACGTATCGACTGTCTGTCGATAGTTACAGAATCGTTCGACATTCGGCATATCGGTTCCCCACATCAGGCGCTCAGAACCGAGTTTCTCGAGTAACTGTTCGACAATTCTCTGAAACTCAGTGTATGGGTAATCGAATACCCCACCCAATGCGATATGCAGAAGCAATTGTAATTTTGCGGACGACGCCTCAAAAGGCTCAAAAATTTTCGCGGGCAAATCTATACGATCCCCGTCCATGAACATCCGCCAAGAAAATCCATGAGTCAGCGTCGCCGGCACTTCGGGGTATCGCTCCAGCCAGCTTCGCCATAGAGACAACTGGGCCAAATAATCCTCAAGAGTATTCTCAGGACATGGCGGCACAATTGTAAACAAAACCGGCCTACCCAGCGAGGCCACACCATCCCAGAAGGGTCGGCATTGATCGTCGTTCCAAGATTTGGAGATGCCATTTCGAAAACGTGTGTTCACGATGAACTGAAGTGCGTGCAGACCACTGTTGTAAGCACGCTCAAGCTCGAGCACCTGGCCCTCCGGATCAGTCTCGATTTCCCATTCTTTGACGCTGGCAAGGCCTAAAAGCCGGTCCGGAAATCGGCGCACACAATCAGACACGTAATCATTTAGTAAACCCATAATCGGATTAACGTGAATCACAGATCGAGCGATTCCAACATAATCCATCTGTGCAATGAGCATCTCTGCAGGGTGCGATGAGTCGACGAGGTATGGCGGCAGATACTGCTTTGCATAGTCCACTCCATCAACCGTCCAGACGAATCGGCCATAGCCTCCGGATCGAAAGTCGACCTCAGTAAGGCCCGCCAATGTCGCATCGTCCGGGTTTGCCAGCATTGAGTTATCGCCAATGCGTGCGCCGTCACTCAAACGCCATACCGGTTGGTGATGATCCGCCATTTCGCGCTGGAGATACCGCAGATGTTCCGCGACTGTTGGAAAGCCATTGGCCTCTCCCAGCGGTGGAAAACTATACGCATGTGCGTCAATAATCATGGTTCATCCCTTTAAATAGTGTAATTTTCCGAACTACGTCATCTTGCCCCGGCCAAGCACCTGCCACGCAACTTCAACCTGATCTTCTCTAACACCGATCATTACATCATGCAGGCAAACAGTGGTGTCACCGTAGCCGACAATCCACTCTATTTTGTCACCGACCTGGATCGTGTCATTTGGTGCGTTCAACGTGATGATGCCGTGTTCTGCTCCTAATGCGACCGCCTCGACATTGGACACTCCCCGCGGACGCGGCATAGCCACATCGACACTCAATGCTTTACGACCAGCATCGACAATGATGCGATGAGCTGTCGGCCGACTGGTCACTGTGGACACAACCGTCAAGGCAAACGGGTGTTCAACGCCCCAGCTTTCATAAAGCACGTCGGCAAAGATTCCGCCGCCGGCCTGAATCTCGGTGACGCCGGCTATACCTGCCGTAAACTTAAATGTACCCGTACCGCCGCAACTGACAATATCAATCGGCAGCCCAGCATCGCGACACATGTTTGCAGTTTCAACCAGTCTCCCAACCGCCTCGTCACAGCATAACTGCCTCTCGACCGGGGGCAACCCAAGGCAGTGTGCTTCCCATGCCATCAGGCCGACCAACCGAAGCCCCGGCAATTTATCAAGCGCTTTCGCAAGCCTTAGTGTGGGTTCGCCCGGCGGCACACCCGCGCGGCCCATGCCATTATCAACCTCGATTAGCACACGAAGCCGTTGTCCGCGCGAATCCACAACCTGAGAGAGTTGCTCACCATTGACCAAGCTATCAACTGCCACCATGACATCGGCGATATCCAACAACTTGGCAAGGCGACTTGCCTTTTGTTCACCGACGACTTGATTGGCGACGAGAATATCTCGTATTCCCTTTGGCGCCATCACTTCAGCTTCACTGAGTTTTGCGCAGGTTATGCCCAGCGCGCCTGCAGCGACCTGCAGGTGGGCGATTTCAGGAATCTTCTGCCCTTTGGTATGGGGCCGCCAGCCAACTCCTTTGTCACGAAAGAATTTTGCCATGTGCGAAATATTCCGCTCAAGTAAATCGAGATCGACGATTAACGCGGGTGTATCGAGATCCCACTTCGATGCTGTATCAGTAGCGGCCATAATCATTTGCCCTCATTCGGGTTGTGGCGGTCGCAGGCCCGCCCATGGCTGTGCCGCCTCAAAGCACGCCGCTGCGCGCAGAACAGTCGCCTCATCTCGCCAACGGCCAACAATCTGGATGCCCACTGGTAATCCTTCTGACGTGAAACCACACGGCACACTCGCTGCCGGTTGCCCGGTTAGGTTGAATGGATAGGTAAATGGTAAGCGGTCAAACATCGTCGGCGTCGCTCTGCCGTCGATCTGCCGCGGGCCTTCCTCCGGTCCAGGCTCTTTCGACCAGGCCGCTACGGGCATTTGAGGCGTCACCAACAAATCAAATTTCTCAAAAAGACGCTGCGCGGCGAACAGTAATTGGGTTCTCGCCAATAACGCAGCACCATGTTCCAATGCAGAGACAGATCTGGCGTTGTCGACCGCCTGCATCAGTGTTGCTTCTATCCAGTCTGGTCGTTCCTCAACGCGCTTTATTTGCCTAGAGGCAACGCCAACCTCATAGATGACCTTATGGAAATCCCTCGGGTCAGGCCAACCTGGATCCTGATCTGCCAGACTACAACCAAAGTCCTCGAACAAACGAGCGGCAGCTTCGGTAAGGCGGCGAACCTCCGGATCAACCGGCGCGTAGCCTAGATCTGCACTCCATGCGACACGCAACCCGGCGAGATCACCGTCGCAGCAAGAGAGCCAGTCATCGACGGGGTCTCCCATTGAAAATGGATCCCGCAGGTCCATGCCAGCCATTGCCTCCATGAACAATGCCGCATCGCGCACTGTGCGTGTGATCGGCCCATTGTGAGAGCGGCTGGCAAACGCGTCATCACTAGGTCCATGAGGTATGCGTCCAAAATTCGGCTTGAGACCAAAGACACCGCACAAAGATGCCGGTATGCGAATTGATCCCGCACCATCGGACCCATGGGCCAAGGGCCCCAATCCAGCCGCACTCGCTGCGCCTGCACCACCGGACGATGCCCCCGAGGTACGGTCCAGTTTCCAAGGATTACTACAGGGGGGTCCCAGCATGTTATCGCACATATCCTTGTAGCCGAAATTGGAAGTGTTTGTCTTGCCGAGTAATACCGCACCCGTCTTTTTCAGCCGACCTGCAAGAATTCCATCTTGTTCAGGCACGTAATCCTCGAACCATTTCGAGCCGAATGTTGTTCGGATACCCGCTGTTGGTTCGAGATCCTTAAGCGAGTACGGAACACCATCTAGGGCGCCGAGAGGCTCGTTTTTCAACAAGCGGGCTTCTGCAGCTCTCGCCTGTTCAAGCGCGGCGTCGCCAGTTACCGTTAGGTATGCATTAAGTATCGGATTGCAGGCAGCAATCCTTGCCAGGACCGCCTCGGCCACCTCAACGGGTGACAGCTCGCGTGCTCGATATAAGCGCCCCAAGTCCAGCGCCGAAGTAAAACAAAGATCAGAGTTATTCAAAATTCAGTTCCTGTATTTATAGAATTAGCGGAGCGATCTCCGCCATTTGTTTTCTTCGTTTATTGCCAATATAGCCACAATGATCAGAGTAGCAAAAATCAGGCAACCGCCCTGCAATGTTGCCACCGACGGCACTTCGCCTATGACTAGCCATACCCACAACGGAGCGAGCAACGCTTCCAGCCTTTGAATCAGACTGACCTCCGGTGCGGGTAAGTAGCGTGGCCCCAGAGTCATCATCGCCTGGCTGATTGGCACAATCAACAAGCCCAACAACAGCATCAAAGCCCAGTCATTCAAAGTCAGGATAGCAGGTTGTGCATTTGGCAATGCCACTAATGCCACCAGCGCATAGCTCCAGGCTAAGGCGGGAAACATGTTGACGTCTCTATACTTTCGAATCACCACAAAGTTGGTCGAGACCGCAAACGCAGCCACTAAAGCAGCACAATCACCCGCCAATCCGCCTGTACCAAGACTGTCAAAAAATATAACCACCAAGCCAACGAAAACAACACTCGCCGCAACCCAGGTTCGCCTGGCGATAGTCTCGCGCAACAAAACCCGGCTGAGGATAGCTCCCAGCAGTGGTCCTACACTGCAGATGACGAATGTATTGGCAACTGTCGTTGTCATCACAGCATAGATGAAACCAATGCCTGTGATCGCAAACATGACTGCGACAAACCATTCCACCCAACGCATCTTGTATAAGCGCCGGAAACCTTGCGTTCGATCCAGTAATGTACACATCAGTACCAAGGTGATACAGGCAAGTCCACAGCGGCAGAACATCAAGGTAAAGTGGTCAGCGTCGACGATTCTCAGTATCAAGCTGTCTGGGCTGATGAGCACGATGCCACTGGTGGTAAGCAACGCACCTTTGCCGTGAGAATTTTTATCCATTTTCTATGTAAACATCGGAACAACAAAAACCCACACCACGGTTTAAGACTATGCGGGCAAGGCAGTAAACCAGCTTACTCTACTTCGGAAAAATCAGCGAACAAACATTAAGGTGAACTGTTTGCTGGACAACCAGCTACTCTGTGGCAGCATCTTCGCGACTGGAACGTTCCCATCTTACGACAGAGCGCGCTCTGCTCGGTCGAAACCTGCAGAATGGCGTTCCCCTGGCGGCTCGATGCCCTGTATCAGGAATTAGTAAAAGATCGTTTGCTCAGGACTTGCTCAACAAGCCGCCATAACCCTCAAAGGCGCAGCGCCCACCCGCCAGGTTGATTGCCTGCCAAAGCGTCACCCCGTTTGCTGTCAAGACAGGGCGGTCGGCGCGCCGTTCCATTTCCTCGATCAGATGAAGAGTAGGCAGAGCCGTATCTGGCACTACCACACAATCAACCTTCCCGCTGGCGGCCTGTTCGACGCGCGTCAGAACCATTTCCGTATCGAGCGCTGCCGAATCCCAACCGGACGGGACATCAAGCCACTGTAGCGATTCGACGGTGATTCCAAATTCACTGAGAAAATGAGTGAACGCACGCGCGGCCGGCTCAGGATATGGCGCCAGCACGCCGACTCGGCGAAGCCCCAGTTCCTGCAGTGCACTGACAAACGCCAGCGACGTGCTGCCGCCAGGCAGGCCCGTTACTTTTTTTAATGCATTGACCTGGGCCTCAGCTCCAGCCCGGCCCACTACAAAGCTGCCGCTCGTGCAGGCCCAAAAAACACAGTCCGGATTCAAACAGAGAATGCGTCTAGCCGCTTCGGTAATCCAATCTTCTCGTGCGGTTTCAAGCAGCGCTGCGATATCGTGATCGTTGCCATCCACACTATCGCCAACTCGCGAACAAGCGAGGAAAATCTTAATCCGGTCGCCGATGGCCTCCGCAAACTGGTAATACTCCTGCTCGGAACCGCCGCCCGGCCACACAAAGGCGAGCCTCAAAGGATTCTTGCTCAATGTCTACTCCATCATCAACAGCTGCCGACAGGCACCTGCGTTGTCCGTTAACTAGATTCCACATCGGTCGCAAGCCTCGCAGAAGTCTTTTCTTAAATCAACGGGTACTAGCCCCTATGGCCCCTAGTTAATACCTGGTATTGGTGGCACACTCGATCTATCTTGACCACTACCCTATAAACGGCTCTGTCCCAAGGATTGTGCAGATGACACCTGAACACCACATAGACGCTATCGCTGGTGGAGTCATGTCGCTGAATCGGGCGATTGATCCAATGAGAACATTCACCCGTGCCAAGGGCGCTTATTTATTTGACGACCAGGACAAGCGCTACATTGATTATCACGCAGCTTTCAGCCCCTATTTGCTGGGCCACGGAGACGATGATGTTGATAATGCAGTCAGACGCATGCTGGACAGCGGTGCATCATTGATTGGCGCTGGCACTACTCCATGGGAGATGGAAGTTGCCGACTTGATTGTTGACTGTGTCGATGGTTTGGAACAAATCCAAGTGACCAATAGTGGCACCGAGGCTGTCATGTATGCACTTCGGCTCGCCCGAGCGGCCACTGGCAGAAACGACGTACTCATAATGCAAGGCGGTTATAACGGCGGCACGGACTACGTGTCGTTTAATTTGATGGATCCATCCGACGCAGTGCAGGATCATTCGCCGGGTACCGCTTATCCCCTGCGCCCGATCACAGCCGGCATTCCGGACGCGGTGCAACAAAGCGTCCATGTCGTGGAATTCAACGACCTGCCCGCTGCAGAGATGGTGCTGTCGAACAGTGATATCGCAGCGTTGATACTCGAACCCATTCTTCAAAACATTGGTATCGTCAAACCTGAACCAGGTTACCTCGAAGAATTACGCAAACTGTGTGATCGTTACGGGACGGTACTTATATTTGATGAGGTTAAAACTGGATTTCGACACGGAATTGGCGGCTACCAAAATATCGCCGGTGTCACTCCAGACCTAAGTATCTTCGGTAAGGCCGTGGCAAACGGCTACCCGATGGGCGTCGTTGGAGGAAAGGAATCCGTGATGCAGTACTGTGCTACCAGCGACCCAAAGCGCCGGGTCGTTGTGGCGGGCACCTACAACGGCCACCCACTAGTCGTAGCAGACGCGATCGCCACGTTGAACAAACTCAGGACCAGAGAAGACGAGATATACGGCAAGCTTGATGCGCTTGGGGAGCGCATGGCATCAGGCCTCGAAGGTATCTTTGAAGCACGAAACTATCCGGCTACGGTTGTGCGGCAAGGCTCGGCATTCGTCGTGTATTTCATGGATCACGCGCCATCTAGCTGGCGAGACATCGCGATCCACAACGACGCCGTCTACGATGTAGACTACCGCAAGGCATTGATTGAAAATGGAGTCTTCCACTTTCCGGTCACCACCAAGCAAGGCAGTATTTCCTTCGCCCATAGTGAGTCTGATATTGACGAAACCCTCGACATCACCGAGCGGGTACTTAATCGTGTTGGCCAGCCCTGAGGCCATCGAGAAACCGCTCTTTCTCAATTCTTGAAGGCACTGACAGACGATGCGTTTTAGAAATTCTCACATATCGCCGACCATTGACCTGCAAGCTCAGGGCAAGCAGTTCGGTTTCCTGCGAATCCCGCATTCTGTCCATCGTTCTGCCTACGGTTGGCTACCCATGCCGCTGGTCTCGCTCAGGAATGGAGACGGCCCGAGCGCGCTGGTCATGGCGGGTAATCATGGTGACGAATATGAGGGTCAGGTAACACTTTCGCGCCTTGCACGATCACTTGAAGCCGATGACATACGTGGCCATCTAGTGCTGTTGCCGATGTCGAACTACCCGGCAGCCCGCAGCGGCCGCAGAACATCACCGATTGATGAAGGCAACCTGAATCGGAGTTTTCCTGGTGATGCACGCGGCTCTATCACACAGATGATCGCGCATATGATTGAAGAAGAGCTAGTGCCCAACACTGATCTCCTAATTGACCTGCATTCAGGTGGTTCGTCTCTAATGTACCTGCCATCAACTCAGGTTCTGCTTCAGAACGACGGCACTATTTCACCTGTGGAAAAACAGCTGGCCGATGCCTATGGGGCACCGTTTAACCATGTGCTGCATGAAGAAGGGGACGATCATTCAGCTGAAGCGGCTAGACGCAAAGGCAAACTTCTTCTTTGCTCTGAATTCGGCGGCGGCGGCACAGTGACCCCCGAGATTTTAAAGATTTGCCACGATGGACTATTAAGAGCGTTGCATGCATTCAACCTGCTGAGCACTTTGCCGGACGGCCTCAGTCCTGCCCATACCCCACGTTATCTTGAAGTTAAAGGTGATGAACACTACGTCTACGCATCCGAAGACGGACTTTACGAGCCGCTCGTCGAACTCGGTCAAGAAGTGCGTGCGGGTGATGCCGCTGGAGCGATTCATTTTCCCGAGACGCCACAACGAGAACCACAAACTGAATACTTTCAGTCAGACGGCATGGTCGTCTGCAAACGGGTACCTGGTCGGAGTGAGCGCGGCGATTGTCTCTTTCATCTTGCCAGCGACTGGCCCGAATAATACCATCGCGCATCCCTGCGATGAGCGGCCTCGATCTCTCTCGCACTCATGCCGCTTCCAAATACATCCGCTCACTGGAAAATCCATTCTTCCACACATCGAGGCAAGCAGCGGCAAAACCCTCCATATCGTCAATCGAAGTCGCTGTCGCGAAAATATTCCCTGGATTAGCACCCGATGGGCCGTAGAGGCTATTGCCTCGATCGTAGAAGTAGGCCACATCAACAATCCTTTGCGGGTTATCAAGAGAATAAAGGTCTTTAGGCAACAAACCTGGAGGATGAAACAAATACATTAAGTCACCCGGCGCTGGATACATGCACTGCCATTCACCAGGCGGATCTTCACCAAAGATCTCTACCACTGGCAAGAGAATGTAAATCTCATGATTGGCATATTTTGCGTGCCACATGTTCTCTTCAACAGGAAGTGCGGCACTAACCAGTTCACACGTCCTCGGTGAATGGTCCCAACGTAGTTTGAGCTTCACACTGGCTCCGTTTCGGCGCATCCCGACACGGATGAATTGCAATCGGTCGGTCACTAGAATCTCCTATTCATTGATAGTGCACGCATAATAGAGTAGCAGTTTCAGAAATCTCAATCACACGATACACCCATCAGCACCCAACACAGACACCTGGCGCTTGGTGACGTTAATTGCCATAGTGGCATTCAAGCCCAGAGCAGAATTACTATCGATTACCCTGCACACCCGCAACCTGGAATCTATTTCATGACCACACCACGCGAGGTATTTTTTGAACCGCACGAATACGAGCAAAGGCTAGATCGACTGCAGAAAAAATTAGATGAACAGAAGATCGATCTGATCGTCACCTGCGCACCGGGAAACATCTGTTATTTAAATGGTTATGTTTCCGTCAATGTGCTGGATATTATGTTCGTGGCAGTACCGGTCGAGGGCGATGCTGTTTTTTACCTTTGGCAGTTCGAGCGCGGCCGTGCGGAATCGACTGTTGTCGGTATGGAAACCTTGTGCTGGGAAACGGGCGTCGATCCAATTGAATTTGTCGTTAACGACCTCAAGCGCCGCGGTCACGTAAAAGGACGTGTCGCAATCGATACCGGTAGCACACACACGGCGTTCGACACCGTCCAACAGTTATTGACCGCACTTAACGGCACGGAAGTCAAAGGTGTGGTCGAAGACTTAAGGTTGGTTAAATCCAGCACTGAGCACGCATATATCCGTGAGGCAGCGAAGTTAACCGATGCGGGTGTACGCGCGGCAGTTCACGCGGTGCACGACGGTGTCAGCGATCACCAGATCGGTCAGGCTGCAGCATCGGCACTGCTTAACGCACACAGCGAGTTTTTGGCATTGGAGCCGATCATTTGTGTCGGCTGGCGCTCGGGAGCCCCACACAGCCCCCGCGGTGGCACCTGTGTCGAGGCAGGTGATCCTGTCTTCATCGAGCTGTCCGGGGCCCGTGCACGATATCAGAGTCCACTGATGCGAACCGTCACCAGCAGTACGCCAAGCAAGGCTATCCAAGAACTCGCTGACTATTCAAACGCATGTGTCGAAGCAATTGTTAACACGATAAAACCCGGAATAGCTGCATCCGATGTCGCTGCTGCAGGCCGAAGGGCGCTTGAACCCATCAGAGAGAAGATTGCATTTCACGATCTGTATGCTTATCCCGTTGGCATCGGATTCCCGCCAAACTGGATTGAGAATCCCGCGTTTTATCTTTCGGCTGACAACAACAATCCTCTAGAAGCCGGCATGGTCTTTCATCTGCCCCTGACATTGCGTGTACTGGGACAGTATGGCGCCGGCTTCAGCGAGACCTTGATCATTACCAACTCGGGCGCTGAAACAATGAGCAGTTTGCCGCGCACCCTCGATGCAAGAGCGTACTAAAGCAGTAATTCAAATTTGAAGTTTTATACACTTGCCAAATTGACAAATGCATGATTACACGGCAATTTATAAATAATTCACTTCTAAAACACTGATCATCGCAGGGAATAATTTGACTGCCTCCCTCGAAACAGCTAATAAGAGGTACGCAGTCAGTCAATCAGAAGGACAGTTGCATCGCATTCACAA
>CAZAHE010000062.1:0-12825 GCA_964484965.1 uncultured Acidiferrobacteraceae bacterium | reverse complement strand
AAGAATTGAAATCTCCGTTGGGCTTCGGAAACTGGGAGCGTATCAGACTGCATGAAGCACGCTCCGAAATGTTGAAACCATTCGAGGGACTGTCGGTCGCAGAAATTGCCCGCTCGCAAGGAAAAGACGGCGTAGATGCATTCCTGGATACGGCGGTGATCGATGATCTTGCCTGCGAGTTCACCATGTCATCTTTCAATACCAGAGTGGATCGAATGGCCGAACTCCTGAACGATCCGAACATACTGATCGGCTTAGGAGATGGCGGTGCCCATGTCGATATGCTGTGTGACTGCGGTTATCCGACTTACCTGCTGGGTACATGGGTGCGTGAGCGCGGCGTGTTGTCACTGGAGGAAGCGGTGCGCAGGTTGACATCGGACCCGGCAGACTTGTTCGGTATACGAGATCGTGGCCGGCTCCGACCGGGACTCGCAGCGGATCTTGTTGTGTTTGATCCTGCCACGGTCGGCTCTACTAACCGAGGAGAACGGCGTTACGACTTGCCCGGTGGGGGTAAGCGAATGGTCATGCCATCACGCGGCGTAATCTGCACTCTGGTCAACGGTCAAATGGTTTTCGCCGAGGGAGAAATCGTTGGCGCTGGCGCTGGCCAGGTATTAAGGTCCTAAAGAGGTCATTCCAGTTGGCCGAAAGCATGATTGAGCTGTCTGATTGATGAGGCTCTCTTGGAGCGCGCATCATTTAGCAGATCGATGACGATCGAGGCAAGAAGAAACGCTGTCGCTGATTTCTTTCTCAGCGCAGTGATTTCCAACGACAGAGTATCGATCTCCGTATGAGTGACCTTTGCGCAAAGCAAGGTGTTTGGCTTGTTTATGATGGGGAGTGTCCGATGTGTGGTTCGGTAGCGGATGCCTTAAGGATAAAACAGCAATACGGTGAGCTCCATCTAATCGATGCTCGGGTAGTTGTAGACGATGAGCTGCTGCGACAGATCAAAGCGCGCGGATACGATCTAGATGAAGGCGTCGTCATTTTCTACCAGAATCGTTTCTATCACGGCACTGATGCGGTGAAATTTATGGCCGACCATGGATCGGTTAGAAATATTTTTAATATTTTTTGCAAAGGGTTGTTCTGGTCTGAACACATTATCCGCCTGACGTACCCGTGGCTACGTGGGATCAGGAATAATCTTTTACGGCGTCGTAACGTCAGTCGAATCGACAATCTAGGATTGAAGGAAACCCCAATCTTCAAGCTAGTGTTTGGTTGTGCATGGAGGAATCTTCCCCTAGTGATGAGGCGACGCTACGGCAATCGTCCTTATACAAACGACACGGTAATCATTGAAGGTCAGGTCGATGTCATGTGCAAAAGGTACATTCGGGTACTTTCACCTTTAATTAGGTTGGTGGGGAGTGTGCCACCCTATAATCAAAAAAATGTACCGGTTACGGTACATTTTGTCAGTTGGGGAGATAAAAGAATGGTGGGCTTCAATCGTGTTTTTTATTTTAAAAAAAAGGAGCCATATGCGTTTCGTAGTCGCATGTTGCCGGCAACTGACAATGAGGTGCTCGAAATGCTTCGCTTTGGTATTTGTGTCCGTATGACATGTTTCTGGCAGGATTCCAGAGTCTACTTTAGGCACAAAGAATATACGTTAAATGTATTTGGTCATTTTGTCCGGTTGCCTGTGTCATGGATAATTGGTCGGGTCTACGCCGAAGAAAGACCGGTAGATGACGAAACATTTGATACCGTGGTACAAATCCAGCACCCTTGGTTTGGCAAAGTGTACGAATACACGGGACGTTTCAAGATTGCAAATTGTGCATGATGACGCGTGTATTAATTATTGGCGGATACGGTACGTTCGGACAGCTCATTGCTAGGCAACTGGCTAGGGATGAAACCATTCAGTTGATTATTGCCGGTCGGGACGAAAGCAGGGCCATCGCATTAATTGGAAAATTAGACGCAAAAAATCGGCCAGGAGCGATAGTGCTTGATATCAACCAGGGCTTGAAGGAGGCGCTCTTCGATATAAGACCTGATGTTGTTATCCATACTTCGGGCCCGTACCAGGGGCAGGGCTACCTGGTCGCGCGCGCTTGTATCGAATGGGGCTGTCATTATATCGATCTAGCGGATGGACGAGACTTTGTGGCAGGAATTTCATCACTGCACAAGGCAGCAAGGGAGCGTGGTGTATTGGTATGCGCTGGGGCAAGTTCTGTCCCGGGTTTGAGTAGTGCCGTGATCGACGAGTACAAAGATCAATTCAAGAAGCTGGAGACACTCGAATATGGTATTGCCGTTGCGCAACTATCCAAGCGCGGGCTCGCCACTACATCAGCGGTACTAAGTTATGCGGGCAAGCCGTTCAAAACATTGATCAATGGACAGATGCAGAGTATCTATGGCTGGCTTGGACTGCAGTCGCGCAGGTTTTGGGGGCTTAACAACAGACTGCTCGGAAACTGTGATATTCCTGATCTGGAACTTTTCCCTTCTTTCTATCCAGACCTTCAAAATATCCGATTCCAGGCTGGGTTGGGTGTAAAAATATTGCATATATTTTTGTGGATGTTTTCGGCGCTTGCCCGACACAGGCTTTTCCCAACGCTAGAACCATTGGCTCGGCACTTCCTCAAAATATCCTATCTTTTTGATTGTTTTGGGAGTGGGGACAGTGGTTTTTATATGAAGCTGAGTGGTAGTGCTAAAGACGGGTCGCCCAAATTCATTGTTTTCGAATTGGTTGCTCGCGATGGAGATGGTTTGAATATCCCGATTATGCCCGCGGCGTTGATCACGCGAAAATTAGCGCGTGGTCAAATTAGTGCGACAGGCGCTTTTCCGTGTATAGGGTTCGTTACGCTCGAGGAGTATTTAAGTGGATTAAGAGAATTTCAAATAACGTGGCGAACACAGCGATAGAAATCATAAATTAGAATATCAGGCGAAGACGCGCTATCGTGCTGACTGCTACAACGAAAGCGGTACTAGACTCGGTCCTGAAGTGAATTTCGGATAACACAGCAGTAATCAGTCAAGCACCTGATCTAAGATCCAATTTGAAAAACTATGAACCGCAAACTCTGATTTCGAAAATCGACCCGGCGCCCTGATAGCGACGTTTTGTCCCATTTGCTGTCCTTCCGCTATCGCATTGTCTTCTGGCGTTGCCCGATCCCAACGTTCACAATACTGCAAGAGTTCAGATTCAAATGATTCGAGTTGAGTGGTTGACTTGGGGAAACATGAGCCGAGTACCATACGGCAACGCGACACGCCCTCTGGTTGAATGGCAAGCCACCACATACAATCTTGCGCGAACACGAACTGTGTGCACGGAAAAATATTAGTGAAGTAGGTTCCGCGAGTCTGATCACCGGTCAGGCCAGGAATGTGAGGTAGCGAGGTTGAGTGGCCTGGTAGTACGGCCATGGTGTCGGTGTTCTCTACATAGCCGAATAAGGCGACCCAATGCCCCTTGCAGTCGACCGGTCTGGCCTGTTGTCGACCCAAAGTGCTCGCGTGGACGGTCCCGGTGTGGTAGGCCTCCAACGCGTTTTCAATCAATAATTTCCAGTTACATTGGACAACGTATTCAGTGCGCTTTACACAAACGAGATCTGCGGGACGATAGGCTGAAAAGAACTCGGGCATGTTGCCTAGGTATTCGGAAAGCGACATACCTTGAGAGGCATAAGAAATGAAAACAAATCCAGCCCACGTGTCGAGCCGCAACCGCCCGAGCCCGTGTGTGTCAGTAGCAAAATCGAGCACATTTTCCATGCCGGGCGCCCGTTGCAGGGTTCCGTCGATGCTATATACCCAACTATGGTAGGGACAAATTATTTTTTGAACTTGCCCTTGTCCACTCAGCAATTGTGTGCCGCGGTGCCTGCAGGCGTTGTAAAAGGCCCGGAGTGAGCCGTCTTCACCGCGGATGATAATTACCGGACCGCCAGACCCTGTGAATGTAAGGTAGTCCCCGGTTGTCGGGATCTCGTCTTCGCGACCGACAAACTGCCAAGATTTGAGAAAAATACGCTGCAATTCACGTTCATGAAAGCGGTTGCTCGTGTAGCACCATGGGGGTAGTGTGCTTGCCTCTAATAAGGTCCGCCTGACATTCGCATAGTGGGCGTTATCAAATAGAGTTTCTGGGATCATAGCGCCACTGTAGCGCACTTGATGGGGCTATAGTGAGAGACTACCGGCTAAGAACATGACACTTTCGCAAAGTGTTCGCCCGTTCTGCGCAAATAATGGGGCTAATGGGTGCAACGCGAGGCCTGGACCTCAGATAGGCGGCATCCTCGTGTCAATGTAATGTAGTGAAGTGGCGGTGGAGCTGACTCGTAGCATAGCTTGGCGAGCTGCGTTACAAAATGGCAATAAGGAAAAGTTGGTCGGATGACAATAATTAAAGACACAAACGCGCGAATCTGTCCAGTTCGACTGGTCTTTGTATTTTGTTTATGGCTCATGAGCACTGTAGCGGTAAGTGACCAGTCTGCAGTTGTACATTCAGAAAAAGCGAGTTTTCAAGTCACCGAGTTGGTCACGGGTCTAGAACATCCTTGGGGACTCGGGTTTTTGCCAGATGGCTCAATGCTGATTACCGAGCGCGGCGGCCGGTTACGGCGTTTTAAAGAGGGGCGACTCGATCCGGAGCCAATCGAGGGTCTGCCCCCTGTCTGGGCTCACGGCCAGGGCGGCTTGCTAGATATCGTAGTAGATCCGCAGTTCATCTTGAACGGCCGTATCTACTTGTCATACGTGCAAGGGCGGTTGTTTGAAAAAGTGACAACGGTGGTAGTCAGGGCACGTCTTGACGCCGCGACTCTCACAAAGATTGACGTGATATTCAAGGCACAGCCAATGGCTTACGGTACGCGTCATTTCGGCTCGCGTTTATTGTTTGCACCAGATGGTAGCCTGCTGATTACCCTTGGTGACCGGGGCAAGCGTGAGTGGGCTCAGGATCCGGGGCTTGACCCCGGTTCCATTATCCGAATTCTGTCGTCGGGTGAGTTGCCCTCTGACAATCCATTTATCCAGAGCGGGCCGAAACGGGCTGCTGTCTTTGCATACGGTAATAGAAATCCACAAGGGCTAGCCCTTCACCCAGGTAGCGGCGAGATCTGGATGCATGAGCACGGCCCGAGCGGTGGCGATGAGTTAAACCGCCTGCAGGCCGGCACTAATTATGGCTGGCCGATAATCAGCTATGGACAGGAATATTTTTCATCGGTCCCCGTTGGTGAGGGGACACATAAGCCTGGTCTCGCCCAGCCATTTCATTATTGGGTGCCTTCCATTGCGCCGTCCGGCATGACGTTCTATTCCGGCAAAGATTTCCCAGCGTGGAAGGACAGTTTGTTTATCGGATCACTCAAGTTTGGTTTGTTGGTGCGCCTTGAGCTTGGTGCAGATCGCGTATTACACGAAGAGCGTCTCCTTGCGGATCAGTATGGCCGTATCCGAGACGTACGTCAGGGACCTGATGGACGTTTATATCTCTTGACGGATGAACAGGATGGAAAACTGTTGCGGATCGACCCGCTTTGAGGCTTATAAACGCTTCCGGGCGGGCAATGTGTAGATTTAGAAAATGATAGCGAGACCAATATGAAAGAAACTGAATTTGCATCGAACCTGGTTCAGGATTATCTGAGTGACGCAGAAGTTGCCGTGTTGGCCACGGTCAACCCAGATGGCAGTCCTCTCGCCATCCCCATGTGGTTTGTTCATGACAATGAATTCGTTGTCATGGTCAGTCAGGCGAATGATATGAAGGTTCGCAATATGCGTCGCGACCCGCGAGTCTGTTTCGTTGTCGAGTCCGGGAGCGGGTCAAACATTGCATGCCTCATTGTCCAGGGACGTGTGACCATCGATATGAGTGAAGCCGATCGTGACCGAGAAGGGGCCAGGTTTATCGATAAGTACGGGATCGAAATGGAAGAACGCTGGGAGGGCCATGCGGTTCCTGAGTCGCGTGCACTATTTTTGATTCGTCCATACCGTATTAAAGTGTGGGGTGCACTTGAAAGATCCGACTAACGATAGCATTTGGGCCTGCTCTCGGAAACTCGGCGCTAACTTGATTTGGTCAAACTTTGCCCCTACGACATCTACAAACAAATACTTGAACGCTGTATACCAGGGGTTCAGTTTTGGAAGCCCTAATCACCCATCGGGATTGGGTAAATAAACAAAAACCTTGGATGAGAAAAGTTTGAAAAAATGAGATGATTAAGCGGAAGTTAAAATGCACGGCTAGCGATGGGCAATCCCCCATCAAACGATAATCACAAAAAGAAAAGGGGAACTTATGAAAGTCGCTTATATTTTTTCTAGTCAGGGACATACGGTGTCGTACAAACTGGGCAAGATGATTTTGCCGCAACTTGAAGATCTGGCGCATGGTCCCGAAGTCGTGGGCATGTTCTTTTTCGAGGACAATAATTATGTGTTGGTGAAAGGCGATCCATTGGGTGAACGATTGGCCAAAGTCGCTCATGAACAAAAAATTCTTCTGATGGGTTGTGATCAGTGCTGTTATGAACGCGAGATTGACGGCAAACTGGTCGATGGCGCCGTTATTGGTTGCTTCCCCAATTTGTACGAAGGCCTTGCAGCGAATATGCCCGACCAAGTGATTACTTTGTAGCAACGCGGTCAGAGGTTGGAATTCCTCGACGACCACGAGTTGATGAGCATGGTCACTAACGTTATCTGGCCCGCCACATGTGTCAGCACTATGTGGGATTCACTGCCAAGTATCGTTTTTTGGATGGAGCGGGATTGATCACAAGTTCGAACTCTAGAATAAATCATACGTGGGCCAGTTGCTTACAGTGGTGCTGATATTGAGAAGAAGGGCTCGGGTTTGGTTAAAAAATGCTGCAGTGGGTGTAGGAGGCCTAGAGTTCGTAAAAATTGTTAAAGTAAACCCAGATGGCGTCAGGATAGTCTGTGCTCCCGTGCCGTGCAGGCTCCCATTGTGGTGCCAGTCGCAGGAATTAATCGCCGGTGAGTTATTGCATGATGGCCAGTTTGTTGTCGTCCCGACTGGACCTCGTCCTATCCGCCATGCCCTTGAACTAACACCAATACCGGTGATCGGGTTGTTATTCGCAGCCCCGGCCGGCGTCACCATCGAGCTCAGACTACGACGCGAAAGAATATCTTTTTTGTTGGGGCGTCCGTCGACTCGAACCAAAAGCCGCGCAAAATCTACTGGTGATGCAATCCAGCCACCGACGGAATCGAGACGTGGAAAAAGAATGCTGTAAGGATTGCCCCCGCCTTGGCCGTAATAACGGGCTTCATTAGGGTGGCGTTGGGCCAAAGTCATGCCGCCGATCTGCATGCGGGTCACGCCGGCAGGTTCCAGGACGAGCGCTTTGACAATGTCGTCATATCGAGGCGAGGATCCTAGTCCAGCGATATTTTGTCCGGCCACCGCTTTCTCGATTACTCGGCCAAGAACAAAATATCCATAGTTACTGTACTGTCGATTCGCACCTGGCGTATTGGTGACGGTAAAGTTACCGCTCGGAGCGGGCAGCGCAGTGAAAGGGGGATTATTGTTCTGCAGGGCCCAACTGAGAAACTGTTGCTGATTAAGTTGAGGCTGGTTGGCAGGCACATTGGTGATTAAATTAGGGTTAGCCCAGCCGGCGGTGTGTTCCAGCAGATGCCTGACCCTGACTTGGAGAAGGAGCGGATAGTTTAGCTGGCCATAATCCTGCGCTAAAACTCCTCCAGGGCCAAATACTCTTTGGTCAAGATTCAGCAGGCCCATCTCGACGAGTTTCATCGCTGTGATGCTGGTAACGGGTTTGCTTACACTGGCAATTCGAAACAATTGATAGGGACTGGCATAAGTGTTCGTTTCGACATCGCTAAATCCATAACCGCGCGCATAAACCAGGCGTTCATTATTACTTATGGCAATTCCCAAGCCCGGAATTTGCCAGTTCGTCATGAACGAGTTGACTAGATTATTGAGGGCTACTTGATCCGTATTATTTAAACCACCGCCCTGATAGGTGACGTTGAAGCGCGCTTTTTCGCTGACGGAAAAGGCTGAGAAATTCGCAGGAACATAGCCGCTGTAGTAAGCATTTTCGAAGGCGCTTTGAAAATTTTTCTTGTGCAAGCCATGGCGGTTCCACTGGCGTGGCCCACTAGTTTTTGTCCAGATGGCCGCGTAGCGGGCTGCGCCGCTGTCTTCGTAGCCGGTAACATGTGTCAGTCGATAACCAGCGGCGAGCCATTTGTCGTGCTGTGTCTGATAGCTTTGACTCGACATGCCGTGTTGAATTTTCCGTGGTGGGAATTTCTTTTTCTCCCAGATTGCCGCAAATCGCGGTTTGCGATTAAGGCTGTACCCACTGACATGACTGAGTCGGAATCCAAGTTTCAGCTGGGCATCAAATTCATTTTGATACTGTGCTGCGGTCATATTATGGCGGGTAAAATATTGGGGCCCGAGTGATTTCTCCCAAATGGCTGCAAACTTCACACCGCCTATGACCGAAAATCCGTCGACGTGGATCAGTCTGAATCCCTTTTTGGTCCACTTATTGAATTGTTTCTGATAAGCCGCCGGGCTCATTCCATGCTTCGCAATATATGGTGCGCCTTTACCTTTCGCATGTTTCTCCCACAGTGCGGCATAGCGCTCATTTTTCCCCTCGATATAACCGCTGACATTGGTTAGTCGAAATCCCTGCTTCGACAATTTAGTGAAAGTATTCTGATACTTGCTCGGAGACATTCCATGGTTGAGCACGTATTCGTATCCATGGGCATTGATGGCCGTCACCAGTAGTAGCGATGTTGCGAAAAAGTGTGCAGTGAGTTTTTTCATGAAATATTCACGGAGGTATTTTTAGTTTTGTGATCTGCGTCCTCAGACGTGAGCCTCGCTATTTTATCGTCAAAGCGACAGCCTAACGATGTGAGTTCGATTCGATACCTGTGTTCAGGCGATTGTTGCTGATTGTTCTCGACTGGAACTCTTTTGAGATCCTTGCCTCCAATTACCTCGTGAGCGATCTGGTTAAGTGGTGAGGTGTCAGTCGTGTTGCAACCAAGCTCGCGACCACTGCAACTGCGGCAAGGTACAAAAATGCCCGTTGGAACGGTTCGACCGTGGGTGAATTGCCGATTTGGGGGCCAAGAATCGCAACCACAATGGCGACGCCCAATGCGCCGGAAAGTTGACGAGCTGTCTGATTGACGGCCCCAGCGACGCTGAAGTGGATCGGGCCTACATCGGAGACACCGGCGCCTGCTAGGATTGGTGGTCCGGCGCCGATGCCAGTGCCAAGTAGTAGAAGTCCAGGGAATAAATCGGCGAGGTAATTTGGGTTGACACCCGCTCTCGCCCATAGCCATAGAGAACCCGTTGTAAATAACAACATGCCAGGGATAGTGACAGCCCGAAAGCCAAAGCGATCTGCAAGTCGACCACAGATATTCGATGACACTGCGGCTGCAATTGGCAGCATGCTGATCGCAAGGCCGGCTTCTATAGTGGTGTAATTGGCAATCTCATCGAGGTAAAGCACCAAGGTGAGGATGACCGCGAAGAAGCCTAGCCCAAACAGAAATGTTGATATGGATGCGATACGGAAGGAGGAAATAGAAAATAGTAGCTTGGGGACGATTGGATCGGGGTGATCGGTGATACGACGAGTAACGATGCTGATCGACACGATGGTGATTGCTAACAAAGCGAGTATCTCTGCTGATAGCCATCCCCAAACTCTACCTTGTACGATTGCCAGCGCCAGAGCCACCGTCCCGACGGTTATCAGCGCGGATCCCAATAGATCAGGGGTGCCCGTGCCAGGGTCCCGCTTGCTTTGGGGAAGGATACGCGAGCCCAAGATGAGTGCGAGTAAGCCTATTGGAATATTTAACGAAAATGCCCAGCGCCAGGAGCCGAGTTCAATCAGCAGGCCGCCTAATACGGGACCAACCGCAGAAGAAATGGCGAAAGTCGAACTCCATATGGCAACAGCGCTTGCTCGACGTTCGCTGGGCCATGCAGCGATTGCAATGCCAAGCGATGCGGGCGTCATAATGGCAGCGCCGAGTCCCTGTAGGCCTTTCATCGCAATCAGGCTGAGTACTGAAGGCGCCAAAGCCGCAAGGCAGGCCCCAACGACGAAGCAAACGAGGCCAATATTGAGGACGCGTAGTCGTCCATACCGGTCGGCCCATCTGCCAGCCACGATGAGGAACCCTGCGTAAATCACCAAATAGAATGTTACTGCCCAGGATAGGTCCGAAGTGCTCGCATTTTGAAACATTCGCTGCAAGTCCGGAATCGCAACGTTGGTGATGGAAATGTCCAATCCGACCACAAAATTGGTGAGGGCCGTGGCACCGAGAACTTTCCAAGCTTGCCCCGAAACATGAATCCGTTTCCGCTCATTCCAGGCGCCGATTACCTGTTTCACAATAGCAGCTATATCAATCGAGAAATCAGGTCGCTCGATAAGTACAAGCGCACCATCAAGTTTGTAAGAATAAAGAGTACGCTGACGGCCGGTTCAGGATTGGTTCAGTTTTCAAGGGTGGTATTGATGCGGCGAGGGGCCTATGCAGGCTTGTAATCAGCTGATTTCTGACGATAGAAAATTTTGCAATGCGTTGCAATTGCCATCCCCTGGGCTGGACGCAAGTAGAAGCTTATGGTTGAGAGATCCACCATGCATCCTCGTTCCTACCGAAGAAGGGCTGCAGTTTACAGCAAAATTCTATGCGTCGGCGTAGTGCCCATCGGCGAAGTTAGACATTAAATGGCATTATCAAATGCCAGGTATTTTGACCGAGAGGATGCTGCTTTTAACTTCTGATAGTGTCGTGACTACGGGGGTGGGACAGTCTCCTAAATATGATATTAAGGAGTAGATGGACAAAAGGCGTGGAGAAAAAATAGACCTCGACGAATAGATTGATTGCATCAACCAAGCTATTCCTATGGGGCCACTGGGAATACAACTATCATGGGTGTTATTTTCGAATAGGAGAGAAACATGACACGCGTTAATTCGGAGGTAAGTCACGGCTTTACGAAAGTATTCTGGCCGTCGCGAGGTGCGTTATGGTGAGAACAGTGATTGTGACCGGTGCCCGAGGTGGTATCGGCGAGGCAACCGCAAGGAAATTTTTGGACCTCGGAGACCGGGTCTATGGTGTAGACCTGGATTTTGACGAGAAATCAGAAGAGCTCACTGAAGTCGTTTGTGACGTCACCGATCCTGCTGCAGTAAGTGCACTGGTCGAACGAGTGGTGAGTGAAACGGGTCGAATTGATGTTTTAGTGAACAATGCAGGTATTCGCGTCGAGAAGGACGTGATTAATACGACGATCGAAGAATGGGATCGAATGATGGCGGTGAATTTGACCGCTGTATTTCTGGGGTGCAAGTTCTCACTTCCTCACATGCTAAAGCAAGCATCTGGTGCCATTGTTAATGTCGCATCTAACTCCGGATTAAATCCACTTCCGAACCGCGCCGCTTATTGTGCCAACAAAGCCGGCGTGATCGGGCTCACCAGGCAGGTAGCGCTGCAATATGCGCGCCAAGGTGTACGGGTGACTGCGGTCTGTCCGGGCACTACGAAGACACCCTACACAAAGACATTTCTAGAGGCGTCTGGCGTCGAAGCCGCTTTTTCGGCTCGCCTGCCGATTGGACGCTGCGGCGAACCAGAGGAGATTGCCAATGCGATTGCTTATCTTGCGTCAGATGATGCATCGTTTATTACGGGGTCGATACTGGATGTTGATGGTGGCAGTAACCTAGTTACCGCACATGTGGCACCAGAGACTTATTGAGATACGTCGAATCACTGATCTACCCTTGCTCGTCGCTATCAATGCATAATCGAAATATAACGACAGGAGATTAGAAATGAGTGATCAACGTCTGAGTGGGTGGAACAAGCAAAAAACAGCCTTTACCTATGCCAACGATCGGGAATTTGGGCCAGGCCTTCGCAGGGCACTCCTTTACGCCGACCTGGGCCTTGCAAAAGCAACTGGGGGAAACTTTCACGGGGAAATCATTAAGGTCAATAACGTGAAACATACTGAGCAGGGTACGACCGGTATGCACCGTCATGAATATGATTTCCAATTTAACTATGTCCTATCGGGAGAAATAGAATTTGTAATTGAGGGAATAAACGATTCCCCAGGTAGTGAAGAGAAGTTAATTTTTAAGGCTGGCGATACTTATTTTCTACCAACGAAGATTCTTCATAACGAAACGCGGGTCTCTGACGACTACTCGGTATTGCAGATCTACGGGCCAGCCAATGCAACAACAGAGCAACTAGAGCCCGAAATTGACTAATACACGGGTTGATTAAATCGATCGACGCATCTCAGTGCGTATGGTTGGGAAAACACTGCAATTGTCGCGGTACTAAGGTAATTACTGACCGACTGGGCCTGTTGAAAGGGAGAAATGGGATGACGATTGGACACCACAAAATGGAATACGAGGTGCTGGAAGGCTGGGAGCAGCTGCCCGAGGGCTGGGCATACGTCGAGGTGGCGGGCGTAGCCGTAGATAGCCAGGACCGGGTCTACGTCTTCAACCGGGGCCAGCATCCGATGATCGTTTTCGACAAGGATGGTAAGTTTCTGAACGCCTGGGGCGAGGATATCTTCACCAACGCCCACGGCATCTATATCGACGAGAACGACCACCTGTTCTGTGCCGACCACTTTGACCATACGGTACGCAAGCTGACGACAGACGGGGAGCTATTGATGACGCTCGGTGATACCGAGAATCCAGCTGA
>CAZAHE010000061.1:0-12832 GCA_964484965.1 uncultured Acidiferrobacteraceae bacterium | reverse complement strand
TTCGAACTATCAAAATATGAATTTTGTAACGTACTGCAAACTGAATCGCCTCAGGCACCCGATTGATAAGATCGCTGTGGGCGACTAAAACCTGTGGACGTGCATCTTCAAGTAGATAACACAGCTCCGAGTGAGTGCAGTGCCAATTAATTGGAACGGCGTATGCTCCGATTGCGCTGGCCGCATAAGAGGCCTCAAAAAAGCAGAAGTCATTGCGCAGGAAGAGCGCGACCGCATCTCCTGGGCGTACTGCAAGGGACTGATAGCCACTGGCCACTTTCAACACCCTTGAGTGAAATACCGACATATCCAGGATGCGCTCGCCACATTTAATGAAAATGTTTTCTTCCATCAAGGTGAGGCCTGCTCGGCAATCATAGGGATGTAGTGAGATTCTAAACGTCGCAGCCTATTGTGCCGTGGTTATATAAGATCCAACTCGTCCTTACTACCGCCCATAGCATCGAGCTGGCCGAAGGTCACCGCAGTATCTCGCACATACAAACTGTACTACACACCTTTAGGCAATCCGTAATCCTCAGTTGCGGACGCCTTACCGACCTTACGATTGCGGACATCTTCACGGACAGCCTCACGTGAGCGCTTTCTCGGGTCACCATATCCACCGCCGCCGGCAGTTTCCACGATCAACTTCTCACCCGAGTGAACCATCGTAAAAAGTTTCGAATTTATGATTTCTTCACTGCCGTCACGACGGACTATCCTTGAAAATGCTTTTGCGCCTTCGCCGCCACCCTGAGATCCCCGCGCGGCATGACGATGCCGCTCGCCACGATGGGTCAAGGCAATATTGTCAGCCAGGAACTCGATTTCACGAACGCATCCTAATCCACCACGGAACTCGCCAACACCTCCTGAGTCGCGCCGCAGGCTCATTCTATTGACCCGTGCAGGTGCCTCGAGTTCGAGTGCCTCAACCGGCAGATTCATGCAGTTACTACCATCCGTTTCAATCACATCAACACCGTCTTTATTCGGGCCACCCCCACTGCCGCCCGCGTTGAATTCGCCCACAACGTACGGGCTGCCTTCTGCTGTTTTCCCCCCAAGAGTAAGCACCAACAACTTGCTTGCGCTGTCCGCTGGAATACGATCTGGAAGAGCGCCTTTTAATGCGGCAACAATACTCCCCGCGATACGTTTAAGCGTCGCCGTTCTCGAATTGACAGGTGCTGGTTCGACCGGATTGACCAAAGTTCCCTGTGGAAGGTTTAAGCTGACAGGGCGAAAACACCCTCCGTTGGTTGGAATAGCACTATCGGTCACGGCGCGGACTGCGTAATAGGCTGCCGCCTGCGAGCCTGACTTGACCGCATTGAACGGTCCGCGTGTCTGTGGATCTGTTCCTTCAAAATCACAGTGCAGTTCGCTACCCTTTATCGTCACGGCGACTTCGATCTTGACTGATTTTTCAAGCTCCACACCATCGTTATCAAGATAATCAACATATCTATAGATGCCATCCGGTATTGCTTGTAATGCTTTGCGAGTCATTTTTTCCGAACGATTAAGCAGTTCCTTGAAGATCTCTATAGTTTCCGCATGCCCATATCTTTCACCTAACTCGACAATCCTGCGAGCACCAACGGTACATGCAGAAATCTGCGCCCCGATATCACCCATGAAAATCTGTGGGACACGGACATTTAATTTCAACATCTGAATAAGCGTATCGTTGAACACGTCACCATCACGTAATTTAAGTGGAGGGATTCGAATTCCTTCCTGGTAGATCTCAGTTGCATTGGGTGGAACAGATCCCGGTGACATTCCACCGACATCCTGATGGTGCGTCATCGCTGCACTGATCGCGATAGGTTTCTGCTTAAGGAAAATTGGCATCACGATCGCAATATCTGGCAAATGCGTTCCACCGAGATATGGATCGTTCATAATATAAAGATCGTTCGGTTTCATCTCCTCGAGAGGAAACGTTTTTAGCATTGTCTCTACGATAGGGATTAACGTCGCAAGGTGGATCGGTATAGCAATTGCTTGAGCCAAGGTCTCGCCAGTCAATGTGAAAATACTCGCTGATGCGTCGAGCCCCTCCTTAACAACCGTTGAGAAAGAACTTCTAAGTAAAGTCGATTGCATCTCATTAGCGATACCATCGACTTTATTTCTCACGACTTCGAGTGTTATCGGATCAGTCGTGGTTATATCGACCATCCGATTCATGACGCTGTTCCTTTTTTCAAGATCAGTTCACCGCTTTCGACAACTGTCGCACTCCAATTTGAATATAACACCGTCGTCGTGTCAGGCTGTTCGATAACCGCTGGGCCCTCTACCGTGCCGCCAACGGCTATGTGCCGTCTTTCAAATATGTCCACCTCGCTTACTTGGTCTAGATCGAATACGACTCTCCGTTGACCTTTCAACGGATCGTCTTGAGGCGGTTCGACAACAACAGTCCTCCCGGATTCGTGGCCCTGTGATCGGTGAATACTGCGCAAATTGACGATGCGCGCGGGCGATTCAGTACTGTAGCCAAAACCTTGCTCATGGGCCTGGATAAAATCCGAGTACATAGCCACACGCGGGTCTGGCTGGTTCAGATCAACCGAAATGGCAAGATAATGAGACTGGCCGACATAACAGATGTCTACAGCATGTGTGACCTCAATATTATCGACTTGCTTTGCCTCCGCATTCATCAGAACGGTGCACTGATTATCGAGCCTTTCAAAGGCCGCTCTCAATTCGTCAATCCCTGCATCGTTCAGGTTGCGCGGGAAGCCAATTGACACCTCATGTTCAATTGGCGCAACCAATAATCCTTCAGCTGACAGAACACCCGGATGAGTGGGCACGATTACAGTGTTGATGCTGAGTTCTTCGGCAAGTGCAACACCGTGGACCGGTCCAGCACCACCCAGTGGGACCAATGCGAAGTCCCTGGGATCATGGCCCTGCCGAATCGACACCTGTCGCATTCCCTCTGCCATTTGTGCGTTGACGACACGATGAATGCCCAGCGCTGCCTGCTCCACCGTCATTGACAACGGAATCGCGATGTTTTCTCTAATAACCTCCTCAGCTAAATCCGGCATTAGTGACACGGAGCCACCCGCGAAATAACCTGGGTTGAGGAAGCCCAGCACAATAGAAGCATCTGTCACCGTAGCGTACTTACCGCCTTTGCCGTAGCACGCCGGACCGGGCTCAGCACCAGCTGACTGAGGACCGACCCGCAAACCACCCACAGCGTCGAGCCATGCAATGCTGCCACCACCGGAACCGATGGCATTCACATCAACCATTGGAACGCGAACAGGGTAACCATCAATTCTACCTTCAGGCTTAACTAATGGACGGCCACCGGAAACCAGCGCAATATCGCAACTTGTTCCGCCGATATCCACCGTAATTAACTCATTCATTCCAGTTGCTTGCCCCACACCACTGCCACCAATAGCCCCAGCTGCTGGGCCCGATAAAAAAAGTCGCACTGGTCGCTGTATTGCCGTAGCGGCTGCACTGATACCGCCGCGTGATTGCATGACCTGCAATGGCGCACTCACACCACTGTCTGACAACGCAGATTCCAGACGCGTCAAGTAATTCCGCAATATCGGCTTGGCGTATGCATCAAACGCTGTTACTACGGTTCGTTCATATTCCCTGAATGCTGGATCTACGTCAGAAGATAAAGAGACTGCGACATCTGGGAACTCTTTCTGCAGAATCTCACGTACTCGTCGTTCGTGAAGAGGATTGAGGAAAGAGAACAAAAAGCAAACAGCAATCGAGGTCACTCCTTCATCAAGTAACAAACGAATTGCCGTGCGCAAGGAGTCCTCGTTAAGTGGCTCAATAACCTCGCCGTCACTCGAAATGCGCTCATCGACCTCAGTACGCCTTGCTCCCGGCGCCAGGAACACGGGGGTCTCCGGCTCTAGTTCAAGTTCGTAGATATCGGACCGCATCTGCCGGCCAATCTCAAGGACATCTGCAAAACCCCGTGTCGTGAGCAATCCGGTAAGCGCTCCCTTTCGTTCGAGCACTGCATTGGTGGCAACTGTTGTGCCATGCACGAAACGCCTAACAGCACGCGCATCAGCTTTAATGATCTTCAAAATTTCTTGCACCCCAGACATGATCGCCCTGGATGGCTCGTCTGGTGTGCTGGGCACTTTAAGCACCACGTCGACTTGACCTTGTCGCCGACAGATAAGATCGGTAAAGGTCCCGCCAGTATCGACACCTATATCCATATCGGACAATGCAAGGATTGTAATGCCACGCTTCTTATATGTTGCCCTTTGACGGCCAACCCTGTGGTTGAAAACTGTCCATCTAATTCGTCAATCAGCACAGCTCCCGCACCCCAGGCTACGATAGATTCAGACATATTCAATCCTCCTTCACAAGATCTTCAAAATAGTCCAGTTGATCGTTTCATATTATTACTGTGGAATAACACAACATGCACCTAGTGCTATTACAGGGAACCCTCATGAGCATATACAAAATTGGCAACTTGTTCATACGTTAAGTAATTTCCTTAAACGAATGACAATTCAACTGATGGTTTCTAGTTACATCATCGTTTCAATAGCCAAATACGCTACATTATGATCTCATATAACGAACTGCCCGTTCGCAACGTTTCCAAGGAGCTACCTGCATGACTACCATTCAAGGTGAAGGGGACTACCGCTATACCATCAGCAATGATTGGGCCAAAATTCCCGATGGTATGGCATGGGGTGAGGTGGCCGCCGTTGCCGTAGATGACAAGGATCAGGTCTATGTCTTCAACCGAGGACCTCATCCAATGATGGTGTTTGATCGAGACGGTTCGTTTCTACGTTCATGGGGTGAGGATATATTCGTGCGACCCCACGGCGCGCACATCGCTGACGACGGCATCCTTTATTTAACCGATGACGGTCGTCACACGGTAAGCAAATGCACCCTCGAAGGTCAGGTCTTATTGACTCTTGGTGTGCCTGGAGAACCCTCGGCTTTGATGAGCCTTGACCCTTTTAACCGTTGCACGCATACGGCTTTATCCCCCACTGGTGAAATTTATGTGTCCGATGGGTATGGCAACGCCTGCGTGCACAAATATTCGCCTGATGGCAAACATCTGCTTACCTGGGGTGGCTCAGGGAGCGGGCCAGGAGAATTTAACTTGCCACACAATATCTGCTGCGACGCCGATGGTTGGGTTTACGTTGCAGACCGTGAAAGCCATCGCGTTCAGGTGTTTGACGGTAATGGACGCTTTGAGACGCAATGGACCAATGTTCACCGACCATGCGGACTTTTTATGCCGAGTGGTCAGTGTCCTGTTTGTTATATCGGTGAGCTAGGCCCCGTAATGCCTGTTAACAGAAGATTCCCCAATTTAGGACCACGCATCAGTATCGCAGACAACAAAGGAAACATATTGGCGCGTATCGGCAACTCTGGCGATGGCGAATTTTCACCGGAGTACTTCATCGCACCACATGGGCTAGCGGTTGATTCGCATGGCGATGTCTATGTAGGAGAAGTATCAGCTACCGCCTGGCCGCAATATTACCCGGACACCCCAGCGCCGAACCCGTTACCGACGTTGCGCAAAATGACACGCGTTTAAGATTAGCCGATCGTGCGGCGAAACGAGTTATAGCACCTTATGTTCAAACGTCAATTTCAAGGCTGCACGCCGTGCGCGCGTTTTCGCCTTGAGCGCATCAAGGCATGCGCTTCTGTCGAACCATCGTGAAAAGTGCCAAACCATTTATCCATTGGCACCGTACCGTCACCACCGTAGTTGCATTCAAAATAACGATGGTGGAGATAATGGTAATAGCGCGTTCCAAGGTGGATTTTCGCCCCACGCCTGGTCAGTAACTTGTCAAATCCACAATGTCCGAGGGCAGGCGCTAAGCCAGTCTGTTGTAGATGAAATATCGCATGCAATGGATGAGATAAAAGGATCCAATGCAGCAGTACCCCGCTGAAATACAATAGGTGTTCGACTGGATGCATCGATAGGCCCGACCACGGACCGATATTCACGTTTTTATGATGCAAGTAGTGAACCGATTTATACATGAAGCGGTAATGCAATAGACGATGAACAAAATAAAAGTGGATATCCCTGATGATCGGTATGGCACAGAAAAAAAGCACAAAATAAACTGGCGACTCGCTCCATTCTAGGAAGGGCACCAATTGATTAGCAAAGGCCCATAAGGATATTACTTCATAGGCCGTCCAAATTCCGCAGCCACTGACGGCACTCCAAAAAACATTGTCACGCACCTGGTGTCCAAACAGGAATCGTCGGTGATTTACATCCGGCCAGCGCTGGTTGAATTTATATCTCGTTCCTTGTGACCTCTGGATATAAAACCGAAAATGCCACGCGCCCGCAATCAGGAACAGCAAGCCAAGGTTTCTCATATAAATTAAGGCAATCCAGTCGAATTGGAACGTTTTCATACGAGACAACTCGGGCGTGAGAAACAGCCAGGTCAATACCGCCAATAACATATATCCGAGATTCCACGGCAAAAAATATCCGGGGTATGAGAAAAAATATTTGGCGATAGCGCCGAGACGTGGCGGCCATGAAAATAATGGCGATACCGGAATCAGTTCGTCGGGTTGCCATTCCCCGGATCCTGCAAATGTCGATGTGTCCGATCTCGGCATACCTGTCTCCTGATTACTGCTAATTATTTCACCAGCAACAACCATGTCAGCGCCCCTGTTTGCGCTGTAAATCCATCTTTGCTGCAGGAAACCGCACACCACTGAGGGCTGGGATAAGATTAACGCTAGACTAACAGGAATTCAAACCGTACTACTGTCACCAGTGCTCAATTCTCCGTATGACAACCACCAATCCTAACGATGAATGGGAACACCGCCGGCAAGAACTCCGGCTGAAAACGCCACCTGAGCAAACACACCGGTTATTCCATCTGCTGCATCCAAAGCAATTTAACCGTTCATTTCTGGACCAGATGTGCGAACTCACCACCGATATTCGCACATTAGCCAAGTCTCCAGCGGGATTGGCCAGTTTGCAACGCCTTCTTCATCACAGAAGAGCGATGCTGTATTTCACTCAGCCCTCAACACGAACATTCTTATCATTCAACAACGCGTGCCACATTCTTGGAATGAGAACCAGCGAAATTCGTGACTCCTCAACCTCCTCCGAGGTAAAAGGAGAAACAATGGAAGACAGCATTCGAACGTTTAGTTCTTACGTCGACGTCATCGTGATGCGTAATTGGCAAAAAGGGCTTGCCGAGAAGGCTGCTGCGTTAATGGATACAATATCTCGCCCGATTCCAATAATTAATGCGGGCAGTGGCAAAGATCAACACCCTACTCAAGCCCTGCTTGATATTTATACACTTGAACGCAGCCTTGCGCATCGCGGCGGTATCGATGGCAAAGTCATCGGAATGATGGGCGATCTCGCTCGCGGACGAACAGTCCGATCTCTGGCCTACCTGATGAAAAATTATCGTGATGTTCATCTGGTATTTATCTCTCCTGCATCTTTTGCCATTGGAGATGACATCGTGGCTCATCTGGATGAGCATAACATCCGTCATACGAGCACGGCCAAGCTCAATCAAGTTCTGGGAGACTTGGATGCTATTTATCTGACCCGTATTCAAGCGGAGCATGACGTGGCAGACGAGTCGAAAGATATCGATCTCGACCAGTTCAGTATCCACAAGCAACATTTGACCCGCATGAAAGAGGACGCCGTCATTATGCATCCATTGCCCCGTGGCCCTGAACTCAGCCCTGAAATAGATAATGACCCGCGTGCCAAATATTGGCGGCAGGAGAGAAACGGCATGTGGATGCGTGCTGCTGTGCTGACGCGAATTTTTGGCGCAGAGCCAACACTTTACGAACTGGCGCAATAACAGCAATATAAAACTGACAAGTCAGTAGCTACGCCTTCGCCTGCTGCTATACGCCGGCAAACAAGACGCCTTCTTAGATACACAAGACAGTCGAATGAAGATGTCCCAATACCAGACCGATGCTAACTTCCCGCTAATGCCTGAGTAACCATTATGACCGAACCCTGCGACCTCTCTGCTTTAGATGCCCGTCACCAAATTGGTACTAAAAAACTGTCACCGGTTGAACTTATCGACTCATGTATTGCTCGTATCGAAACGGTCGACGGCGCTCTTAATGCGATGGTTGCAACTTGTTATGAACGCGCACGGCAGGAAGCCGTTGAAGCAGAACATGCCGTTATGAGCGATGCGCTACTTGGACCGCTGCATGGACTTCCGCTCGGAGTTAAGGATCTCAACGTAACAAAAGATCTACGTACAACCTTTGGCTCAGAACTGTACGCCGATTTCATTCCCGATTCCGATGAGCACGTTATTGCCGAGCTGCGTAAAGCGGGCGCAATTGTTCTTGGAAAGACCAATACGCCGGAGTTCGGTGCAGGTGCAAACACGACCAACCGGATTTACGGTTCGACCGGCAATCCGTTCGATCCGACTCGCATTTGTGGAGGATCCTCAGGTGGTTCAGCTGTCGCACTCGCTTGCGGCATGGTTCCAATTGCCACAGGATCCGACACCGGTGGTAGTTTGCGCACGCCAGCTTCCTTTTGCGGCGTGACGTCACACCGTGGAACACCTGGATTAGTGCCATCGGAACGGAGAACCGTCGGACTAACGACTTATAACGTACAGGGACCCATGGCGCGCACTGTGTCCGATACCGCTCTGATGTTGTCTGTTATGGCCGCACACCGCTCATACGATCCCCTTTCTAGCCCGATAGACCGTGGTGCATTCCGTGATCTGCCAGATGTTGACTTGAGTCGATTGCGGGTCGCCTGGTCCACGGACCTTGGGGCCGTGCCTGTTGATTTTGGCATTGCACGGGTTTTCGAAGAACGCATTGGCACCATCGCATCTGCTTTCCATACATGTGAGCAGCATGACCCCGAACTAAAAAGTGCCCTCGACACATTTTGGATTATTCGCGGCGTCCATTTCCTCGCCTCGAATCTGGAGTTTTATCGCCATTCGCCGGAAAAACTTGGCCCAAATGTGACCAGCAATGTCGAAGCCGCCTTGGCGATGAGCGCCGAAGAGATCGGATGGGCAATGGCGGAACAGACTCGCTTGTATCGGAAGTTCCAGAATTTCTTTGACGACTATGACCTCTTGCTGTGCCCGGGTAATGCTGTCCCACCGTTCCCGATCGAACAGTTGTACTGTGACGAAATCAATGGTGAGAAGACGCAAAATTATGTTGAATGGCTCGGTATTGCATCGGCAATTACCTTGACAGGCCATCCAGTCACACTGCTGCCTATTGGACTCGATAACACTGGGACTCCGCTTGGTATGCAGGTAGTCGGCCCGCGCCGTCATAGCGATATTTCGACTTTATCAGCGGCAGCCAAAATAGAGGCGCTTCTTCAGTCCCACGATTCCACACGAAGACCGCAGCCGAATCTCGCAGAGCTCGCAGAAGCCTCTGAGAACGGCAGGCACAAACCTGCCTGAATGTTATAAGCGGGTGGCATTCCCCAAGCCCCCAATACGGAGAGTTTTATATGGCTGCATCGTTACGTGATTTTGACGTTCTGACTTTTGATTGCTACGGCACTCTAATCGACTGGGAAACGGGAATTTGGGATGCGTTACAACCTTTGATCGCACAGAACCACCCACTGGCTATCAGCCGTGTACAAGGATTGAAAGCTTTTGCTGCAGCAGAAAGTGAGCAAGAATCAGAAACACCAGAGATGCCCTATCCAGATCTATTGTCACATGTGCACCGGCGCATCGCTAACGAACTGGCACTGACAAGTAGTCGGGCGCTTGACAGTGATTTCGGTGCATCAGTGCCCTACTGGCCCGCATTTTCTGACAGCGCCGAAGTGCTTCGAAGCCTCAAAAAGCATTACAAGCTGGTGATTTTATCGAACGTCGACATCGCCGGCTTTGCTGCCTCTAATCGGAAACTCGGTGTTGAATTTGATGCAATTTACACTGCGCAGACCATCGGATCGTACAAACCGGACCAGCGTAATTTCAATTACATGCTCGAACGACTCGACAAAGATCATGGGATTCCATGTCATAAGGTTCTCCACACGGCCCAGTCTTTACACCATGACCACGTGCCAGCGAAGGCGCTGGGGCTGGCCAATGCATGGATTGACCGGCAGCGGTTGTCGGCCAGCGGCGACTGGGGCGCGACGGCCAAGGTCGCGCAGCATCCTTCAATGGATTTCATCTTTTTCTCTTTAGAAGAAATGCTCACAGCAGTCCGTGCATCAGACTGATTCGGCGCCAAGTGCCCCTCACAAATAGGTTTTATCGAAACCGGCATTGGCTGCAGTTGTCGATATGAGGCCACGCGCTGGTAGTGACCCAAGCGCAGTCGTTGACTACACCAACACAGCGATTATGGTCGTGTTATTGGCCTTCTTGCTTAACCTCATGTCCCGTATTGGCGAGACTTTTGCGGTATTTCTGTTGCCGATCGAATCGGAAATGCGGTGGAACCGATCCACCCTCGCAGGAATCTACGCACTCTATATGGGCACTCATGGGATCAGCGGGATTTTTTCCGGATGGTTCGTGGACCGTGTCGGGCCGCGTATCGTCTACACAGCAGGCCTGCTCCTTTACAGCTGCGCGTTCGCCCTGGCGCAATTCGCTACCCAGCCCTGGCATTTTTTTATGACCACTGGAGTGATGGCTGGCGTTGCCATGACCGCCATCGGTATGACCACAGCCACTGTGTTGATCACTGCATGGTATCGTGGCCCCCTTGAACGCCACCTTTCGCTCGCCATTTCGGTCCCCTATGCGGGTCTCGGTGCCGGCGTTGTCTTGTGGATACCGACGGCACATGTTCTGATCGATAGACTCGGGTGGCGCTCGGCATATCAATGGCTTGGGCTCGGCATACTCCTGTTGGCTGGAGTCATATACTGCCTGCCCTGGGACAAGCTGGCTCGTCCCCAAGCAACTCGTCAAGCGACGGCCGTTTCGGAGATCAATACGGGTCAGCCCGGCACGAGCCTGCGCAACGCCATGGGCGTAACAACCCTCTGGGCACTATTTGGCGTATTGTTCGGCACAGCTGTGGCTATATACGCTATCGCACCACAACTGGTCGCCTACCTGGTTGCCGCTGGGTACAGCCTGACCACCGCAACAATGGCTTACACCGTTAATGGTTTGCTCGCACTGTTCGGGATCGCTGCTACTGGCTGGCTGGCCGGGCGTTTCGGTAGTAGACGAATTGCGACTCTCTCGTACACACTGACCATTGTCGGGCTGCTTGGTCTTTCCGCACTGATGAACCAGCCCTCACTCTTGTTACTATGGATCGTAATACTACCTATCGGTCTCAGTCAGGGTGCACGCGGGCCGATTGTATCGACGCTGGTTTCCAAGATCTTCCCAGGCTCGTCCCTAGGATTGATTCATGGTGCAGTCACGATGGGTGTTGGCCTCGGTGGTATGGTCGGTGCTTGGTTGTCTGGCGTTTTATATGACCTCAGCGGTGGCTATACAGCGAGTTTTGCGCTCGCAATTGTCGCTGCCTTGCTCAGTTGTTCACTATTCTGGCTTGTCCGCGACCTCAAGACACGGTGACGCGAAAATCACCTATACCTGACGACGGACCTGGAGAATAATTCGGTGCATTACTCGCCCGAAATCCGCTCGCCAGCATGGCGATTCAGCCGACTTGTTAATTTGATTATCGGTTTTGAGCCTGGATAATGCCTATCCGGCATTCTTCATAGGTGCTACGTTCTAGCAGTCCGGTAATCATGCAACCAACCGATCCCCTCAGAAGCAGTGCTGCTGGGATGATATTCGCAACCGACAAAACCAGAATAACCAAGTTCGTCGATACGGTTAAATATATGGTTATAGTCAAGTTCGCACGCGGTTGGTTCGTGGCGCCCCGGCACACCCGCGATCTGCACATGATCAATGACGTCCAGATATTTCTCGAAGGATTCCTCTACCCTTCCCTGCGTCATTTGACAGTGATAGAAATCAAACTGTAGTCGGACATTGGGACGATCAGTTTGTTGAATGATCGAAAATGCCTGTTCGAGGGTCCCCACGAGATAACCAGGCACGGTGAACGGATTTAACGGCTCGACCAGTATGATTCCTTCTTGTTCCGCAAATCGATCGGCAGCATAGCGCAGGTTATCGATATAGGTCCGGGTCGCTGTAGCCCGTTGCGTCTCGGCGGCCAAAACACCCGACATAAGATGTAGTCGCGGACAATTCAGAGTATCCGCGTAAATCAATGTGTCCTCGATTGCAGCCCTGCATTCGCCGAGACGCTCTGGAAATATCGCAATACCACGATCACCGAGATCCATATCACCTGCCGGGAAATTAAATACCACAGTCTGCGAGTCGGCGTTTCGAGCAGCCAATGCAAGTTCGTCTGCTGAATGGGTAAAAGGGAACTGAAATTCAACACCATCAAAACCATCCTGGCTAGCAGCCGAGAAACGCGACAGCAACTCAATCTCCGTATACATAATTGATAAATTAGCGACAAATTTCAACACGATGGACTCCCAGCCCGGGCCTGGCATTGCTATGCTAAGGGGGTCAGCACTGTACCGAACTACGCGCTGTGAACCAACTTTTATCCAGTAAAATAATCGTCCTCTAGGACGAATTCTTTCATCCGGAGATCAATGTGGACAAAGATAAAATTAAGAACTTTGCCGAAAAAGTGATATCCGATATGGGTGCCGCGATGGCCACTGGCATGGCTTATGTCGGCACCAAGACCGGGCTTTTTC
>CAZAHE010000060.1:0-12967 GCA_964484965.1 uncultured Acidiferrobacteraceae bacterium | reverse complement strand
CAGTGTCCGGCCCCACTCGACGGGCATAAAATCGACCAATAACACTGAGCAAACAAACCAGAGGATCAAAACAATAATTGGAATCACCACGTTTTTGAAATTCATGCGCCATTCAATAGAGAAAAATCAATTGCCAAACCTTAACTCTTCGATCTCGGCTTGAAAGAATTACTACCAACACAATTGCATGGAACCTAAAGCGTCAAAAAGTCGACAGCATCACCACAACATACCTATGTTGCCATCTAATTCACTTAAATTTTCTTGTCGCTAACTCAGACCTGTTTCAACCGCTCGAAAATACCCCGAAACAAACCACTGATTATCACCACTATTGGTTCTTGATTCAGTCTACAACTACTTTCTCTATTACAACATCTATCAATCCTTCGCGTGCTGTCTTAGTCTTGTTAACCATGTCCAATCCCTCTTCTAGTGTCAGTTCTATTCTCTCTGGAATACCCACATCAGATGGCGCCGGAGTTAATTTGACCCGCTATATCGGTTCGCCACAACTCGACATACTCGATCCTTTTCTCTTGCTAGATTATTTCGAATCCGATAACCCCGACGACTACATTGCTGGATTTCCCTCACACCCTCACCGCGGTTTTGAAACAGTCACCTATTTGCTGGCGGGACGCCTTCACCACGAGGATAGCACCGGACATGCAGGAACAATTGAGGCAGGCGGAGTGCAATGGATGACAGCAGGCCGCGGTATTATTCACTCAGAGATGCCGGAACAGGCGTCAGGTCGACTTGCTGGCTTCCAGTTGTGGGTCAATCTTCCGGCTGAACGGAAGATGACTACCCCTAACTATCAAGAGTTCTCCTCAGCATCTCTGCCGATTGAGACACGCGGCGATAGCTGTGCTATCAAGATAATCACTGGCCAGACAAGTACCGGGACGACAGGTCCCGTAAAGGGAATAGCCAGTGACCCGCTTTACCTAGACGTCTCACTGGCAGCGAAATCAATTTTTGAAGAACCATTACCAAGAAATCACAACGGTTTCATTTTCGCAATTGATGGCACCTTGACCATAGACAGCGATGACAGCAGTTCGCCTCAGCCACTGATGGTGCGACAATTGGCAGTACTCGGTGAAGGTGAACGATTCATCGCATACACAAATGACGACAGTGCAAGATTCCTGCTAGTGACAGGCCGCCCGATTAGAGAACCAGTGGCACGTTATGGGCCTTTTGTTATGAATACCCAAAGTGAACTCCAAAAAGCGGTATACGACTATCAATCTGGTCAGTTCTGATCGCATCTTGACCGTAACGAAAGAAACACTTGTGCCTGTTTGATAGACTTATACTCAGCCAACACAATGGATTAGTTTTTGCCTTTGTTATCACTGGCATCAAGCGCCTCTGCCTCGGCACTTGCAACCATGGCTTTAGCAACCTCGGTCCGTGCCGACCCACCAATACGAGTTAGTCCAGCTGCGGCGCTCAGGCGATCATGCATTGCATGATTCTGCCCGACCTTCCATTTCCCCTCCAGCTGTTCAATTTCGACCGAAAACGCGATCACTCCCTTGCGCAAATTCGCGTAGCTCGATGACTCAAGTCCCTCTGCCGTCCACGGCGCTTTAGACAGTTTTCGTTCACTCGCTGCAGTAAGGTATTCAAGAGCAGTTTTTGCGTCTTCGTCATTCATGGTGTCTACATAACCATGCGCATGGACGACCATGAAATTCCAGGTCGGCACCTTGCCTGCAGTTTCATACCAGTCGGGTGAAATATAGGCATGTGGTCCGGTGAACACTACGGTGACCAATTGATGCGGCTCAAGACGTGTCGCCAGCGGATTTGATGAGGCAATATGCAAAAACAATGTGCCCAAACGCCCACTACACGGGTCCAGGGCGGACGGAAGATGATGCAAATCGACTTGGCCTTTGTCGTTCGCCACGACCAACAGCGCAAATGGGTAGTCATGCATCAACTGCTGCATAATGGCCACTGAAGGCTGCTCAAAGTAAGGTGGGATATACATCCGTAGCAAGCTCAGCAATCGATTCCGGCCATGCAATCTTAACCTGCTTTATGTAGTAGGCATCTATTAAAGTTTACCCAAGGGACCAAATCTAAATTTTCTGCACTCGCACAGTCCTTTCATGGCTTAACCCACTAACATAGAATTTCAACGTCATAGTGCCTACCCCAGGACGCGATGCTCGTGATGGGGAGGTCGTCTTGTTGTACGATATTTTCCAGGAGATGTTCGATGTGGCCAACTGCAACCCGCCGCCATGCGGTATTGGTCGTTGCTTTTAGCAGCTTTCTCGTGTCAATCAACGGTGTTGCATTGCGGAGTATTGAAAGTAACGACCCTTGGCAACTGGTCTTCTTTCGGCAAGGATTCTTCTTTCCGGCACTTCTATTGGTATTGGTGCTTCGGTATGGGCGTAACATCGTCCCGGTATTCCGACAGGTCGGTCTTCCGGGAATCCTTGGGGGCATTGCCGTCGCACTCGCCAACGTATTAATGATTTTGGCGATGACTTATACGACTATTGCAAATACACTGTTCACCCTCGGCGCTTGCCCCCTGATTACCGCAGTGCTTGCACGCTTGTTGCTGAATGAGCGGCTAGCCGGCGCCACAATAATTGCCACGATTATCGCCATGATCGGGATCGCCGTAATGGTGGGCGGCGGCATCGCTACCGACACTGTTGGCGGCAACCTCATCGCGCTGGCCTGTGCTGTTTGTTTTTCACTTTTCGTCATCTGCCTGAGAGTGGGAAAAGACCGCGACATGTTGCCGACTAGTCTTCTCGGCGCAGGCCTTGGCACACTAATCGGTGCAGTTGGATGCGGACTCGATTTTTCAATTTCACAACACGACCTGTGGATCTGCTTTGCCTGGGGCAGCTTACTGATGACCACCGTTCATACACTGTTTACCGCTGCATCACGTTTTCTTCCCGGTGCCGAACTCATGCTGATCTCATTAATCGAATTTACCCTCGGTCCATTATGGGTGTGGATTGTGTTCGCTGAATCTCCGGGTACAACAGGCGTTGTCGGGGGCATCCTCGTACTCGGTGCAGTCACTACAAGAAGCCTGTGCCTGATCTACCTGGCACGAAACCAGGGGGCTTGACCCGCTACGAAACCCACCTTGTAGATTGAAACAAGCTTCTACAGCGCTGAACACGGGCACACAGGAACTGGCCGGCAGTCGATCTATCAATGCAATCGTAAGCGGGAATCACGCGTCCGCAAGAAATGACACCAGTTCATCCAGTTGTCCGATCGTCGTAGCGGGCGACAGCAATACCGCCCGAAAATACAACCGGTCACGCCAGCGCGATACGCTGAACCAGCCCGCCCCATTGACCGTCATTCTGCGGTGTCGTGCAATGATCGCCTCCTCTGTACTGACATCTGCGAGAGAAAAGCATTGCAGATTCAATTCCGGCTGGTGAGCCGGGACCGTATCACTACGCTCAGCCAGTCGTGCGTAGAATGCCTGTGTCAACGCGAGCGCGTCATCGATCTGCCGTGCCAGTGCCCGAGTGCCAATCACCTGCATCAGAGTCCACAGCGTGAGCGCATCAGCACGACGCGAGCCTTGCAGACCCCATTGGCCACGATGGGCGGTACCCGTTACGGAATACGGCAGTGACACTCCAAAACGGCTTTCATGAGCAGTGCCTGCACGGAACAGGACCATTGCACAAACACGGGGCATATACATCCATTTCTGCGGACCGATGACGACCGAATCCGCCGCATCAATTCCAGTTAAACACTGGTGATTCGTGTCGCTCAGACACAATGCACCACCATAAATTGCATCGACGTGCAGCCATGCACCGTAATGCTGGGTGACCGACGCGATCTCCTCAAGTGGATCGAGCGCGCCGTGAATCGTCGAACCGGCCACCACAGCGACAATATTCCGAAACGCGGAATGACGAGCCAGTTGCGCGTCAAGCGCCTGCGGATCACAGCGGCCAGTCTGATCACCAGCGACTACCAGAACATGCTCTTGGGGAACTCCGAGCACAGCGGCTGCTTTGGACACCGAGGCATGGTGGCATTCCGACACGTGCAGACGGACTCGGTCGCGTTGGGACACATCATCGAAACCACCACATGCGACAAACAGCGCGGTCAAGTTGGCAATAGACCCGCCACTGCAGAAGGTGCCAGTCGTGCCCGCTGGAAGACCAAGTCGTTCTGCAAAAGCACACAACAATGCCTCCTCAATTTGGCTCGCGAACGGCGACAACTCTCGGAAAAGAAGATTATTATTCAGGGCAGAAACCACACAATCGGTGAGTGCGGCGACTGGATGCGGCGCCGTATCCATATGTCCCAGCATGGTCGGCTCTGCGAGCCGACTGCTGCGTTCAGCAATCTCGTTCCACAGTGCCGGCAACGCGACCTCCCCCAAACCCTCTTCGGGCAATACCGAATTTAGCGCCCGCTCAATCGGTATGACGGGTGTAGTGGAGGACTGATAGATCCCCTTGACTGCCTCTACTAGGGCGTCTGCGAGCGGTGCAAAATCAAGATCTTGGAAATTCATTATCAGATCGTGCTTCGACACAATAGACAATTCCAGCACTGGCACAGTGTTTTACATCGACCAGCCGGCATGGCAACTCTTGGACACGTGCATCTGAAAATAGTCCTCGCCACTGTTTTTGCGCAGACGATCTGCGATCGCGCAATGTGGTCCACCGTCCAACAGAAAACTGTCTGTCAGGCATCATTAGCACTGTTGCCACCTTGGTGGGGAAAATACATATGCAATCAGCACACTAGCAGATGACGTGCTGAAATAGACCAACGTTATTCGAGGAACCGAACGGAATTTTCCAGATCAATCGCGTTACCTTGTTCAGTCCTTGACGCAACCTGTGTCACAGCATTGTCCAGGCTGTCGTGCAATTGAAGTGTCGCCATCCTGGGTCGAAACACCTCGCTCAATCAAACGTTCAACCAATCGTTGGCGCTCAGGAATCGGATAACGTCGATGAATTTCTCCTTTCATAGCCTGCGGTGACCCCCCACCATGCAGACTGATCACTGACATCCAGCCGCCAGCCTCAGTCGCAGTGATGTCCTCTAGAAACCGCGCGACAGATGCCCGCCTTTGATAGGAAACATTCGCTTGCCCTTGCAAAGCCAATGCCAGGTCTGGCCCCGTTTCCGGATTATGGTCATCCTCGGGTGTGGGCAGAGTCACAATCAGTCCCCCCGAGACAGTATGGGCCAGTCGGTGCATGTCATAGATCTGGTTGGACAGCAGCAATTTTCCGATATTGGCGTAGACGGGCTCTGGCATAGAGTTCCCCGCCGTCTCGCGAGTGCCATAGATCGAAGCCGCGACGCCACAGGCGTAGAAGCCCTCTACCAATTTGATCAGCTCGACCATACTGTCACGTAAATGCTCATTCTTTTCCATGCAAAGGCCATTCGCCTCAATCATAAGCGCACCGGCACCAATCAGTAGGTCACCGAAACCGGCGCGCGCCCCTATGCAGGTATGCCTGTGGTGTGTCGCATAACCTTTGGTCAAGTCATCCGCATGCATCCACTCGCCGCACATGAATACCCGCTCCCACGGGACGTGGACTTTGTCAAAGTGGCATACACCCGTTGTCTGACCATAGCGGCCACTGAATGGAGCACCGCTTTCTCCAGGCCGTCCAGCTGGACGTGCAACTATAGTCAGACCCGGTGTATCGATTGGGACAGCGCAGGCAATAGCAAAATCAGTGTCTTCAGCAACCATATTTCGTCCCGGTAGCACAAGCAGATGATGGACATAAGGTGCGGAAGTCACGATTGCCTTGGTGCCGGAGATCACGACACCACCGCTGTCACGAGATACCACATGAAGATAGCTTGAGGGGTTCTTTTGCTGATGAGGACGCAGGCTACGGTCACCTTTGGCATCCGTCATTGCGATCCCTACGGTGAGATCCTGATCCTGGCATTGATGCATGTATTCAACGAAGCGCGAGTGGTAATCAGTTCCGTGGGCAGCATCTATTTGCCCACTGGATTGATATAAAGCATTAAACCCATCCATCGTCAGATACCGCATCGCACAACCTGTTTCCTGACAAACGAGACGGGTGTACTCGAGTTTTCTCAACAGGTCGTCATTGGAGCTGTTGATATGCAAGAATCGGTTAACCTCTCTCCCGCTGGTCGTTTGCGTTGCACGCGCGAGATGCTGGTGGCTAGACGATTTCGCATAGTCATAAGTGACACCGACTGCATTGATACCAGGCCTCAACAATGGTTCATCAGCAACGCTTTGTACCTGCTGTCCACGGACAAAAACGCGCGGGCTGTATCGGCGCAGTGATTCTCGATAATCCTCGGATGACATGAACATCAGCGTGGTCCCCAGCGTAACGGCCTAGTCGGTGAAACGAGTAGTCGAGAAAGATGACACTCGACAATTTCGGAGCATAGAGATCATAACACCCAGTGAGCTGTTGGCTGGTAGCCTTGCGCGGCAGGAGCGGCTCACGTACCTTTTCGGAATTCCATTCAGGTGAGAGTGTTATGTTCGATTCCAGATCTATGGCTGACCGCCTTTTTGCAGCTCGTCGCCCCGGCACCGCATTGGATGGCTTGCCTAAAGACATAGCGCCAGTAACCATTGAACAGGCCTATGCTGTTCAAGATGCGCTGGTGACCCTGCTGAGTACAGAACTCGGCCTACCCGCGGGTTATAAGATCGGCTGCACCAATTCTGCCGCGCGAACTCTGCTAAAGGTCGACAGCCCTTTTGCTGGTCGCTGCTTCACAGATGCGATCGAGAATTCGCCCGCAGTATTGCGATCGAGTGAGCTACACATGATCGGTATCGAACCGGAAATTGCTGTTCGGATCGGCACAGACATGCCTGCAAACGCAGCGCCTTGGACTGCCGACAACGTTGTCGACTCGGTTGATCAGATCATGCCGGCGATAGAAGTGGTGGAAAGCCGCTTCAGCACATGGCCTGCTGTCGGTCCGCTCGGTGCGGTCTCCGACAATGGCGTCCATAAAAGCTTGATCATCGGGTCACCACTTTCCGATTGGACGGCGACGATGCTTAACGACGCCACCGTAGTACTCCACTGTGATGGTGCTCAAGTCGACTCTGGTGTAGCCACTAACGTCGACGGCGGACCATTAGGCGCCCTCGCCTGGCTAGCCAACCACCTCAACGCAAGGGGTAACGCACTGCGAACGGGTGAGCTTGTCACCACCGGCGTCATGTGCCAGATCTACAGCGGCAATGCTGGCGAAAACCTCGTCGCCGACTATGCCACCCTCGGAGATGTCCGTGTGCAGATTACGTGATCCACACGCATCCAGATCGGCACTCTCAATCCGCTTCTATGAATTCTCGCCAGGCGATATTGCGGGATAACGAGACAGATCAATGCCGCTGCGATCCGCCCAGACCCTGAGTTCCTGCCATACTTCGTTGTCAACCGGGATGCCGTCGCGCTCGCGTTCGAGCATACAACGGCGTTCCGGCTCACCAGGGATCAGAACCTCATCAAAACCCTCTGCCGGGGCACTTTTCTTTACCCAATCAAGGTAAGTTTCTATGCGTGCTGCATAGGGTTCGTCTCCAGCGAGACGATCCAGATCAATCGCGAGCATCAGCCAGTTCAACGCCCGTGCATTGCCCAGCACACCATGCGCGAGCAATTCGCTGATCAAGCCCAGGCCATAGCCTTTTGGTCCTGCCGCAGGCAACAATACGCCGCCGTTGTAATAGTCTTTGACATCAGTTGTCGCCCTGCCCTCGCGATCCAGTATCAGACCCGGCGCCACAGCCTCGCCGGTCTTACTGGCTGCAAGCAATTTGCCCTGTGCAACCACGGACGTCGCGAAGTCCACAACGACAGCTCCTGTTGGCCCACCTGGCAAAGCTAGCGCGTAGGGATTAGTGCCCATGATGCCTTCACGCCCGCCGTACGGTGCCACCTTGGGGTTGCCACTCGCATGTCCGCCACCACCGGTGATCATTGAGAAACAGTTACCGCGTGCAATGACCTCAGCAAATGCCCCGATCCTGCCCGTGTGACCGCAGTTAACAACCGCCGCACTCGCCATGCCGTGCTGCTGTGCCCGTAAGCAAACCTCCTGGGCCGCCAGCTGCATTGCCGGCACGCCATGGCCACCGCCACCGTCCACACGGATCGAGGTATCGTGCTCAACATCAAGTCGTGGTTCACCAGCAGGATCAAACACACCGTCGATAATCTGTTCGCGATATTGCACATAACGGACAACACCATGTGAGTCGACGCCCCGCAGCGCGTTTCCAATAACATGCGCGGACACTGTTACAGCAGTAGCCGGTGACATCCCACCCTCCACCAGCAAGGCGACACCCAATGCCTCCATTGTTTTAGCTTCATAGCGCATTATTCAAGATCTTAGGTCGCTGAATCGTCTTGTTGGCAAACCAAAGGCTCAATCCCAAAGCTCTGTACTCAGGTAGCGCTCGCCCGTGTCCGGCAGGATCGCTAGAATATCTTCGCCGCGCGCCGCTTCTCGCCGTGCATATTTGATCATCCCCGCAACAGCTGCACCACAAGAAATACCGCAGAAAATTCCTTCCTTGCGAGCCAGCTGGCGTGCGTTACTGTAGGCCTCCTCAGTAGAAATTGCGATCACATCATCGTACGAGGTCTGATCAAGAGTTTCCGGGATAAAACTCGGCGCAGTGCCCATAATCTTGTGCTTGCCGCCGACACCAGTCGAGAGAATCGGGGCGTCAGCCGGTTCGGTCGCAATTATTTTGACGCCTGGAATCCGTGTCCGGAGAAACGTAGAAAGTCCTGAGACGGTTCCGCCAGTGCCCGTTGTACAGACTACCGTGTGGAGGCGGTCGTCAAAGTCCTGAACAATTTCGTCGGCAGTGCGCTCATGAGAGGCCGGGTTTGCTGGATTAAAGTGTTGGCCAACAAAGAAATAACCTTCTGTGTGTTGCAAGCGCCGGGCTTCTTCGATCGCCCCGACAGTCCCTTTGTCCGCAGGTGTCAGCACGAGTTCTGCGCCATAGGCCTTGAGAATCTGTTTACGTTCCTCGCTCATGTCTTCGGCCATCACAAAAACTGCTCGGTATCCTTTTACCGCAGCAACCATCGCCAAACCGATCCCCGTATTACCTGAGGTTGGTTCTATGATTGCATCGCCAGGTTTTAGTAGGCCGCGCTTTTCGGCATCCTCAATCATATTCAGTGCAGGTCGGTCCTTGACTGAACCACCCGGATTGAAACTTTCGAGCTTCACCCACAGCTCGTTGGCAAGATGGTCTCGAAATGAGGCCAATCGGATCACAGGCGTATGACCGACTGTGTCAAGAATACTGGTGAATTTCATCTTCCCACGGTAACCCGGTTCTCACAGCCGGACAAGGCAGAATCCCCCCAAACGGCAGTGTGCGATGTGCTGCCCCGGCATGCCGATTGCCGTGATCAGCCCTTGAGTCCTCCCGCTAGCAGCGTTAAACCACCCGTTCGCTACCGCCATCCACTGGCACCTGAGCACCTGTAGTCTTAGCAAACAGCGGGCCAGCCATTGCGCACACCATGCGGGCGACGTCATCAGAAGTAACCTCAGTACGAAGAAGGTTACTGGTGCGGTATGCATCGACAGTCAATCCATAACGCTCTGCGCGGGCTCGAAGAACCTCGTCGGTCCAGATCGCGGTGTCAAAAACCGCGTTCGGATGTACTGTGTTAATACGAATGCCAGAAGATGCCAGTTCCAGTGCCGCGACTCGTGCCAACTGTGTCAGTCCCGCCTTGGCGGCAGAATAGGCCGCCGCACCAGGGCCAGGAGCCGGCACATTTTTTGAGCCGATGATGACGACAGCTGGATCCACCCCGTGTGACAGGAACGGAATGCTAGCCCGCAGCAACCGCATCGAAGCGCTGAGATTGACTTCAAGGCTGCCTGCCCACTCCTCATCATTCATTTCGCTGATGGCCGCGTCGGCGCTAAAAATACCAGCATTACTGACCACGATATCCAGACCGCCGAAACATGCTGTGGTGGACTCAATAGCCGCGACCAATTGATCGCTGTCAGTGACATCGCACTCAATACCAAGTGCCTTCGGCGTGGCAAATTTTTCAACTACCGCGGGGTTCACATCGAGCGCCGCAACGACCGCACCCTGCGACAACATTGCCTCGGCACATGCTCGACCGATACCGCTCGCGGCGCCGGTTATTAGCGCAATGCGTCCCTGAAAGAGCGCACTCGAAGAACCTTTCGCCAGTTTGGCCTGCTCTAAATCCCAATATTCAACATCGAAAATATCGCTCGCTGGCAACGCCATCCAACCACCGTGCCGCTGTGCCTGCATAATTGCCCCGAGTGTGTGCGAGACGATATCGGCTACCACCTCGACGTCATGCACACTGCGTCCAAACGAGACGGCCCCCGCACCCTGCCACAGCGCCCAGCGAGGTGCGGGATCAAGACGTTTCATATCGTCTGCGGCATGTGTGTCGAAGTACGTTTGGTAATCAGTAACATATCGTGCTACCGCATCGCCGGGCTGCTCATTGAGTATCAAAGGCAGTCGTTTGGTCCGGATGACATGATCTGGCGTCAACGGGCCCCGCGATGCGATAGCTGCAGCATCTTCGCGCACGGCAAAACTGTGGGTCTCGGCCGAGCCATCAAATGAAGCCAACATCGGCATGCCAGCTGCTCTTGAGACGGCCCCGCGCAGTGCGGCTAAGTCAAGGCTGGATAAGCTGCCGACTGCGGCAGTTGCTTGAGGCGGTTCGCCGAGGTGGGCCTCCGCCTCCGTAACCAGGTTGATCATACGTTCATAACTTTCACGCACATCATCAGCAAAGGTAAACAGCCCATGGCTCATCAGGACTAGGCCCTCCAGTCCCGCCCAGTCCAGACCGTCTGTCATTTTCCAGACCGCCCGGGCCAGCTCGAATCCTGGCATCACGTAAGGTATAACGAGAATACGGTCTCCGTACAACGCTTTGACGGTGGCTTCACCATCAGGCGTATTTGTCAGGGTGACTACAGCATCCGCATGACTGTGATCAACGTAACGGAACGGAATAATAGCGTGCAAGATCGCTTCGACCGACGGGTTGGGCGCCGTCGTGTCGAGTAGTGCACCGCGCTGCGTTGCCACCATATCCGGGTCCGACAAGGCTCCAAGACAAGCCATTTTCTTCAACACGTCGAGCCTCACTGGCGCAAACCCTGCTGCCTCAATCGTCGCCAGATCCCAGCCACTGCCCTTAACGTACAGCACCTCGTCGACGTCGCCGAACAAATCAGTAAAAGACGCCTTCACTGAAGTGTTTCCTCCGCCGTGCAGTACTAGGGCAGGCTCACGGCCAATCAGGCGTGAGCTGTAAACCCGCAGGGCCAGAGGATCTCCTTGGCAGGCTGCAGCATCCGCGTCATTCCACTGATTCTTCACGGCAATCTCTTTGTTATGTCTAAGATATCGCGTCAGCGACTGCGCCGGACCAGGCCAATATTGCGATCGACGCCGCGGCGGGTTTGATAGTTGCTGGCCACCAAGGCGACACATACTAGCCTAACTAGGTGGTTTTCGCTGTATCAGGATAAGATCAGGCAGCAGGTACCGGATCCCTCGCATCATCGTAGAGACCGGACCCCGACCCGATGCCGTGAAGGCAACGCGCACTACCACCAAACAAGGAGACCCCTTAACTATGAGTATCCGACGAATCGATGTAGGTGAACGCATGAGTCAAGCCGTCGTTCACGGCAACATAGTTTACACGGCGGGACAAGTTGCAAGAAGTAATCCTGACGGAGGCGTCGCTGACCAAACCCGCGAGGTCCTGGATCGAATTGACGCCCTCCTATCAGAAGCCGGCACTGACAAATCGAAGCTGCTGTCGTCGACCATCTGGCTGTCGACAATGGACGGTTTTGATGAAATGAACAGCGTGTGGGATGCATGGGTCTCACCAGACAATACGCCTGGAAGAGCCTGTGTCGAAGCAAAACTCGCTTCACCCAAGTTTTCGGTAGAGATTGCGGTGACCGCAGCCCTCGACTAAGTCGAGCACCAAAGCAATGCATATTGCCGTACTCGGTTGCGGTATCGCCGGAGTCACCACTGCATGGGAGCTTTTACGCGATGGACACCAGGTCACGCTAATCGATCGGGGCAATCACGCGGCAAACTTCACTAGCTTCGCTAATGCCGGCCTTTTGGCACCAGGCCACGCCTATGCATGGGCATCCGCACGCGCACCGGGCATGATGTTGCGCTCGCTGTGGCGAAAAGACCAAGCGATCCGCTTCCGTCCACAACTCGATTCACGCCAATGGCAGTGGGTTGCTGCCTTTCTGCGGCAGTGTAATGATGGTAGTGCCAGCATCAATACGCGCCGCAAGGCGAGGCTGTGCAGCTACTCACTGGAGCGCCTTCAGGGTGTCGCCGCAGAGACCGACGTTGATTACGACGGCAACAAAGGTGGGTTACTCTATTTTTACCGCTCCGCGTCGACATTTGAGTCGGCAACCAAGAAGTGTGAAATTTTGCGCGAGCAGGGTGTTGAAATTGAAGTGCTCGACACAGCAGCCACTATTGAACGTGACCCGGGTTTAGCACAGGCCCAAGACCAAATAGCAGGTTCACTGTATTCCGTGCACGATGAGAGCGGTGACGCACAGCTCTTCTCCCGTGCACTCCTGGACGCATGTCAGCTGGCGGGAGCGGATGTGCGTTTCAATACTCTTGTGATTGCGTTGCAGGCAGATGGCAACCGTATCCGTTGTGCCGACACAACCGAAGGGACGTTGGCTGCTGATGCTTTTGTGCTGTCATTTGGCGTCTACAGCCACCATCTGGTCCGTGGCTTGGGCATAACACTTCCCGTCTATCCGGTCAAAGGTTACTCGGTTACCTTGCCTGTCAGATCAGGCGACGAACCACCGACTC
>CAZAHE010000059.1:6527-13170 GCA_964484965.1 uncultured Acidiferrobacteraceae bacterium | reverse complement strand
CGATAACCTCCGAGACACACCACGGTATTACCCCCTTCACCAGCCGCCGGCAGACGGTCAGGCACAATCTTAGACAATGCACCAAACATCGTGTCGACGACGCGGTACCCCGTCAGAGCACGTGCGGCGCACGCTGCCGGCAGCACCGGATTGAGTATCGATGCCTCGGGGGCACGCACGGTGATCGCTCGAAAGACCCCCGCGTTGTTCGGGATATCCCCTTTCAGCGCGCACCGGACTGATAAATAAGTACACGAGTTGGTGTACGACTTGGTTGAGTTCAGTGCCGCAGCAACTTGCGGAGACGATCCATCGTAATCAACGGTGACACCACTCCCCTGAACGGTAATCGCGACTCGGATTGGTAGTGGTGTGTCTGAAAAGCCGTCATCATCGATGAAATCTTCGAATCGATAAGTGCCATCAGGCCAACTCGCGATCTCCTCCCGAGTCATTCGTTCCGCGTAATCGAGCAGTTCTGAGAAATGTCCTGCTAATTCCTCGGCCCCATAGCGGGACGCAAGTTGGCCGAGTTCGATCTCGCCCGTCCGGCACGCAGCGTACTGCGCTTTGAGATCACCGATCACTCTGTCTGGTAAACGAACGTTAGTCGCCACCAGTCGCATCAACGTTGAATTCGGTTCACCCCCTTCAAAAAGTTTCAGCGCGGGAATGCGGATACCTTCTTGGAATATCTCCGTCGAGTCGCTCGCATTTGATCCGGGCACCCGTCCGCCGACGTCCGTGTGATGGCAGATCACGACCGTGAATGCCAACAACTCCCCGGCAAAGAACACGGGCATAAACATGAAAATATCGGGTAGGTGCATACCCCCTTGGTAGGGGTCATTAAGAATGATCGCGTCGCCTTCCGATAATGTTTCAGCATAACGATCCAGTACGACCTGCATGGCCTCGGGTACGGCACCCAAATGCAGTGCGATCGTCTTGGCTTGCGCCACCATGCGACCTTCTCGATCACAAATGGCCGCCGAATAGTCCATGACGTCCTTAACGATCTCGGATCGTGCGGTCCGCAGAACGGTGTAAGCCATTTCATCGACAATCGCATCCAGGCCGTTCTTTACGACAGCAAAAGTGACTGGATCCATGCTGATTTTCATGTCGAGTCCTCCATAAATTCATCCGACAAGGCAATGACAACACTGTGACAGCCATCGGTCGTGGCGGAGCATTGTGCAGGAATAACGATAGTCGTATCGTAAGCTTCCAGAATAACGGGTCCGTCTAAAGGATCAATTTCTATGGCAGAGCGGGGCCGCACCACAGTCTCTTCCAGATTCTGACTTGTTTCATACCACACGGACCGTGTTTCACTACCATCGACAGATCGAACAGCACCCGGATCGCCTTCCTCAAAAGCGAGACGATGCTGGCGGACGCCAAGTGCAGTCAGGCGCACATTAACCAATTCCACAGGCTCATCATTTTGATAGCCATAAGTCTGCAAATAAGCGTCATGAAATGAGCTTTCAAGCAGGCCTGTCCCTTGTCGTTCCAGCTCGGCCGGATCAAGCCCCACGGTCAGTTCGGATGATTGGCCAAGGTAGTGCATATCCGCACTGAACTGCATGACAAAGTCTGATGCATCGAAGCCGTCTCTTTTAAGCCGCTCACACCCCCCCTGCTCAAGGTCTGCGATCACCTCGAGAATGACCCGCGTTTCAATAAGGTCGAGTCGCTGAATCAGGTTGTGAACGAGATTGTGTTCAACATCCGCGCCCAGCATACCAACCGCCGAGAACACTCCCGACATCACCGGCACAATCACGGTCTGTATACCCAGAATCCTTGCCACATCCACGGCGTGGGCTGGACCGGAGCCGCCAAAGGCAATCAATGCCATATCACGCGGATCGCGCCCGCGTTCGACCGTCACCGAACGGATCGCGCGCGCCATCGCCACGTTCGCAATGCGTCGGATACCCGCGGCCGCCTCAATGCGGCCTAGGCCAAGCGGTTCTGCAACATACTTTTCGACTGCCTCGGCTGATCGCAGTGCATCAATTGGCATCGTGCCCCCGGCCAGGCTCGCGGAATTGAGGATGCCGAGCACCACGTTGGCATCCGTGACCGTGGGCTGATCATTCCCGAGTGCATAGCATGCCGGGCCCGGGACAGCGCCTGCCGACCTTGGTCCGACTTGCAATAATCCGCCCTCATCGATCCAGGCCAATGAACCGCCGCCCGCACCCACCTCAGCAATGTCGATGGTCGGTACCTTTAGCATATAACCGCCGCCCTTAATGAATCTGGTCGATGTAGAAAGACCATCACGAAATTCGTATTCCGAGGTAATGGTCGGTTCCCCATTCTCGATGATCGATGCTTTGGCTGTGGTACCTCCCATATCAAATGCAATCGCATTGACATAACCGTTCAACCTGCCAAGGCGGGTCGAACCGATGACTCCGCCAGCGGGTCCCGAACCCACCGCAAAGACAGGTTTCTCAGTGGCCGTTTCGATCTGCATCATCCCCCCGGACGAAGCGATCACAAGAATCGGCGCCTGCATTCCCGCCTCGGCAAGATCACCGGCAAGGGACCGTAAATACTGCTGCATGCCAGGCAGTAAGTAGGCATTGACGACGGTAGTGGAGGTCCTTTCGTATTCTTTGATTTCCGGCTAAACATCACACGACGCTGTCACTAACAAATCAGGAAACACCTCGCGCAACAGATCACGCGCATGCCTTTCGTGTATTGGATTGACGCAGGAATGCAGGAAACACAACGCAACGGTCTCAACCCCCTCCGCCGTCAGACGCTCACCTGCTTCAAGCACTTCTCTCTCATCTAATGGCACCACCACTTTGCCATCAGCACCCATTCTCTCACTGACCTCCAGCCGGTGCCGACGTGTCACCAGCGGCAGAGGTTTCTCCCAGGCAATATCAAACATCGTCGGGGTTCGAATTCGCCCAATTTCCAGCACGTCACGAAACCCCCGTGTCGTAATCAGCCCTGTTCTGGCTCCACTTTTTTGAAGAATGATATTTGATCCCACCGTCGTGCCATGCACGATCTCCACTACATCGGTCAAAGACACACCGAGCTCACCCAACAACGTACTGAGTGCCTGGATCACCCCCACGCCGGGCGCTTCGGGCGTCGTCGGAACCTTACGCACATGGGTCGTCCCGTCACCAGCCTGCGCGACCAAATCAGTGAAAGTTCCGCCGATGTCGCAAGCAATGTGCAATGCTCTTTTTGATTGTGCCAACTTTTGTGCACTCCTTTATTCCCTAACCCGAATCGCCCAAGGCGATTACGATGACACCAATTGTCACCATAACCACGCCAATAACAATCCGTCGGGTAATTCTCTCGGTCCTCAAGAGCAGTACCGCCAGCAATGTGAATGCTGGGTATGACGCGATAATTGGTGAAATCACGACCACACGACCCAACATTAAGGCCGCGTACATACTGATTATGGCGAACGCGACAAACAGACCAGAATATATAAAACACTTTATTCCCTCTTTAGAGACAGACTCGGGGAAATGTCCGTGACGCACCCGGAAAAACACTGTCATGCCGACAATGCCCATGGAAAACGAGATAAAAGTGGCCATGAAGGGATTCGGCAACATTTCGAGTCCCCACTTGCCAATCACGTGAGAACCAGCACGAATGACGGCCGCTGCAGTCGCAAAGATCAGCGCCACCCGCATCATCCGTGCGAGCCTGCCTCCATCGAACGTCAGTACCACTATGCCCGCAACAATACCGACCGTCGCCAATGCAACGATCAGTGATAACTCCTCATCAAGAAAGATCAGTGCACCGAGTGTCGAAAAAAAAGGGGAAGTGGCTGCCAGTGTCGATGCGACGGTCGTACCAGCTCGCCTGAGCGCTTCGAAAGAGGAATACATCGACAGATACGGATGAATCAGGCCAGCCAGAACGAACACCCAAAATCCTGGTGTAAACCAGTCTGAACTGCGCATCCAAAACGGGCTCAACAGCAAACATATGACCCATGTGGTTACGATGGTCACCAGTGCGCCCACTTCAGCGCTGACGTAATTGAGCCCGCGCTTTGCAGGCAGTGCTGCTAACCCGAACAGCGTCGCCGACAACACGGCCATTGCAGGTCCGGCTACGCCGCCTAAATCGGCAAACACGTTATTTTTATTCCTGTTGTGTCTACGCGCACCACCGGCAAACAGCCCGCCAGGCACCGTATCGTTATTGCATCTACTATCGAACTAGCACTCGCCTGAACAAGCGAGCGTCATTACGATGCGTTTCGCTTCAGGCTAGGTAAACCTGGACCTGAACGGGAGTCGGTTTTCCCCCTGCTGCCTGATTCAGGCGTTCGGGACAGTTGGACAGCACTGCCAGTACGTCTTGTTCAGCCCGCAAGCAGATATGATCGCCTGCCTTTGAAAGGCCCGGGGCAATACCCAGTTCACCCGACGCATCTACGGGAACATACATAAAGAAGTTAATGTTCGCCGCAACATCTTTTTCGTTAAGACCGTACTTGCCCAATTCCATTTCAAAATTTCCCTGACAGCCTTTGCCGTTGTTCTCTCCAAAACGAACATCGTCGACTTCTACTGAACAACAACCGTAAATTGTGTCATGAGAACCGCAGGTATCCTCTACAACCGTCATTAATTTATTTGCTCGGACCGACCACAAGACCGCCCCTTCCCCGAGGTAAATATTTCCGTTCAGTTTGATCGTGTTCGCCGCGTTATAACGATCGGAATAGTCGTTAGCGCTGTAGCAAAGGAAATCAATCGCCTGCTGCCCCTCAAGATCTACCAAGCGCAGTATCTCTCCTGCGCGCAGTTGTCCACTCCACGGCTCGCCCGCTGGAACAACCGTATCCTCGCGAATCTTTGAACTGTCGATCGTCATGCTCATGGTCGACGAGGCCTGATTAAGAGTCGATCTCTGTAACGTTCGGCAGGTTACCGTTGGTATCTAGCGGCAAGGGTCGAGGGTCGCTCAGAATTTCGATTTCGTTGCTTTGCTGCGCCTCATCGAGATAAGCCGTCGAACATTCGACTTCCGATACATCCAGCGTGTTGTGTATCCACATTACTCTGGTATCAAGAACAGCCGTCAGGCCCATCTCCGGCAAAGTCACATCCAGCACCTCTTGATCGGTATCGTAATTCAACGGCACCATTGCGGAGGTCGGGCTACCGCCGGTAATACAGTTACGTCGCGTAATGGCGACGTCCATCGCATTGACCGCTCTCGTCAAGGTGAATTCTGCCATGCCGATGCCCGTGGCATTACCGTGGGTCTCTTCGGTCAGCCCACGCACGAATATGTTGCGTATTTTCGGCCACTCATTGTCCCCTGCCCTGTGATCCAGATACTTACGTCCAATGACATTTGAGTCCATTCCCGAACCACTGATGTTCTTACCGATTTTGTCGACCAACAACAGGTCCGCCTGTTTAAATGGCAATCGCGGCATCCATTGCTTGGCAAGTACCAGGAGTTCCTTTTCACGGTCCTCAAATTCACTTGGCGCAACAGCCTGAATTTTGGCCGTCTCGTCATATCCGTTCTCAACCACTGCCAAGCCCGCTACGATCCGGCATTTGGACAACACCTCGCGGGCGACACTGCGGACAATCTGTCCAAAACTATGATCTTTTATTGCCCGATGATAGGTCTTCGCACCTTCATACTTGCCGAGACCAATCAGCATCATTTTCATCAATCCGCTCTCGATATCGCCGACAAAACTCGTGTGGGGTTTGACTCGTCCACACACCACGACGTGGTCTGCACCGTAGGCATTTTTATCGAAGTGCACAGAAAACCCTTCCTGCGCCTCACACACGATGACAGTCTCCATACTGGAGCGAATCGGGCAACCACAAAAGTCTTCAGTTATTCCATATCCCTCAACGATCCCCTGTTGGCCTTCGGCAGTTGCACCACCGTGGCTACCCATAGCCGGCACAATAAACGGCTCCGCACCGAGCCCTTTGATGTGATCCACGATCCCTTTAATAATGATATGGATATTGGCAACTCCGCGGCTTCCTGCGGTAATTGCAACCGATTGGCCGGGCTGAATCGTCTCACCCAGGTTGAGGCGCGCTAGTTCTGTAGCAATTTCTCCAGGAATGTCATCAATTTTCGGTCTCTCAAATTTCTGACGGATACGAAAGATTTCTGGGTACTCGGACATGGTTGCCTCCCTTCATAATCTAACGGTCTATGGGCTGAGTAGTGCCCGCTTGATGACAGACAGCTGAATAACAGCGGGTGTACTCGCAACGACATTATATGCAAAAGAAAGCGCCACAGTGACCTATTCGTTCGTACACTTCAAAGTCATGCCACCGTCGACGACTATCTCCGCGCCAGTCACATAGCGCGCCTCTTCGGACGCTAGAAACAGAACTGCTTTGGCCACATCCCAGGCGCTACCCATAAAGCCCATTGGAATGCGGGCATTTCGCTTTGAAATTAGCGCGTCGATATCACCTCCGGTTTGCTGGTCTGCGAGGTAGCTTTCAACCATCGGGGTGTGCATTTGCCCAGGAATCACTGTGTTACAACGGATCCCTGCAGCAGCGTACTCGAGTGCCACTGAGCGGCTGAAACGCACGACTGCTGCCTTGGCGGTTTGGTACGC